>JAFTTR010000016.1 GCA_017466695.1 Alphaproteobacteria bacterium | reverse complement strand
TGGTCGAGGTTAGTAAGATAAAACCGAAAAAAATATACACTTTTTCTTACTAACTTTCTGCATGAGTTTAATCTACTTCAGAATTTTGTAATTTACAATACCTTTTTTTATTTTTTTGACTGATACCTTGGATTGTTCGTAACTATCTAAGTCTGATGAGTGTCATTTTTTTGAATAAGTTTTTTTATTTATTTTCAATGAATTACAAAATAATCAAAAAATTTTTTATCTGTTTGGTACTTTTTTGCCTCCTTGTGGATTTTTACCTTTCGAAAGGAGGTCAAAATGACCCTAGCAGAAAATTTAGTAAAAACCATACTGCCGGAATTTTTAACATATTTAGATAAGTTAGAAAAAGGCGAAATAGTTGAGAAAGAACTGGATATAAATAAAAATCCAAGCATTCATAGCGATGTAAACAAATCGAAAGGAGTCGAAAAATGCAGTTAGCACTAGAAATCGCAAGATTAGAAACACTTCCGCTTACCGAATTACGTCGTTTATGGAAGCATTACTTTAAAACCGATTGTGAAATCCAAAAAAAGGATTATTACATTTCAAGAATTGCCTATCGTATGCAAGAACTGGAATTAGGCGGTTTGAAAGCATCAACTAAAAAGATGATTGCAGAAATTTGTGAGTCAACAAAAAAGCATAAAGCACTACCGCCATACGGAACACGAATTGTTCGTGAATATAAAGGTGTTGAACACTCAGTCAAAATAATTATGGGAGGCTTTGAATATAATGGAATGAAATATAAAAGCCTGTCCAGTATCGCAAAATTGATAACCGGTAGCAAAATATCGGGAAACTACTTTTTTGGATTAGAACGATATAAGGAGTAAACATGGAACAGAAAACAATCAGATGTGCAGTATACACTCGTAAATCAACAGAAGAAGGGTTAGACAAGGAGTTTAACACTTTAGAAGCTCAACGAGAGGCTGGTGAAAACTATATCAAGAGCCAAAAACAACAAGGTTGGGTTTTGATACCTGAGCACTATGATGATGGTGGATATAGCGGTGGCACATTAAAACGTCCTGCCCTTCAAAGACTATTGTCTGATGTGCAAAATGGTAATGTTGATATGATTGTTGTTTATAAAATTGACCGCTTAACCCGTTCTTTGCTAGATTTTTCACAACTGATTAAAACGCTTGATGCACATAATTGTTCTTTTGTTTCTGTTACACAAAATTTTAATACTTGCGATTCCATGGGTAAACTGACCTTAAACATTTTATTATCGTTTGCCCAATTTGAACGAGAAGTAAGTGCTGAACGTATTCGAGACAAAATTGCCGCCACCAAGAAAAAAGGTATGTGGACTGGTGGTAGCGTTCCCCTTGGCTATGATGTTAAAAATAAAAAATTAGTAGTTAATCAGGAAGAAGCAAAAATTGTTCGCTATCTGTTTGAAGAATATTTACGTTGTCGATCAGAAGTTCAAGTGAGCAGAAACGCCAACGAAATGGGCTATCACTCTAAAGCTCGTAAAGTTCGTAATAGTCAAGGAGAAGTTGCCTTGTCTTTTAACCATGCGATGATTAATAATTTACTCCGTAATCCTATTTATATTGGAAAGATACCTTACAAAACAGAATTGTTTGATGGACTACACAAAGCGATAATTCCTATGGATTTGTGGAATCAAGTACAAGAATTAAAAAGGCTTAACCGCCGAGAACGTTTTGCCCCCTCCCGTTCTGTTAAAAATTCATTATTAAAAGGCCTTGTAGAATGTGAATGTTGCGGCACAATGACACCTACCCGTTGCAAACGAAAAAATAAATATTACGAGTATTATACTTCATCAAAAGCTGTTAAAGAAGGTCATCATTTATGTAGAACAGGAAGTGTTCCAGCAGGTGAGTTAGATAGATTTGTTTTGGATAAAGTTAGAAATGCATTCAAATCTCCAGAAATTATTCAAGAATTAGTGCATCAAATTAAACCGTACAAACCTGAGTATGGCGTAAGAGAAATTTTTGACATTGTACAGTCGGTTGATAAAGTTTTTGAGCATTTTGAACCGGCAACATTACAGTCAATCATAAAACAACTTGTTGATAAAGTCATTATACACAAAGGCAAAGTTGTCATTCGATTTAATAGTTTTGGTGTATCGTTGCTTGATGATAATATTAAATTTCAAAACGAGTTTAATAAAAAAACACTGGAATTTACTTATAATGTTACGTTGGCTCGTAAAAGAGGTCGAGTAAAAATAGTCAATCCTCTTCCGTCAGAAACACCTGAAAAAGACGAGATTTTAATAAATGCCGTTTCCAAAGCCTTTAAATGGCAAGATTTGTTGGAAAGAACAAATTTAACAATTGCAGAATTAGCCCGAAGAGAAAAAATTGATAGGACATATATGGGACGCATTTTAAAATTATGTTCTCTTGCTCCCGAAATTATTAATGCAATTATAGAGGGAAAACAACCACGATTGCTTAATTTACAAGTCTTTACCAGAAACCAAATCCCTCTTTTATGGAGCGAGCAACTTAAAAAATATGGTTTTGTTTACGATTCGCACTGATTTTTTATAAAATTGACATAACCGTATGTATTGGATTCCATACGGTTATATGCGTTTGACATAACATATTATTTTTATTTAATTTTCCTACGGAAAAAATTATTTAATCCTTTCGTTTATATAGCCGAAAGCATATCATTTTTTTGTAACTATCCCCCAAAATTTTTACGAAAGGATGATATATGTTGAAAAAACATGGCGGTGGACTTCCACCAAAAATTGAAATGTATATTCGTATTCATGTGGCGAGTTTATATAAAACAAATTTGTTTCAATACCAAGAGCGAGACGACCTACTTCAGGAACTCGCTCTTTTTTATATCGAAAGATTTTACAAAAAAGAAGATATCCCAGATGAGCTACTTTTTATAGCCATAAAACGAAAGGCACAGCAAATACTTCGCTCCCGACTACTTAGCATGAAGTCGGGAGTTTTTTTTAATGAGTCATTAAATCGTATGTCAGAAGAAAAAGGATTTGAACTTACTTCGAAGTTTTGTTTAGAGGATTTAGAAAATGAAATAGATTTAAGATATTTATTAAAAATGCTCTCAGAAAAAGAACAGGAATTTATAAAACGACTATTTCAAGGAGAAAAATTAAATGATGTTTATCAATCACTTAAAATGTCAAAAGGAACACCAAAAAGGATTGCTGAGAAAATAAAGAAAAAAATTTGATATCGTTTGGTACTTTTTCGACCTCTCGTGGATTTTTACCTCATGTAGCAACCAAACATGAAAGGATAAAAAGCTATGAGAAAATCGAAAAATACTGTTTATGAAATGATTAAAACCATTCCTGTTGATAAGTTAATGGGCATGGATAACAGCCAACTTATCTTTTGGGAAAACGAGGTACAAGAAGAAATTGACGAGCTGAAGGAAATCGGCCGTCAAAAAACTCGTTCTTACCGCAGAGCCTTGCTTTCACTTAAATGGCTTCAAGGTATTCGTCGAATTAAAACAAGTGCTGAATATAAGAAAACAGGAAAGATGCCTCCTAAGACAGTTATCATGGTCGTAGATCTTTCAAAGGAGGACTAAATGGATAGAAAAACGTCATTCGTGTTTTATCCGGCGGAGTTCCTTGCTTCTGTGTATAATTTCACAAATTGTGAATGTGCGAATTTAATTAAGGCTCTATGTGAATACGCTCTGTACGGAAAAATCACAAAAAATTTATCGGAAAAAGTTCAAGACCGTTTTAATTTTTTGCAAGCAGGCATCGATGAAAATAATCGCAAATATTTTGAAACCTGCGAAAAACGTAAGGCTGGCGGCTCAAAAGGTGGTCGGCCAAAACGTGAAAAGGAAAACCTTAAGGTTTCTGAACCTCCACCAAATTCCGCCAACGAAAAACCTGATAAGGAGAAGGAAAAGGATAAAGGAGATGAAGAGTCCGGATATGTTTTTATTAAAAATAATAAAAATAAAGGGGCTGAAAATGTGGATAAGTCAGGATATGTCGGTGCTCCGAGCGTTGAAGAAGTGGCTGAATACTGCAAACGAAGTGGATATACAATTGACCCTGTAGCCTTCGTTCGGTGGAACGAAGAACGTGGTTGGATGAACGGCAAGAAATACATTGCCGTTGACTGGCGTAAAGCCGTCCGGAAATGGTTTTGCAAGGAAAACGGTCTCGCTTACTCGGAAATGGAGACTATGACGGACATCTGTCATGATGTGCTTAGCAAAGTAAAGGTGGTGCCGGATGAAACCTAAAACCATCGCAGAAATCAAAGCAAACTTGGAAACAGCCGCCTATGTGGATCGGTTGTTGCCGCCTGTCCGTTCTCCCAAATATCGGTGTTTGATGCCCGAGATTATATACACGCCGCAAGAAATCGCTTTGATGGACCGCCGACCGGTTCGGCCACGTCCAACTCAGGCACAGGTAAGTTTATGGGAGACTGTTACTTTAGAATGGATACCACTTTTAGAGATTGATGAACGCCGCCTTGTTTGGAAACGGGCCAACCGAATTCCTTGGAAAATTTTATGCCGAGAATTTGGCCTTTGCAGAACAAGGTTAATGCTCAAGTATGATAAAGCCATTGTAAAGATTGAGTTTTACCTAAAAGGAAAGGAAAAATGCAGAGTGCAAAAAATGAGTGGACACTTTCAAAAGAAATCGCTATAAATAAGGGTATAATCGGGATGGTTCTACGCAATCGTCCCGTTTATACATTTTTACATATAGCATCCGGCTCGGCAGTTCATCTGTCGGGCCTTTTTTTATAAGCAAAAAGGAGAAAAGATGAAAAAAACAGCAGAGTTCGTTTCGCTCGGACATCCGGACAAAACGGCCGACTATATTTCCAGTTATATCCTTGACCGTATGATCGCCCAAGACCCGGACGTCAAATATGCCGTTGAGGTTCTGCTCAAAGACAACACCGTCGTTTTAGGAGGCGAAATCAAAGGAAAAGTTGTCCTGTCAGATGTCAAAGAGTTCGTTAAAAATGCCCTGAGAGATATCGGTTATGATGAAAAATACGCCGAAGTGTGGGGACAAAATGCCATAGATGTTCGTAAAATCGAAGTCATCAACCTCATCGGTCAGCAGTCCGCAGACATCAACCAAGGCGTAGTAGCCAATGGTTGGGGTGACCAAGGTGTATTTGTCGGTTATGCCTGTAAAGGTGAAGGACTGATTAACCGAGAACTTTATCTCGCTCGCACCCTTAATAATGCCCTGTACATTAAAGCTCGTCAAAGCCAAAACCTTGGCATTGACATTAAAACACAGATAACCTTAAACGACTACGGCCGAATTGAAACGGCTGTCGTTGCCATTCCGATGAAAGAACCGGAAGATTTAACAGATTTTATCACTGAAACACTCGGAGAAAAGCCCGACAACATCATTGTTAACGGTACCGGAAGTTTCAAATTGCATTCCTCCATCGCAGACTGCGGCATTACCGGTCGCAAATTGGCCTGTGATTTTTACTCTACTGCCTGTCCGATCGGTGGTGGCTCGCCTTGGACTAAAGACGGCAGCAAGGCAGATGTAACCCTGAACATCTATGCTCGCCGTTTAGCTCTTCGTTATTTGGAAGATAACGACGAGTGCTTTGTCTATCTCTCCTCCTGTATAGGCCGAGCCGAACTGCCAAGTGCAGTTGTGAAGACCATCAAGTCAGGTGTCGAGACAAATACCGCCATCTCGGTGGCCAAAACCCCGATTGAACTGGCCGAAGAATTGGATTTAACAAAGCCGGTTTTCGCCCGTTTATGCCGAAATGGTTTGGTATAACCCTCAGATCTGAGTATCTGAATTTGCGGTTCAGATTTTCAGAAATCCAAAATCTGAATGTCTGAAATTATATATCAGACCCGAAGAAGCCCGGAAATCCGGCACTTCTGAAAATAATATCCCGAAATCTTGCTATCTGAGTTTGAAATTCAGATAGTCAGAAATCGGATATCTTGGTATCTTGTTCCCCCATTTCAGATACCAAGACCCCGAGTTGGGTTAGCAGTTCACTATCACAAATCCTCCTTTTTGATGTCATAGTTGGTCTCCAAATATGTGATAGTTCACTATGACAACTGCTCCCCAACTTTGGGTGAAATTGTGTTAAAAGGTGTGCCTTCTGACTATTCCAAGAAAGGCGGTCAAGATATAAGAAATCCCGAAATCTTAATGTCTCAATTGCCTATTGAGATAATGAGATTTTCAAAATCTTATTATCTTGTTTCACTAATGAGAGCCCAAGAATCCCGGAAATCCGCCACTTCTTGAAATAATATCCCAAAATCTTGGAATCTCAATCGCACATTGAGATAGTAAGATTCCGGAAATCTTGGTATCTCATTTGCCTATCTCAGAAAGGAATATCCGGTGATTTTGGGCGATAGTATCATACTAACGACATATAATCCCGACTTTTGGGCAGAATTGCCGGATATTATCATACTATGCGAACATATAACATTATATGTCGGTGTTGCCTCACATATAAGACATATATGTGGGCTATTCTGACGGAATATCGCCCTATATTGCACATATATCGGACATATATTCGCATAGATTTGCATATATGTTCGCTATGATAAACCATAGCCCGACCGTCCCGTCACAATAGGCAGATAGTATCATACTATCAAGACGGTATCTCGGTTTTCAGGCGGATTACCCGGTTAGTATCATACTATCTACATACTCTCTCGGATTTTGGTCCGTTTGGGTGGTTAGTATCATACTAACGAGATACTATCTTGGACAGCTCCGGGGCAACGGGTCCTTCCTGGACTCTGTTCGTATGCGGGGACGCAAGCCGCCCGATTTTTCTAGCAAAACACCTTTTTCTTTACTGGTCATCCATACTCGGAAACCCTTGTGTTTATTGGGGTTTGAGGGTGTCTTGTTTTTTCTGACTGGTCACTTGTAAATCTGGCTGGTCACTTTGCATTTTTTATGGAGAATTACATGGAATTTAATGAAAAATATCCTACCGAAAAGCTCATCCCATATGCCCGAAACTCTCGGACACATAACGATGAACAAATCGCCCAAATTGTGGCAAGCATTAAGGAGTTCGGTTTCACAAACCCAATCCTGATTGGAGATGATGATGTTATAATCGCCGGTCATGGTCGCCTTATGGCCGCACAACGTCTTGGCATGACAGAGGTTCCAGTCATCAGGTTGCCTCACTTAACCGAAACACAACGCCGGGCCTTGGTCATAGCCGACAATAAGATTGCTCTAAATGCCGGATGGGATGAAGAGATGCTCCACCTTGAAATGGAAGAACTCTCGGAATTAGACTTTGATTTGAACCTGCTTGGGTTTAATCCGGACGAACTAAACGAAATCCAACTGTTCGGAGAGGTAAAGTCGTCCGGTAGCACCGATGATGACGAAGTTCCGGAAGCACCCGAGGAAGCTGTCACAAAGCGTGGCGATATTTGGCAACTGGGCAGACACCGTCTGATTTGTGGCGATACCACCATGATAGATGACGTTAAAAAGCTGATGCAGGACGATGTTGCCGAGATGATTTTCACAGACCCACCTTATAACGTGAACTATGGCTCCACCATGAAAGACAGCATTCGCTATCATGCCGGTTCACTCGGTGGCCGAAAGATTATGAACGATAACCTTGGCGAAGGTTTTGCTCAGTTTCTGACGGATAGCTTATCCAATATGATGATGTATTGTAAAGGTGCCGCCTATGTGTGCATGAGTTCATCTGAACTGCATACCCTTTATAACTCGTTCATCAATGCCGGTGGCAAATGGTCGACCTTCATCATTTGGAAAAAAAACACCTTTACCCTTGGCCGAGCCGATTATCAGCGACAATATGAGCCTATTCTTTACGGTTGGAATGCCGAACAAAAACATCATTGGTGTGGTGACCGGGATCAGGCAGACGTTTGGGAATACAATAAACCGGTCAAAAACGACTTACACCCGACAATGAAGCCGGTTGAACTGGTGGAAAGAGCTATAAATAACAGCTCTAAAATCGGGAATATCGTTTTAGATGGTTTCGGAGGCTCCGGCTCGACGCTGATTGCGTGCGAAAAAACGGGTCGTTCTGCCCGATTAATTGAGCTAGATCCGAAGTTTTGTGACGTCATCATCAGGCGTTGGGAGGAATATACCGGCAATAAAGCCCAACTTATTGAAAATAAAGCAGAAATAACCGAAAATGATGCAGAATTAACTGGATAAATTTCGTATAACAAGCAACAATGTAATTGTAAGGAAAGGCAGATAACGCCTTGAAAAACAAGAACAAAAGGAGCTTAAAATGAAAACAGTTAAAACCTACTTAGTACGCAAACCAAGTGACTTAAAAGAAGTCATGGAGTTAACCAAAAGATACGGTAACGAAGCAACCGAAGTTAAGATCACCGAAACCATCCGCTTAGACGAAGAAACCTACAAAGCGGTTTGTGAAAACCCAATGGCCGATTACGGGTTTTTAACCGGCAAAGGCGGCTACGATGACGACGGGATGCGACAGGTCATCGCCTTAACCTGCAAGGGCCATAAAACGCTTTACGCTGATCCTTCAGGCTCAGCTTACTGCCGTTACTTAGGGATTAAACAATAAGGAGGTTACCATGTTTTACAATAAAGAAAACTTAAACAACGCCTTTAAAGAGTTACGCAAACTGGGGTATTTTGCAAGACAGAACTTCAAAGACTGTCAAAAGTGTGCTTGGGGAGCGGTACCGGTCGATAAAGCCAAAGTGGTCTTTTACCATAGTCAAGATAACGCTGACCTACTCAAATATGGCGAATGCTATTTATCATGGTCCGGTGATGCAGATGAAATCGCCGCAGTCCTTGAAAAGCATGGAGTTTTGCTTAAAAAGCCCGAAAGTGAAGCCAGTCGTTTTGAAATTACGATAAAATAATAAAAATTATTGAAAAACAAGCACTTATTTTCAAAATAAATGCAGAATTAACTGGATATAATTCGAATTCCAAGCAATACTATAAGTGTAAGCAAAGGCAAGGATAGCCTAGCAAAACTTAAGATGGAAAGGAATGAACGATGACAACATTACCAACACAAAATAAAGAATGGGGATTTTGGAGAACAGCCTCAAACTACACCGGTAAAGACAACATGGCCGAGATTTGGGAGGCCACCTTTAAGATTATCCAAGATAAAGCCGGGTTTACACCTCAAGAGACCTTAGGCTTGATGGACAGCCGATGGGGTCGCCATACCGCAGACGAATTCGCCGAAGAACTCAGTTGCGACTTAGAAACATTTATCAAGGCCTTTAAGAGAAAAATGACGAAAGACCGCCTACATAGGGATTTCAATTACTATGTTGATGCGGATGCCTACAAACCTACCAAGGCCACACGCAGGTATGAGAATTTTGCAAAGGATTTAGCCAAGTTAACAAAAACCTACGGTATCGTTATCAAGTCCATCGGTGGGGTTAGCCTTAGCTCACAAGAAGATTTGAAAAACTTCAAAGGATACACTGCCGATTTAGAAAGTGGCGATTTAGAACCAGTTTGGAAGGAGAACTAAAATGAAAAAGAAAGCATTATCGGAACAGTATTTGGCAAAAATTAAAACCGCCGCACAACTTCTTGATAAAGAAAGAGCGTTTGTGGATACAGCGGTTTTCAAAATAAACGGAGATTACTACGGTTACCAACCATTCGAGCAAAAATACAAAAAGAAATATACGGCAGTTGCTGAAGACAGGCTAGAAAAAATACGAGAAAGAATTATTGAATTTGAAGAGAAACTAAAAGCAGACGACATCAATTTAATGGTCTGCTTTATTTCTATGGAAGAAGGCGGTGCTATCATTAATATCGGCCAAGAAGGTTTCAAAGAAAGAGAACTTATTATGCAAGAACTTAAAGAACTGGAGGAGAAACATGCCCAAATATCCTGATATCACAGTCGAGTTAATCGGTCAAAACGGAAACGCATTCAGCATCTTAGGAATTTGCCTACGTGCTATGAGACAAGCCGGTTTATCTAAGGAAGAACGAGATAAGTTCTATGCTGAAGCGACTTCCGGGAATTACGACCACCTGCTGATGACCTGTATGGAATGGTTTGAAGTCGAATAAGGCTTAAAAAAAGAGAAAGAAAAAGTGCGGCTGTTAACCGCACCTTTTTTGTTACTGGATTGTTTCGGGAGTTTCATCAACCTCGGGTGCGATAGCGATCAGTCGGTATCTGCGAACCCCGTCTTTCTTTTCAGACGTAAGTGTGGCTCCGACTTGCTTACTTGCCAAGACTGACATGGCCCCTCGGACGGAGTTTTCTTTCCAACCGAGTTTATCGGCCAGTTCTTTAATGGTAACGCCTTCTTCCTTTGTCAGCATGACGGCCATCATTGCCGTTTTGAATTGCTTGGAAGTGTTTTTAATGTCCGTATCCGGTGATGTTATCTCATTGAGCGTTTGGGTCAGTTTGTTGCCCAAGTCTTCAAGGGTTATAACATCGGCTGATTTGGTTTTGTTTTTTTGTGTTGTCATCTTATAAGTCCTTTCATTGATTAGGTTTAACACAACACAATGAATGCTTGGATTTACAATTATATCCAGTTAATTGTTGCATAAAAGGGAAAATAAATGGGACAAAGGTTTCACTTCGGGAATATGCCCGAATACGTGGAGTTCGGCTTAATGCAGTTCAGACAGCCGTTAACTCCGGTCGCATACATAAAACGCTTGATGGAAAAATTGATGTGGAGGAAGCCAATAAGGAATGGTTCATGAACACTGACCCGGCCAAAAGCAGAAAAGCTGATCCATTATTTGAAACATCTGACGGCGGTAGCATGCCCAAAAACGGGATGTCAAACTTTCAACAGGCAAAAACGGCAGACATTTATTATCGGGCTATGCTTGCCAAGGCAAAGCTCAAAATGATTACAGGAGAAACAATTGACCGCAAAAAGGCAGGATTACACGCATTCAACCTAGGCAGATCATTAAGAGATTTGTTCGTTTCGTTTCCAACAAGATACGGAGCTCTCATTGCGGCGGCATTGGAAACAGACGAACACAAAACGGTGGTGGTGTTAGATGAATATATCCGAAAACTCTTATCAGAAAGCAAGGACGTTATCGACCGAGAACTTTGATGCGGCAGATTATATTGAAAGCGAGTTTTTTCGTGGTGTTGAACCGGATTCATATATGTCGGTCTCAGACTGGGCCGATGAATATCGTGTCCTGTCCAGTAAATCGGCATCCGAACCCGGACGTTGGCGAACATCAAGAACGCCTTATTTAAGAGAGATTATGGACTGTTTATCGCCCAAGAGCCCAATACAGAAAGTTGTCTTTATGAAAGGAGCCCAAATCGGCGGAACCGAATGTGGCAATAACTGGATCGGATACATCATGCACAAGGCTCCCGGTCCGATAATGGCGGTGTCACCGACTGTGGAAATGGCCAAGCGAAACTCCCGTCAGCGTATCGACCCGTTGATCGAGGACTGTCCGGCGTTAAAAAATCTGGTCAGTTCGCCTCGCTCTCGTGATAAAGGCAACACGATGCTTTCAAAGGATTTTCAAGGCGGTGTGCTTGTGATGACCGGTGCAAACTCGGCCGTTGGACTTCGTTCCATGCCGGCTCGATACCTGTTTATGGATGAAGTGGACGGTTACCCTCAGGACATTGACGGCGAAGGTGATCCAATACTTTTAGCCGAACGAAGAACAGCAACCTTTAATAAAAGGAAAAAGATATTTTTGGTGTCCACCCCGACCATCAAGGGATTATCAAATATCGAGCGTGAATTCGAAACATCGGACAAACGCTATTATGTGGTGCCTTGCCCTTACTGTGGCGGATTTCAAAAGTTGGAATGGTCACAGATACGAGCTGAAGGCGATAATGTTTATTATGAGTGCGAACATTGTAATAAGCTCATCGGCGAGCATTATAAAACGCAGATGCTGGCAAATGGCCATTGGCAGGCAACCGCCCAAAGCGATGGTATAACGGCAGGATTTCACTTGTCATCGCTTTACTCTCCGGTTGGGTGGCTGTCGTGGAAAGAATGTGTGGACATCTACGAAAAGACCAAGAAAAACCCGAGTTTAATACAAGGTTTTCAAAACACCATCTTGGGTGAAACATTTGAACAAGAAAGTGATGCACCTGAATGGCAACGCCTGTATGAAACAAGGGAAACATACCCGATTGGAACGGTTCCAAGCGGTGGCCTATTCCTGACCGCCGGTGTGGATATTCAAAAAGACCGTATCGAATGCGAGGTTGTGGCTTGGGGACGACAAAAGCAAAGTTGGTCGGTGGAGTATTTTGTTCTTGACGGCGATACGGCAAAACCTGACGTATGGTGGCAATTACAAAATGTGCTTCATAAGGACTACCCACACGAAAGCGGTATCACGATGCCTATTCGGGTGATGTGTGTTGACTCCGGTTACGCAACCCAAGACGTTTATAACTTCGTCAAAAACTTTAACCAAGCCGTTTGGGGTGGCTCCGGTGCAAGAGCCAGTCAGGCTCATACCGTTGTGGCCATTAAAGGTCAAAGCCGAGACACCGCAATGCTCTTGTCAACCTCTAAGGCCGACACGAAAAAGAAAGGCCTGAAGGTTTGGAACGTATCGGGTCCGGTTGTTAAGACCGAACTTTACCGGTGGTTGCAGATGGAACGCATTGGTGAAAATGCAACAGATTTCGGGCGATGTCATTTCCCTCAATACTCTGAGGAATACTTTAAACAGCTGACCGCTGAACGACAAGTCGTGAAAATCAGTAACGGCTATCCAAAACCTGTATGGGAAAAAGACCCGGCAAGACGAAACGAAGCCTTAGACTGCCGAGTTTATGCTCGTGCCGGAGCTGCAATTTATGGCCTAGACCGATTAAGTGAAAAGGCATGGCAAGAGTTAGAAGCCGTTATTCCGGCCCAAAGCTCGGCTGTTCCGGTTCAAAAGAAAAAACGATTTATTCAAATGCAACCAACAAAGGTGGATAATCCATGGTTATAGATAAAGAAATACTCAAAACACGATTGGCTGAGGCAGAAGAAGCCTACCATAAACTGCTCATTGGAGCCAAGGAAGTTTCGGTTAATGTCGGCAATTTCGGTTCGGTAACTTATAACCAAACCTCACGAGCGGCTTTGGAAAGTTATATCTCAGGTCTAAAATCTCAAATTGCGGCAGCCGAAGGTAAAACGACAACCTCTCGCAGACGTATGATAAAGGTGGCATTCTAATGACAGACACATCACATAAATCAGCCTCGCACTCTTTAAGAGAGATTGCATCTTGGCAACCCGGACGTGGGTCGGCGGACAGCGACTTACTTCCGGAATTAAATACAATTGTTGCCCGTTCAAGGGATTTGGCCCGTAACCATGGTGTGGCTTCGGGTGCCATGCAAACCTTATCCGATAACATTGTCGGCACAGGGTTTCGCTTGTCGGTCAAGCCGGATTATAAAGCATTAGGCAAAACCAAGGAATGGGAAGAAGAATGGCAAGTAAAGGTGGAAGGTCTTTGGCGATCGTGGGCAGAAACATTTAACTGCGATGCCGCCAAGAAGTTAAACTTTCATGGCCTAACGACACAAGTTTTCAAGTCCTGCCTTATCAATGGCGAGGCTTTGGCGTTGCCGTTATGGTTGAAAGACAGACCTTTTTCAACGGCCATACAGTTGGTAGAGCCTGACAGATTATCAAACCCCAACAATGTCAGCGATACCAAAACACTCCGAGGTGGTATTGAAATTGATAAGTATGGAGCCCCCATTGCCTATCACATTCAAAAAGACCATCCGGGCGATTATTGGACAGGAACTGCGTCTTGGGAGCGTGTTTCGGCTTTTACTCCTTTTGGCCGAAGACGAGTTCTACACGTTCACGACATCAGCCGCATAGGTCAAAATCGTGGAAAGCCTGTCCTCAGTTCCATAATGCCGATGTTCAAAATGCTCGATCATTATGAGCGGTCAGAACTGCAAGCCGCCATTGTAAACGCAATGATTGCCGCATTTATTGAAACGCCGATGGATAATGAAAGCCTTAACGAACTGTTCGGTGGTTCAAGCGATGAATACTTAAATGCCAAAAAGGACTGGCAGGTCAAGTTAGAGGGTGGCTCGATTATTCCGATATTCCCCGGAGATAAGGTCGCCCCATTTACCCCGTCTCGCCCGAACTCGGCATATGGTGCTTTCGTTGAAAACTTGCTCCGACACATCGGAACCGGATTAAACATTCCGTATGAGCTTTTGTTGAAGGACTTTTCAAAGACCAATTACTCGTCCGCTCGTTCAGCCCTATTGGAAGCTTGGCGATATTTTAACGGTCGCCGTCAATGGCTTTCGGATTATTGGGCTACACCGGTTTATGAGCTTTGGCTTGAAGAAGCCGTTAACAAAGGACTGGTTGATGCTCCGGACTTTTATGAGAACCGCTATGCATACACAAGATGTAAGTGGATCGGTCCGGGTCGTGGCTGGGTTGATCCGGTTAAGGAAGCCCAAGCCTGCCAAATCCGAATGGAGATAGGACTTTCAACCTTAGAGGCTGAATGTGCCGGTCAAGGCTTAGACTGGGAAGAAGTTTTAGAACAAAGAGCAAGAGAAAAAGCCAAACTTGCCGAATTAGGTTTAACATTAGGAGAAAACCATGAAACTATTAAACAAGACCGTTTGGGCAATAACGCCCGAGATGTTGCAGACGATGATGACGATAGCGAGGCAGAACAACAAAAGCCCTGAAGCAGTCGCCAGTCAGTTAGGTAAAGAGATGAAAAACACAAACGCCGTTTCTATCCGAGACGGCGTTGCTGTTATCAGGGTAACCGGCCCGTTGTTCAGGTATGCAAACCTGTTCACTCGCATTTGTGGAGCGACCTCTTATGAACTGTTCGCTCAGGACTTTAACAAAGCCCTTAAAGACCCAACCGTTCAAGCCATCTTGCTTGACGTGGACAGTTCGGGTGGCGAAGTGAACGGATGCTCTGAAGTAGCCGATATGATTTATAAGGCTCGTGGCACAAAGCCGATTATCGCTTATGCATCCGGTTACTGTTGCTCGGGTGCTTACTGGATTGCTTCCGCCTGTGATAAGATTTATGCAACCGATACAGCTGTCATCGGTTCAATCGGTGTCGTTTCCATTTTTGAAAAGGATGATGAAAACAAAACCATAGAGATTGTTTCATCGCAAAGCCCGAACAAACGACCAAACGTGGAAACCGAAGAAGGTAAAGCCAAAATTCAAGAGCACGTTGATGCGTTGGCTGATGTTTTTATCAATAAAGTTGCACTTAACAGGGACATCTCCCCGAAGGAAGTTATCGAAAACTTCGGTGGTGGAGATGTCTTTGTTGGGCAAAAAGCCGTCAGTATCGGTCTGGCGGACGGCTTGTCCTCATTCGAGGAATTGGTGTCAGACCTTAACCCTATGGAGAAATCATTCATGAATGAACAAAAACCCACCTTTTCGGCCGAGGATATTAAGATGGCCGAGCGTGAACGCATGAGCCAAGTGTTTGCTTCCGAACTTGTAAAAGGTAAAGAAGAAACCGCTCAGATGTTGCTCGCAAAAACAGATATGTCAGCTTCTGACATCTTGGCTGTTTTAGGAACTATTCCGACAGCCCAAAAATCAACAGACTTTGAAAAAGCCATGGCAAGCGTGCCAAATCCGAACATTTCGCCTTCTGTTGAAGAACAGGAAGAAACACCGGATATGGTCGCTGCTCGTATTGCATCATATACTATGGAGGTCAAATAATGACAGTACAAGGATTTAAGGATTTAGGAACTTCAACGGTCGATAACTTACTCGCCGGCGAGTTTCCAAGAGTTGGCATTTTAGCCACAATCACAGGTGGTTCCTATGAAAAAGGAACAGTATTGAGTAAATCAGACGGTAAATACACCATCTGTTCAACTGAGCCTGAGGCAATTTTAGCCGAAACCGTTGATGCTTCAGCCGAAGATAAACAAGCCGTTATCTATTTAACCGGCGAATTTAACTTATCGGCTTTGAAAGCCTCTGTTGATGTGGCAACTCTGACAGATAAGCTCAGAGATAAAAGCATTTTTGTAAAATCAAACCAAGGAGCATAGACCATGGATATTTTTTCTACTCATGTCTTATCGAAGGTCGTTGAAAACTTACCAACCCCTTCATCTTTCTTATTGGACACATTCTTCCCGAATGTTCAAACATCGGAAAAAGAGGAAATCTACTTTGATGTGACGGACAGTAAACCACGCATTACACCTTTTGTTTCTCCTTTACTTCCGGGTAAAGTGGTCGATAACAAAGGCTACACAACCAAATCTTTCAAGCCAGCTTATGTCAAAGACAAACGCCGCTTTGATGCGAACATTCCGTTCAAGCGTGTTGCCGGAGAAATCATCGGTGGCAATTTATCAAACGCTCAACGTTATGAACGAGCATTAGCCACAACATTACAGGACCAGTTGGAAAACCTGACCCGTCGTGAGGAAGTCATGGCCGCTGAAATCTTAAGAACCGGACAAACGATTGTTTCGGGCGATGGTTATCCATCAACAACGGTTTCATTTGGTCGTGATGCCAGCTTAACTAAGGCCTTGGTTGGTTCCAACACATGGGCTACATCCGGTGTTAAACCTCTTGATAACCTTGAGGACTGGGCTTCTGAAATTCAAAACAAAGCCGGTGTTGTTGCTAAAACAGTGGTTATGGATCCTGATGCTTGGAAGATCTTCCGTTCTAACTCAACAGTTGAAAAGTATTTGGATTACCGCAGAGGCACCAACAACACCTTAAATGCTGACCCGATTACTCGTGGTAAAGACAGCAAGGCTCGTTATGTTGGGACTATCGGTGACTTTGATATCTATGTTTATAATGACAGTTATATCAATGATGCCGGTCAAACCACAAACTTATTGCCTTCAAAAACTGTCATCCTCGGTTCTCGTGATGGCTTAGATGGAACACGTTGCTATGGTGCAATCCACGACGAAAAAGCCAACTGGACGGCTACTCGCTACTTTACAAAATCTTGGTTGGAAGAAGATCCTTCCGTTCGTTGGTTATTGTTGCAGTCAGCACCATTAGTCGTTCCATACCGTCCGAATGCGGTATTGTGTGCAACCATTGGCTAGGAGGTTTTCATGGCAGTAAAAGTAAAGGCGTTAATTACGCTTGTGGTTGGAAAAGCTCAGGAGTTCGCTCCTGGGCAAGAGTGTGAAGTTTCTGATGAGGAAGCAAAACGTTTGATATCTTTAGGGTTTGCCGAAAGAGTTAAAAAGGCTCCGGCACCTCAAACGCCACCCCAAAAACCTCAAGTAAAACCTGAAGAAAAGCAAGGAGCAAACAATGACAATAAACCCGATGATAGCAAAAGCGGTGGACAGTCTGTTCCTGAGACTGGGGCAACCGGCGGAGTATAACGGCAAGACCGTTCCGATCTTAGTCTTTGCACCTGATGAAATGGGAGAAGTTGGTTTTGCGAATACCATTTCTCCCACAACTTTAATCAGAGTAAGGGTTTCTGATGCACCTGATTTGGCCGTTGGCGACACATTTGAATGTGGCGGTGCGACATATCGTATTATGTCAGACCCAAGACGAGAACAACACCGACTTGTGTGGCGTGCGGAGGTATCATGCGACTAAAAGCGGCATTAGAGGGAAATTTGGAAGAATATATGGAAGAGCATTATCGGTCCGGAGCTGAAGCTGTCACAAACGGTATCAGGCAAGCGACCGATGGGCTAAAAACCACGATGAGAAATCAAATCAAATCCGCCGGTTTAGGTAATCGGTTGGCTAATACTTGGCGTGGTGATACTTATCCTAAATCTAAGAAAAGTATCTCTGCCGCAGGTGTCGTTTATACCAAAGCACCTAAAATTATGGAAGGCTTTGAATTTGCAAGTGTCATTCGCTCGCCCAATGGCTTTTGGCTTGCCGTCCCAACAACGGCAATTAAGAAAAGAGCCTATGGAAAACGGATGACACCGGCACTTTATGAGAGGTCTAAAGGTGTAAAACTAAGATTTGTTTATCGTTCACGAGGTGCTTCGTTCTTGGTTCATGAACAACGGAAAAAGACGATCATCGCCTTTATTCTAGTCCCTCAGGTCAAGATGCCCAAAATCATCAACTTTGAAACAGAAAGCAAAAAGTGGCAGGAAAAAGTCCCGTCACTCATCGTTCAGAATTGGAGTGAAGATGACTAAACGAGAAATGATACTAAATGCCTTATTTGCAAGGCTTAAAACACTAGATGTTGTGGTTAAAAGGAACGAAATCGCTCCGCAAAAAATACCGGCATCAGGTCTTGTGATTATGCGTGACGGCAAGCAAGGTGTTCCGGAAATACTTCTGTCTCCGCCAATTTGTTTGTTTAATCACGAGGCCGAAGTCGAGGTCATTGTCCAAGCGGTTAAATCCGAAGACAGAGATAAACTCTTGGATGAACTACTCGAAAAAATTGGTGAGTTGCTCTCATCAGATGTAAACCTGACCGGTTTGACGGACTTTATTTATCCCAAACCGCCCGAAATTATTGAGGAGTATATAGAAGGTGCTCCGTTAATTAAGGCGGCTGTTATCCCAGTGGTTTTACAGTATTCAACAACAAACGCATTAAAATGAAACTGAACGAGGTAATTGCTTATTGACGAACGTTGTTAGTGAGGAAATTAGCAATACCGGTTCAATTACGTGGATTTTTATAAAAATTTAAAATCAAACTCTATGAAAACGAAAGGAAATCAAAGATGGCTAGAGCTTATGGCTGGAATGCCAAATTATTAATTGCTGAAGAAAGTACCTACGGCACACTTTCGGACGGTAAATACACGCAAGTGCCGTTTGCATCAAGCACCATAGATAGTGAGCAAGGTTTGATTTCATCTAACGTGTTGGGATTGGGTCGAGACCCGACAACACCTTTTCAAGATGTCATCAACGTTGGTGGCGAACTGGCGGTACCGGTGGATTTAAGAAACATCGGTATTTGGCTCAAGGCTATCTTTGGGACACCAACAACAGCCGAAGATGGTAGTGCTTTTACGCATACATTTGAAAGTGGCAAGGTTTCTCTGCCCAGTTATACGTTAGAAGTTGGCTTACCCGAAGTACCGGAGTTTATTCGTTTCTTGGGTGTCAAGGCTGACAGCATCGCCTTTAACTTCGCCCGATCCGGTGAAGCCCAAGTAACGGTGTCCTTATTGGCCCAAGGTGAAACAGCCTCAAACACAACTATTGCGGCAAGTCCCGATGTGCTTTCTTACACCCGTTTTTCTCAATTCCAAGGCTTCATCAAGTCTGAAGGTAAAGCATTGGCCAATATTACATCGGCAAGCGTTACTTACTCAAATAACCTTGAAAAGATTGAAACAATCCGAAATGACGGAAAAGTAGAAGCCATTGACTTGGGCGTTGCCTCTTTGTCCGGTTCGATTTCGGTCAGGTATGGTGACAATGCCTTAATGGATAAGGCTCGTGCCGGTACTCCGGTTGATTTAGAACTCGGCTATCAAATTTCAGACACTCAAAAACTGGTCATAACCTGTCATGAGGTTTATCTGCCCAAACCGAAACGTTCGGTTAACGGTCCGGGCGGTGTTGAGTGTTCCTATGATTTTCAAGGAGCTAAAGAACCGACACTCGGCAAAATGATTACTGTTTCACTCGTTAATGATGTGGAGGCATACTAATGTTAAAACTTAAAATTCAAAAAGAACCTTACTGGTTAGAACTCGGCTCCGGTGTAAAGGTTAAAGTAAAACCTTGTACTTCAGCTGTGTTTTACGAAGCTAAAGCCTTCATGAACAACCGAGTATCTGAAACAGCGAAACTTTACAAAAGCAATAAAGAAAACGGTATCATAGATCCGTCCATTCCGAATTTGGAAGATGTTTCAAAACGTGAAGCCTTCGCCGATCAGAACCTAATCCTCGGTTTAGCGTTGGCCGGCATCATAGAATGGGACGGTGTTTTGGAAGCAGAAAGTGATGAAAAAGCACCGCTTACACCTGAAAAGATTGAAGAACTCTTTTCAAACTTTTGGGTGGTGGCAGAGAACTTCCGTCAACAATACTGTGGCATTCAGGAGATTTTAGAGGCCGAAAAAAACGCCTTTACGTCCGCTCAAAATGGCACTTCGGAGACGGACGAACCTACTGCCAAGGATGTGGCGAAAAAACAAACTGCCCAATCCACAAGTGCCGATACGTCGAAACAAGCTTAAAAACAGCGGAAGGTTATCAGGCTTGGGAAGTTTTGCTTAAACTCTCCGAGCCTGACCTAAAAACGGCTTTTGAAATTGCTCAAAACCTTGGATTTGATATGGCAATAATGACAGAACTCTTACCCACAGCCATACATGGCATGAAAGAAGGAATACATGGGAGCAGCAAAGAAACTATCCATCAGACTTGAGGCAGTTGGCGGTGATAAAGTCCGTCAGGAGTTTAAGTCCATTGGGACGGACGGCACAAAGGCTTTTCGGCAGATTACAAATGTCATCACACCTGCCAATGACAATCTGAAAGTCATAAATGAAACGGCCAAAACCTTTAATGGCGTTCTCAAACAAGCGGCTGGACTTGCCGGAGCCTATCTTGGTTTACGTGGTTTAACCTCAACATTTAAGTCAATTGTCGGAGTTAATGCCGAATTTGAAAGATTATCAGGTTCATTAAAAACGGTGACCGGTTCGGCAAAAGCGGCAAAGGAAGCATTTTCTTTAATTGAAGACTTTGCCACATCAACCCCGTATCAACTTGATAAAATCGTTGATAGCTTTATCCGATTAAAGGCGATGGGCTTGGAACCCTCAATGGAAGCCTTAACCTCTTATGGTAATACGGCATCAGCCTTTGGTAAGAACATCTTGGAGTTTGTTTCTGCAGTAACTTCTGCAACCGTTGGCGAGTTTGAAAGACTGAAAACCTTTGGTATCAAAGCCAAAGTTGAAGGTGAAACGGTTAAGTTCATCTTCCAAGGCGTTACAACAGAAGTGGCTAAAAATGCGACCGAAATCGAACGATATTTGCGATCTATCGGAAACATTAACTTCGGTGGAGCTATGGCTGAACAGATGAACACCATGGGCGGAACGATGTCAAACATTGAAGATGCCATGGCAAAAGTTGCCCGAACCATTGGTGAAAGCGGACTAAATGATGCCATTAAAGGTGTGTTGGAACAATTTAACACGCTTGTATCCGGTTCAAACAGTACCGCAAAATCTATCGGTGGTGCTTTGGCAACGGCTGTAAATGTAGCAGGCAAAGCCTTTTTTGCTTTGGCCAATAATATCGAACCGATTATCACACTTTTGACCGTTCGGTTGGGTGCAGCTGCTATCGTCAAAACTTGGACACTTCTTAAAGGTTCAGTTTTAGCTCTGAATGCCGCTCTTCTTGGAACCGGGACAGCTGGAGCTACAGCAACGCTCGGTCTTCGTATGATGTGGCAGGTTTCAAAACTGGCCGCCGTTCAGATGTATGCAACAACTGTTGCTGCCAATGTTTTGAAAGGTGCATTGGCTCTTCTTGGTGGTCCTGCCGGCCTTGTTTTAGCACTGGCTTATGGTCTTTATAAGCTCGTGGATAGTCACGATGTGGCAAAGCGTGCCGCCAATGATCATGCCGACACATTGCAAAAACTCAAAGACCAAATGGCAGAAACCGTCAAGGAAACCTCGACCTATATGAACACTCTGTCGAAAAACCAAGCCATTGCTGAATGGTCGCACAAGCTGAAAATCGCCGAAAAGAACGTCAAAGATCTTGAAAAAGAGCTAAAAAACACCGGCGGCATCTCGTTTTTCAAACGTCATGCTCCGAACTTTATGCTTGATGAATACGAGATTTTTGCCAATGACTTGGCTGAAATCCTCTCGGAATCAAAGTATAACCTTGATGAATATGAGAAAAAGGTTTGGGAGCTGGCGGCAGAATATCCGGACTTCAAGCCACAGGCTGATGCCATTCAGGAAAAGTTGTTGCTCTTAAAGGCGGCTCGACAAGATGCTTGGGATGCCCGAAAGGAACTGGAATATATCAACAATCCGGAGCTTCGACCTAAAAAAGAACTGGAACAACAGACAGAGCAACTGCCGACAGTTGATACTTCAGCCTATGAGAAAAACATAGAGGACATAAAAAAGAAAGTCTTTGAACTTCAGGATCCATATGATCAGGCTATGCAAAAAGCGGCCGAATGGCGTGATAATGCTTTGGCTAACCTTGACAGTACTAAGGCCGGCTATGAAGATTTCAAGGCTGATGTTAATCGTGTTTATGATGATATGGTCACAAAAGCAAGTGATGCCGCCTTGAAAAGCTCAACCAATTGGAAAGACGGTCTCACTCGTAGCTTGCAAAGCTCGTATGCTGATGTAACCGACATGGCAAATGCAACCGAGAACATTGTAAAAAACTCTTTTACCGCCATGGAGGACACCTTGACCGAGTTCGTCATGACCGGAAAAGCCAGTTTTTCGGATTTTGTTAATTCTATTGTTGAAGGTATGGTCCGGATGGCCATTCAATATGCCGTTATCAAACCCATCATGAGTGGGATAATGGGATACTTTGGCGTGCCTATGGCCCATACGGGAGGTGTAATTGGTACGGATACTTTATCTTCTCGGCAGATTAGTCCTGATGTTTTTGAAGGTGCTCCTCGCTATCATACCGGCGGTTTGGTCGGAGACGAAATCCCGATCATCGCAAAACGTGGAGAAACCGTCTTCACAAAAGGACAAATGGACGCACTCGGGACAGAGTTAAACTCAAAAAATCCCGTCAATGTCAATGTTAATGTTCATAACAACGCATCAGGCACAAAGGCTTCTGCATCTGCCAATAAAGATGCTCAAGGCAACGTGTCAATTGATGTTATTGTGGAGCAAATTGAAAGCTCTATTGGTAAAAATATCTCTAAAGGCGAAGGTCTATCGCCGATTTTGGAACAACGCTATGCCCTTAATCCGGCATTTGGGAGTTATCGATGACAGTATATTTTCCTAAAAAATTACCATATCCAACGGTTGAAGGATATTCCATCAAACCTGATGAAGCAATTATTCGCACAGAAATGGAATCAGGACCGGCAAGACAAAGACGGCGTTACACCCAAACGCCGTCTAAAATTACGGTTAAATGGACTATGAATCATGAACAATTTTCACTTTTTGAAGCATGGTATAAGTACCACTCACAGGAAGGAGCTGAATGGTTTTATATCACTCTTTTAGGAGGATTAGGCTTGATAGAGCAGGAAGCACGTTTCACACAACAGTTTGAAGCGAGCTTACTAAATGGTCTTTTATGGATAGTATCTTCAGAGCTTGAAATACGTGATAGGCCAACATTATCCGAAGCTGAAATGGATATTTTATCAGAAATAAATATGCGAGATTTAGAGATTATGAATTCTCGTCTTCATGTTTTAGTTCACAATATTTTACCCATAAATCTAAATTAAGAGGTTTCCAATGTCTGATATACAAAAAAGATTAAATCAAGCTGTTGATATAACAGAAAACGATTCATCGCTCTTTCACGCTATTGTTCATGGTGATGAATTATCTACTGTTAATACAGAAAATGGAGAAGTTCCCACTGTTGCTAAAGCCATAAAGGATATTAGAGTTTCAATCACATCTGATAGTAATGATATCGTAGAAATTGCACAAACATCTGCTGAAATTGCTCGTGAAAAAGCAATAATTTGCCAAGAATCTGAAAAAATAGTGTCTGAAAAAGTTCTTATTGCTGACAATGCTAAAATTTGGGCTGAAGGATCAGATGAAGAAGTAGCAAAGGAAGGAGGAACACACTCAGCTAGAGGCTGGGTAGAATTAGCAAGAAAAAGTACGATTGGTAGTTATCCAACAACAATAAATGGTATAGCTATAGCTAACCAAGTTTTATTACCTTTATCAAATGATGTGTTAGGAACGGATAATCAGATCTTATCTGTTATCATAGAAAATACCGCTCTTTTGCCAGAAAACTATCGTCTATCCAGCGATGGAAAGTCGGTTGTTCTTGTTAATCCGTTAAGTTCAGGAGAACGATGGAGTGTAAAATATTTACACGATATCCAAACATTATCCACTTTAGTTGGGGCAATTGTCTATGAAGATATGTAAGGAGTGAAAGATGACAACTGATACAAGTAAAATTCCGGCATCAAGATTAAATCAGAAATCCTTTGATGCCCAACCGCAATCAGGTAGCGACAATATTATTTCTTCCGGTGCTGTTTATTCTGCTTTGGAGAAAAAACTTGGTGCTACTGATACCGCTGCTCGAGCTTCTGCAGATGCTTCGGGCAACATTATTAGTGAAACTTACGCCAAAATTAATGACGTAATTTTTTATGAAGAAACAAACTAGCCTTAGGAGACAAACATGGCAACAAAAAAAATCAAACTCAAAAACGCTGCTGGTGATTATTTATATCCCTATACGGAAAACTTACCAACGGCCACAGAAACAGCTAAAGGTGTTGTTCAATTGGATAAGACACCAACTGAAAATTCAACAAATGCATTAACCTCAGGTGCGGCCAAAACAGCTTTTGATGCAAAACTTGATAAAACAGGAACAGCTTCAAAAGCAACAGCAGATGCAGAAGGTAATGTTATCACAACAACCTATGCAACAAAAACAGAATTATCAGAGGTTGAAAGTATTGCAACAAATGCAAAAAGTATTGCTGAAGGTCGTTCAAGAGCTTCTTCTTTTTCTTCTTATTCTGATTTGATTTCAGCATTAAATACTGTTTCAAAAGATGCTTATAAGATTGGAGATAACCTCTTTATTCAGGCTTTAAATGTTCCTGATTTGTGGATTTATACTGTTGAGGCAAATACGGTTCAATACAGTTACACAACAGATGATAACTTTATTAGCGAAATTAATCAGAATGGAAGTATTCAAATCGGCTACTTTAAAGTATCCATTATGGAGGCTCAAAAATTAGATTTAACAGATTATGTTCCATCTTCTAGAACGATTAATAATAAATCGTTAGCAGAAAACATATCTTTAACAGCTTCCGATATTGGTGCTTTATCTTTGACCGGAACAGCTGCAAAAGCAACAGCAGATGCGGAAGGTAATGAGATATCTTCAACCTATGCCAAATTAAGTGATGTAATTTCATACGAAGAAATGTAAAGGAAAAACAAAATGGTAAACAGAAATGTGAAATTGAAGAATTTAGATGGAGATTATTTATATCCATATACTGAAAATCTTCCAGAGGCGACATCAAGCACCAATGGAACTGTAAAATTAGAAAGTTCGCCGGTTTCCGGTTCTGAAAAAGCCATTACTTCAGGGGCGGTTTATTCCGCCCTTTCTGGTAAATTGGATGTAACGGCAACCGCAAATAAAGCAACAGCAGATGCCAATGGAAATAATATCAGTTCAACTTATGCTCTGAAAAATCAAAGCGTAACAACGTTGGCATCTAGTGGGACGGTCTCATTGGCAGACAATTCTGTAAATAGAATATCTCCAACAGGGACAGTTACTTTTTCATTGCCAAACATAACTACTCATACTGTTTTTCATCAAATTCTAGTGCAAGTAAATTTAACATCAGCTCAAACAATTAATTTGGGAACTTCAACTTATTTTTCTAAAAAAGCTCCAACATTTGAAACCGGGAAATACAATATCGTCTATGAACATAACGGTAGTGAATGGGTTGTTGGGGCTATTGCTATTGGAGTAGAATAAATGAAAATATTTTCAAAACAGTTATTGATGGCTTCAACTGATGCAGGAGGAATTCCCAAAGGAACTGTCATATTTGAATCTGCAACCGCTGGGATGTATTCCGTAGACTTGTCGGAAGACGGGTTATATGAAATTATCGCTGTTGGTGGCGGTGGTGGTGCAGGTTTGATGGCTATTGGTGGTCAGCAATATACCATCGCTGTGGCAGCAAGTGGTGGTTCCGGAGCTGTTGTGCATGGAATTTTTAAAGTAAATGCAGGAACTCAATCCGTAATTGTGGGTGCTTTAGGGACATCTGCAACAATGGCTGCTGCCGGTGTTGCGGCTTCTACAGCTGGTGGTTCAACAAGCGTAGGTTTGCTCTGTAGTGTAAATGGAGGTGGACGTGGACTTGCAGGCTTTGGAAATCCAGTGACCCAAGAAGGAGGAGCTGGAGGTACAGTGGCTTCATACGATAGCTCAGCATTAACATCTTCAATAAAAATAAGTAGTGGTACAGCAGGAACTTATAACCGTTGGTGGACAGGAAATAAAGACGGAACAGTTTCTGTTAGTACTGTGGCATCTCCATATCCACCATATGGTGCCGGGTCTGGAGGCTCTGCAACAACTCGTTATTATAGAAATACTGTAGCAGGTTTTTCTCATTCGTATGGTTCAGCAGGTTATGTAAAAATAATTTATCAAGGAAAATCATAAATGACAGATACTACTTTATCAGAGGCACTTCAAGAAGCGTATGCTTCAGCTCCAAGTAATACGACAATCTTACATACATTAGAATTAAGGCATCCATCCTTTGTGGATGAAGATGGAAAACCTACAGCCATTCGGGTTGTTAGAGATAATATCAGTCATGCTTGTGCTTTAGAAAAAAACGCACCCATGAATGCCGGAGAATATGTTGAGTTTGTATCTATGGCTTTTGATCTTGAATTACCTCCTGTTGAAGCTATACCAGTACCTGAAATTACATTAACTTTGGATAATGTTTCAACAGAACTCATGCAGTATTTGGATCGAGCTATTGAAACACAAGAAATGATCGAAATGACTTATCGCCCTTATTTATCTACAGATTGTAGCTATCCGCAGATGGATCCACCGATTACTTTGGTCATTACCGAGGTTTCGGCAGACATTTCTAAAATATCGGCCACAGCTCGCATGATGGACATCGGCAACAAGTCGTTTCCTGCTGAAAACTACACCGTTAAAAAATATCCGGGATTATCGAGATGACACATTTTGCATTAAAATATATCGGGCGACCATGGGTTGCAGGTTGTCAAGGCCCTGACGAATTTGATTGTTGGGGCTTTGTCCGTTATGTGCTGTTACACGAGTTTGGCTATGATGTGCCACCCGTCAACATCAATCCGAATAACCTAAGAGATGTCCTTCATGCATTTCGAACAGATTTAGCATTTAGAGCCTTTATCGAAGTATCATCCCCTCAAAACGGGGATGTTGTTTTAATGAGGCAGTCGAAAAACCCCGTTCATGCCGGTTTATGGTTAGACATAGACGGCGGTGGCGTTTTGCACTGTGTCAGAGACAGCGGTGTTGTTTTTCAAAATGTCCGTTCATTAAACACCTGCGGTTGGTTCCTTGACAGTTATTACCGAGTGAAAGAAAGTTAAAAACAATGGTTTATTTTAATTATCTAACAAATCCGTTTAATCCAAACAAAGGACGGATAAGCAAAGCCTTGTCCGGAAAACAGACCGTTTGGCAAATCGTCAAAGAGCAGAAGATAGATTTAACTCGCCCAACAGTCTGCCTTGTTGACGGTGTAGCAAAACTTCGGAAAGACTGGAACATAACCCTACATCAAAAATCGGTGGTAAGTTTTGTTGCTCTGCCGCTGGGTGGCGGAGGTGGTAAAAGCTCAAATCCATTACAAGTTGTTTTAACTGTAGCTTTGATTGTTGCTACTGTTTATACTGGCGGTGCGGTGGGAGCCGCATATGGTGCCGTTTGGGGTGGAGTTGCAGCAGCAGCTGTTTCTGTCGGTGGTGGAATTTTAATCAACACCTTTGTGCCTACGCCAAAGGCCTCCTTAAATGGTATGACTTCATCAAGTCTAACGCAAAGCCCAACTTATTCCTTACAGGCTCAAGGTAATCAAGCTCGCCTTGGTAATCCTATTCCGGTTATTTATGGACGGCACTTGATTTATCCGGATTTTGCCAGCCAGCCTTATTATAAATATATTGATAACGAACAATATGTCTATCAATTGCACTGTATAGGGCAAGGTGAGTATGATGTAGAACAAATTCGTATTGAGGATACACCAATTAGTTCATTTGAAGAAATTAACTGTCAAATAATTAAACCGGGAGAAAAAAATACTCTTTTTAATGAAGACGTTGTAACATCAACAGAAGTATCAGGCCAAGAATTACTGTTAGATAAAATATGTGGACCATTTATTTTAAATCCATCAGAAACAAAAATAAACCAGATAGAAATTGATGTGGCCTTTCAAAGAGGCTGTTACTATGCAAATGACGATGGTTCTATGTCTAATAAAACAATAAATTGGACTATAGAAGTGCGTGCAATTGATGATTATGACGCACCATACGGAGAGTGGTATACATTGGGAAATGAGACAATTACAAGCAATAATCACAACGCTATGTATAAGACATATACCTACGACGTTCCTCAAGGACGATACGAGGTTCGTGCCACCAGAACAGACACAAAAGATACATCATCTCGTGCCGGTCATGAAATCCGTTGGGCCAGTTGCAAAGGGTATGTTGTTTCAGAAAAAGACTATGGCAATGTAACCTTGCTTGCTATTACGATGAGAGCTACCGATAATCTGTCACAGCGTTCATCTCGTATGGTAAATTGCATTGTAACACGAAGGCTTAAAAAATGGCATCCATTATCAGGATGGACAGTTTCAGCAGAACCAACATGTTCAATTGCTTGGGCGTTAGCAGACATATTGAAAGCATCTTATGGTGCCGATCTTCGAGATAAATCCATAGATATTCAGGCCCTTTATAACTTGGATCAGACTTGGTCTGCTCGAGGCGATACATTTAACGGTGTGTTTGATAGCAAACTGACGGTTTATGAGGCTTTATCACGAACAGCCCGAGTTGGGCGTGCCATACCTTTTATTCAAGGTGGCATCGTTCGTTTCGTCCGAGACGAGCCGAAAAACATACCGGTGGCACTCTTCGGACCACGAAATATTGTAAAGAACAGCTTGTCTATACAATATGTCATGCCTTCAGAGGACACAGCCGACAGTGTTTGCGTTCAGTATTTTTCGGAAAAGACATGGAAAACATCCGAAATTGTGGGTTCATTTGAAGGCTCTTCTTCTGATAAAACAGCGACAGTTGAACTATTTGGATGTACAAACAAAGACCAAGCATTAAGAGAAGCAACTTATATGGCGTTGGCCAACCGATACCGCAGACGTATTGTCAACTTCACAACAGAACTGGAAGGACTGGTGCCGAGTTATGGAGATCTGATCGCTATCACTCACGATATGGCTAAATGGGGCCAAGGTGGTGAAGTGACGGAAAAGAAAGGTCTGACACTAAGCCTGTCCGAACCGGTTAAGTTTGAAGAAGGACAAACGCATTATTTGGCATTAAGAAAGAAAAACGGGTCTTTATCAGGACCTTTTGTCGTCACTCCCGGAGCATTGACGACCGAAGTTGTCTTATCTGAAGAACCGGACATTGACATTTTAACAGGCACTGATGCGGAAAGAACGCATTTTGCCTTTGGAACAGCCGATAAATGGAGCGTACTTGCTCGTGTAACGGGAATTCATCCACGCTCCACCAAGGTAGAAATAACAGCGGTTATTGAAGATAGCCGAGTACATCAATAGGAGAAAGACATGGATTGGATACAATTCCTACAAATCATTTGTGTGCCAGCCTTTGGTTGGTTTTTTTATAAACTGGGAGAACAACGGAGGGAAATCAAAAGTGTTGAAAGAGATTTAAACGAATTCAAAGTAGCGGTGGCAAAAGAGTACGCAACTCAAACGCACATTGCCCGATTAGAAACAAAAATTGATGACTTAAGAGAAATGATATGGAGTTTACATCATGAACCAAACACTACCAAGAGGCATTCGAAACAATAACCCTGGAAACATCAGATGGGGAGAAAATTGGCTAGGATTAAAACAGGACGGGAAAGAACAAGATCCGTCCTTTTGTGTATTTATATCGGCCGTTTATGGTATCCGAGCGTTGGCAAGACTTTTGCAAAATTATCAAAAACTCTACGGCCTTGATACACCTAGAAAGATAATCAGCCGATACGCTCCGCCGAATGAAAACCAAACACAAGCCTACATCCAAAGTGTGTCCGCTCAGCTTGGTATCACACCGGATGGTAAAGTTGATTTGACCGAAATCGGTACTTTAACTGTGTTTATCAAGGCCATAATTCGTCATGAAAACGGAATGCAACCTTATTCAAACGAAACCATTCAGAAAGGAATTGCTTTGCTATGAAACGGAAATGGATACCAACAATAGGTTGGATTTTGTGCTACGGGATATTCCACAATTGTGTGGTTGTCCCGTTTTTTAGTGTCCCAAACGTGGATTGGGAATATCTGCTGATGGGACTAGGTATTGTGCTTGGCGTAAGCGGAGTACGAGATATTGGGTTGAAGAAAGGAAAAAATAATGTGGACACTCATAACAACGGCTTGGAATAAAGCAAAATATTGGATTATCGGCGGTGGTTTGGCAATTTTATACCTGCTGGGCTACCAAAAAGGAAAACATAAAGAACAAGTCAAAACAATGAAAGGAACCTTGGAAAATGTTCAAAAAGCTAAAACGATACGGAATAATGTTGTTGATATTGACCGCATCCGCCGGTTGCACGACAAATATAAACGGTGATTTTTGCCTGATTTACGAACCAATTTACGCCGATTATGAACATGACACTCCGGAAACAATCCGGCAAATTGACCGAAATAACCTTGTTTATGATGAAATTTGTATAGAAAAATAAAATTTATGGAAAAATTATAATAAAAGTAGCCGAATATTCCGATAAAACAAAAAATATTTATACTGTCTCATATAATTTAATTTATTCTATAGATCTCAAATAAAAAAACAACATGTAATTAGGCAACAATAGTCTATTAAGAAATAACCATAATTATTTTAAAAGAATCTATTTATAGAATATATCGAAAACTTTTTGCCACATTTGTTCTGTTAATTGTTTTTGTACCTCAGCTTGTTTTTTTAAATGAGCTCTTATTTTTTGATTATTTTTTGCATCAAATACATAATCTAATTGTTTTAACAATAATCCTTCATCACATGTATCTAAATAACCTTCGGCAAACTTATAATCATTAAATACCGATTGATACTTATGACTCCATCCGACACATAAAGTTGGCACTTCTTGTGAAAGGGCGCTAATAACACCATGATATCTTGATGAAAAAACAATATATGCTAACCCGATAATGTATTTTAAAGTTGGTGCATCTAAATTTGGATACATATGCAACTTATCCCCTTCAACTTTACATGTTCGATATAAATCCATAATTAAATTTTCATCTCTTTTTCCTTCGTGATTCAACAACAAAACATTTCTTTGTGTTGCCAACGCCCATTTGATTAATTTTACCATAAATGGGAAATAATTATTTGCCTCATTTTTTTTTACGTTTATCAGCATTTTAGAATTCGCAATAATAACAATTGCACCTTCAGCAATATTTTTAAATTTTTCAAACACTGGTGGTTTATAAAGAGAAGTAAAATCTGGAGCATGTTGAATATTTTCATGTTTTCCAACGGCTTCGATCAAGTATTGGCAGGAAGAATCATCCCGTATAAAAACCAAATCAAAGTACGGAAAAACAGCCTTAATCGTTCGCAGAGCTTGAATTTTTTTAAAAGGGCCAAAAGCTTGGGGTAAAAGAATTTGTTTGGCACCATATTTTTTTAATAAACTAAAATATGTTTTTTGATTCAATACATAATGATGAACATCTTCATCATAATAATCCTTTACCCAAATCCATTGATCCGAAAAATAAAAACCTGCTGCATTCAATACCAAAGTGATATCTTTTAATTTCACATATCCCAATTTGGATAAGATAAAACTTCCCAAAAATTCCCATGATTTTGGAGCAATACGAAAATATTTTTTTTTATTGACTGGAATTTCGCACGTTAATACAACATTAATATCTTTTTTAAAATGCTCTTTTAGCTTATCTTCAATAGCGTAAAGCATCAATTCAGCACCTTTATTCTCAAAATTGACTTTATCAATCAATACAAACATCATTATACCTCAAAATATCATCAACTTGTTTTCTTTGAGAGTGCAACACATAACAGCCCTTTTTTGCATAGCCGATTGCCAGCGCCAACACACATTGTTCAAAGGGCTTTAATTTTAATTTTCCCTCTAAAACCATATCACGTTCTCCTAAAGATGGCCAATGAAGAGGGCAAGAAGACAACCCTAAAGATTCCAAAGCCATCATAAATGACATACAAAACATTCCACTATCAACATATATTAAATGCCTATCCCGAACTTGCGAAAAATAACTAAAATCCCCAATAATGAACATCAATGAACGTACTTCATCTCTAAAAGTTTCCATCCCCATTAATAAAGAGGACATCGATTTTAGCATTTTGGAATTATTAATAAAAATAACCCGAAACGGTTGCCTGTTACATCCGCTGGGTGAAGTTAATGCTAATTTCAGCGCCTTTTTAATAGTTGATAAGGGAACTTTTTTCTTTTGATACGAACGCACGCAATGGCGTGATTGGAAAAAACTCAATAACAGATCATAAGATAACGAAAATTTTTCCAATGGTTTCGGTAAAAATTTTGTTTTGTTTTTTCCAAAAAAGTAAGGTGTTTTCAAAAACAAATCATACGCTTTTTGAATATTTTCATGAGACTCAATTTGTACACTTTTAAAATATTCTTCCAAAACATCATGTGTCCACTTTATTTGAAGATTATGAGGACACTTTAAAATTTGATAACAATAAGCTTCCACCAAATCAAAAATATAATCCACACCAAAGATCTTTTTGCGCTTAGAAACAATTAACCCTTTTTCCAACCGATGTGTATTTCTAATCATAACACTTAGAGAACCATTGCTTCCATTTAAATATTTTTGATTAAATGCCAATTGCCCTAATAATACTTTCTTTGATTCATATACAAATTCCATTATTAATCTCCTCTCTGCCTACCTTGAGTTTGAGATTGAGAGATGCGCTGAGTAACTGTTGGACGTAAAGAATTAACATTAGGAATTCTAAGCAACATTTGCGATAACAAATCTACACTGATAGTAATGCTAACAAACGGAGGAATACCATATTGTAATAAAGACAAATATCTTTTTTCTCCGTCTGATAATTTTTGATTAAAATTTTCACCATAAATCTTTCGATATCGTTCTCTCTGTACGAAATAATCAGTTATCTCTTCTGTCGCCTTTAAAATCGTACGTCCTTGCCACACCAATGCAAAATCTTTAACCTGATCTTCATTATTGTTTTCCAATTGACCAAAAGGAACCATTTCTGGAGAAAAACCTTTATATATAATAGGTTCTTCTGTAATCTTCTTGACTGCTTTCCATTGTGAGCGAACCGACTGTTCCCCTATAACGGCTACTCTACTTCTAAAGTCAGCTTCGGGTAGAGTTAATTCCTGCATATTCACTTGTTTACGAAGAGAATTAAAAAAATCCACACAAAACTTTTTACAATCATTAATATCCTTGTAAAACAAATAAATGTTAGCTACAAAAAAATCATTTCTATTTTTCGAAGTTGTACCATGGTTGCGAAACACTGTTCCCAACTGATACACATCACGACCAAAGAGTAAATAAGCCCTTGATGGAATTTCAAATTCCCGTCGCAACATCCTACCATCATTTTTAAGATAAAAGGCCGAAGCTGTTAATCCAGTCTCCATGTTTTCAATTGGACTGGTATAAATGGGAATAATACCTTTTTCTTGAAAAAAATTTTGCATAGATTGAATTAGTAGCCCTTGTTGAATTATTTTTTCTTGATTTTCAAGATTGCGAACAGCATCTAAAAAAGGATGTAGCTCCGCATATTCATCATTCATCTTAACATGTCTATAAGCTCTGGATAAAATATTATATGAATGAATAGATATGATATCTTTGCCAGCTTTACTTTTTGTTCTAACCCCACTTACCTTAACAATATTGCCCATTTTTAAATCATTTTTACCAGCGTGTAATAATTCCTTTGGGACAAACAATTGTATTCTTTCATCTGCGGAGGAAATATCAAAAAAATTACCCCGAGAAAACATAAGCCGCCCACAAATTGACTCTTCATTGGCTTTATATTTTTCAGAGCGTTCATTAAAAGGAGTAGAAAAATATTCTTCAGATTCAACAAAAAAACTCATCATTTCATTTTCCCTTCAATTTCGGTACACAGTTTTTTAATTTCAACAAGAACCTCATCCCAAGTTTTACAAATGCTTGGAACGTTCCTTCTTTTAAATTTGTTCAATCTAACCATTTTTTTGAAGTATTGACATGCAGATATATACTCATCAACACAACACACGTTATGTACGACATGACCATGCAACAACGTCATTTTTTCACTGATACCACAATTGGCAGTCGTAATAACATACATACCCGTTTCTATTGCTTCGGGAACTGTTTTGGGACCAGTATCATAGATAGATGGGAAAATCATAATATCGGCAAAAGATAAATAATCTACAAAATTACTCGTCCAGGGTAAAAATGAAACTTTGTCCAAAGTATGTTCTTTCTCTAACAATGCCTTTTCTGAATCTTTTGCCACAATAAAAAAATGAATATTTTTTTGTATGTTTTTATTAGCAACAGCTAAAAAAATCTTAACATTTTTTCTTAACATATTTCCACCAGGGAATAATACACAAATATCTTTCTTTTTTATTCCAAATTTGGCACGCAACTTTTCTCGCACATTTGGCTGAAAAATAAATTTATCCTTATCTATACCGTTTTCAATAACACGAATATCCCCGCTTGGGTGATACATTGTTTTAACTTCATTGGCTCCAATATGAGACAAAGCAATGATATATGATGTTTTCTTTGAAGAAAACATCAGTTTTTCAATCCATAACAAGACTCTTGTTTTCAAATCTAAAAATCGAGCTAATTTATTTTTAGCCATGCCAACTTCATCAAGCTTTTGTAAATAACTTTTCAACAAAAACCTCACCACAATAATATTGGCACCAATATACCAGTGACCATGATTTATTTTTATAGTGTTATGAAATTTCTTTTTGCGTAACCCCAAATGGTTAAACGCTACATATTTTAAAACCTTAAACGCATCAATCCAATTTTTAACTGTAGATCCAATTGAAAAATCCATAAATAACGGATTAAAACTGATATGTCCAAGAGAAGCAAATGATACACCGTTTTTTATACGTGGAGAATCTTTAGAACAAACTAACCAATATTTATCAGCTCCCATAGCCTTAACCCATGCCAATATTGAAATCGGAGCTCCACCGACCATGTTTGGATTCACGCCCCCAGCAATCAAAACACACCTTAATTTCGTTTTATTTCCTATCATAAAAATTCGTCATTTTAATTTTTTCACATAGAGATAAAATCACATCCATTTTATCAGCACATTTTAAAACCTTTTTGTTAACCACAATGAAAGGTTGAGATTCAAAAATAGTTAAAATTTCTTTCAGATGATTTCCTTTTAAAGTACGACCAGTCTCCATACAATCAACAATTCCATCACAAGCACCTAATAAAATTTTTGTTTCGGTTGCACCCCATGAATATTTTACAACAGGATCGATCCCTTTAGCCTTAAAAAAATCACGCGTGACATTTAATAATTCCGAATAAACAACACGTCTATTTAAATCAAAAATACTATGAATCGGGCCATCATCTTTAACTGCGACAACCCATTTCAATTTTTGATTGGTTTCACGAGAATATATCAACGGCAACAACAACTCAACATTGGCCTTTGTTTCCTTAATCCAATCCAATCCGGTAATACCAAAATCCAAAAAACCTTTATCAACAAAGGTACCGATTTCCTGAGCCCTCATAAAAATAGGCATAATATTTTCATTTAAGCTTTTTAAAGAACTATCATGATTTAACGAAAAAAAATTAGTTTCACACAACATTTTCGATGTGATTTCAAACAAGCTCCCTTTGGGAATACCAAATTTAATCTTGTGCATATTGTTTACGAACCTCGTCGATAAGCATATTGATCAACTCTTGTGGATTTGAACTATAAAAAATCTTAGATTTAGGAGCAAAACCCAACTTATCAATAATATCGGGAATAATATCGCTGATTCCACCAATACCAGTTAAAACGCCTATTATTTTTTTATCTGCACAAGCACACCCAAACTCCGCTAGTGTACCATAACCGCCACCAACAAAAACAGCGGCATCAACAGACCTGACATTAATAGGAATCCTACCAGTATCTCCCATACCTGTATAAATATTAATATCTATTTCTTTGGATTGATAATATCTTTCAATATGTTCCTTTTGATTCATTGCTGGAGAAACTCCAACGACACATCCCCCATTTTTACGGGCAGCTATTGCCGCTACTTCTGGCACACCACAACATCCGCCAGTTAACAAAACAACTCCACTTTTAGCAATTACCTCACCAATCGCAGCCCCACCATTTATCTGAGCCTCACAAATATTGCCATTTGAACGTCCAAAAACACCAAATATCATATTTTATCCCAACAAACATATATTTTATATTTTAGATGTTATACGACTTTAAAAAAAATTTCAAGTTATTTTTTTATCATTCTTGACAAGAACAAAAATATTTGATAAATCTTATTATAAGAAAAAGTAATAATCTAAAATGGAGTTTGTTATCATGATGAGAAAAAAGCGACAATCTAAAATGGGGTTTGTTGTCGCAATTGGTGGCGGTGAAATGGGACGAACAAAGGTATATCCAGACGGAAAAATCAAAAAATACCCCATCGAAACCTTATGCATTGATGAAAAAATATCTCAGTTACCCAATAAAAAAAGGCCAAAGCTTTTATTTTTGGGAACTGCAACAAGAGACAGACAAAGCTATATTGACACCATAAAACAATATTATGAAAACAATTTTAATTGCCGAGTTACTTTTTTAAAATTATCTTCGGGTAGGCCAACCTACAGTACTATAAAAAATAAAATATTAACTGCTGACATCATTTATGTGGGTAGTGGTGATACGCTCTACATGTTAAATGTTTGGAAGAAAAAAAAAGTTATCCCCTTACTGAAAAAAGCATACAAAAATGGGGCCGTTTTATGTGGAATAAGTGCAGGTGCGATTTGTTGGTTTGAGTTTTATGATAATATGGATTACACAAATGGCGACATCAAAAAATTCAAATTGTTAAAAGGGCTGGGACTAATCAAAGGTTTTGGTGTTCCACATTACGATTGTTTGTCCCAAGAATTAAAACAGAAAATATATGAAGTCTTAACCCAAAAAGGCTTATCTGGTGTAACCATTGACGAATGTTCTGCATACTTTTATAATTCGAATAAATCTTTTTCGCTTTCATCTAAAGATAACAAAAAAGTGTCATTCATTATTCCACAATAAAGGATTTTCTTCTAAATACGATTTGGGCTTTAGAAGTGATGCCTGACTAACATCAACGGATTTGGCATTTCAACAACATTTGTACCAAATATCTTTTCTATATCTTTCAGAGAAAACACTCGAATTACTCCAAAAAAGGAAAACTGTAGCAAAAATATTTCCTACTTTTATGAATTAGATTGCCGAGGTAGCGTTACATTCTCATCTTTGATTTTGGTTGTCTATTTTTAACCGAGGAGCTTTATGCGCTATTTTTAATGTTGGAAAAGTTAGAACATCTCGAATAGCAGGAGAATCCGTTAACATCATAGCCAAGCGATCAATCCCTATTCCCATTCCACCTGTTGGTGGCATACCATGCTCAAGGGCAGTTAAAAAATCCTCATCCATCTGCTGCGCTTCCGGATCATTTGAATGAGCGACCTGTTCTTCGAAACGTGCTCGTTGATCTAAGGGATTCGACAGCTCTGAATACGCTTCACCAAACTCCATTCCACCTACGAACAACATAAATCTTTCAGAAAGTCTGGAGCTAACGCGATGCTCTTTTGCCAAAGGAGATATATCACGAGGAATATCCATGACGAACGTTGGCTGAATAATGCGTTCTTCAATACGTTGATTAAATACCTCTTCGATAACTTTTCCCCAACTTTCATCTCCCTTTAATTGAATTCCCTGTGATTTAGCAACCCGAACTGCTTCACTATCCTCATAAACTGTCATAAAATCACAGTTTAATTCGTCGCTAACAGCCTGTACAATTGGCAATTTTTTAAATGATTCAGACAAGTCAATTTGTTTTTTATTCCATGGTAAGACGAGTGAACCCGTTGCAGCTAAAGCCGTCTGACGTAATAATTTTTCAGATAATTTCATCATATCATTATAATCAGCATATGATTGATATAAATCCAGCATAGTGAATTCAGGCAAATGAGAGGCATCAATTCCTTCATTTCTAAATGTTTTAGCAATTTCAAATACTCGAGGAATACCTCCAACAATTAATCGTTTCAAATAAAGTTCTGAAGCGATTCTAAGATAAAACTCAGCATCCAATGCATTGTATTTCGTCGTAAACGGACGGGCATTAGCCCCTGACTTAATCGGGTGTAAAATCGGGGTTTCAACCTCAATAAATTTTTCTTCTGACATTACTTCACGAATTGCATGCACGGCCCGGCTTCGCTTCAACAAGACATCTTTGGAGCTTGGATTAACAATAATATCTAAATATCTTTGACGATAACAGGCCTCTTTATCTTTTAATCCGTGCCATTTTTCCGGTAGAGGTAATAATGATTTTGACAACATGGTAGTTTCTCGAGCAACAACCGATAACTCCCCTCGTTTTGTTCTTTTGATAGTTCCTTCAACACCGATAATATCACCAATATCCAATAGCTTCAACATTTGTTTAGAAGGGGTTTGTGAGTGAATATCAGTGTAGATTTGAATTTTACCATCTCCGTCATCAATATCAATAAACATCCCAGAATTACGCATTGCTCGAATTCTACCGGCAACTTTTACAACTGCACTACTTTCTTCTCCGTTTGGTAAATTTTTAAAGGCTTCCTTTAATGATAGCGAAGAAGAAGAGGGCTTAAAAATATGCGGATACGGATTCACACCTTTTTCCTGAAAATATTTTAACTTATTTAAACGTATATTTCTTAAAGAAAGATCTTGTTCTTCTGACATATTTCCTCCTATTTACTCATGGAACTTCTATTTAAATCAATCGATACATATTGGCGTGATTATACCATCTTTAACTCCAAAAATCAAGATAAGAAAAATATTTTTGATGAAGTTATATATTAAATCCATTAGAAAAAACTTTTTTTATCAGTAACAATTTGAATTTTTAACATATATTTGTGATATGCCAACCTTTAAAAATAAGCCACAACCCTGCTACGGGTAAAACAATCAAAATCGCTGCGTCTAAAGCCCCGAAGTTCAAAGCGGGAAAAGTTTTAAAAGAGGCTGTAAAATAAATAGTTCAGTTTTAAACCTAATACCCGCCAACAACATTGACGGGTATTTTTTCTATAAAAAACTTATTTGGCCTGTTTGATTTTCCTCTGAGTAAACCGGATCAGGACCATCTTTCCCCCATACTTGAACATGAAACAGGCGATACATATCAACTCTTAAATTATCCGTGTCTTTTAATTCCTCAATTTTCTTTTCGGCCTCAGCCTCAATCCGCATTTGTTCAAAAAACAAGCCTTCTTCTTTTTTGCGGAGTTGTTTTTCCATTTCGTTGATTTGCTTTTGAATTTTAAGTTCTTCTAAGCGGTCTTTGGCATTGCCGAGGCTGTCCTTAATTTTTGATGTTTCTTGTCGCAAGGCTTCAAGAGTTTGTTCCAATACGGCTTTTTGACGAGAGGAACGCATTTTAATAATATCAATATCAGCATTAAAACAATTTTCTTGTTGCTTGATATAGTTGTTTTTCAACTCATCTTCTAAAGCTAATGGTAACCTATCAGAAAACGAACTGTTTGCAAGCCAATAAGACCGTTCTCTATCCTTATTTTCAACAGATTTAATTGGCTGTGATAAAATTTTGACACATTCTTCTTGGGTTAAAATCTTGTCATCTTCTGTTTTGCCGGTTAAAACATCATAACTTTTAAGAAACTTTCCCTTTCGGCGTAATTCAACATTGTACATACTAATTTGGCAAGGTTCAGTACCTATTTCAAGGTTTATTTCACCCTCTGTAGCACATTCAATTTCACTAAAAATTCCCTTGGCTAAAATAGAAGTTAAGGTAATTCTTCCGCTTACCGGTTTAAAATCTTTGGCCATACCATACTGACGTTTTCCTATATAAGGGCTGTTTCTCGTCCCAGTCCAATAATAGAACATATGCGGTTGTTCACAATTATCCGGTAAAGTTAATGTTTGATTGATGTCATCAATAATATATTGAGGATGATGCTTTTCAAAATAAAACTTTACAACTTCCCACAAGTCCCGATTGATGAATTCGGCCTGTTCTTGAATATACTGCGGTGAAACTTGTACTTTTTCGGCTACATCTTTTGTAAATGTCGTAAATAAAACACTTTCGGCATCCGAAACAACTTGTGCGTTGGCATCTTTATTTATCTCTAAATTCTGTGCAAAATCCCTTTGAATATCGGGCAAGGTTCGGCGTTTTTGTAAAACAGCCTCCAAAGTTTCATCAAAATGGCCGACAATATCGTCCGACATGCCGAAAATACCCTGAAATTGTAAAGTTCGTTTGTTAATCAATTCCAAAATACGCACATCAGACATATTTTCCTGACTGAGCAAATTGATAACCAACACATCGGATTGTTGTCCTTGGCGGTGGCAACGACAAATTCGTTGTTCCATTTCAACGGCATTATAAAGTAAATCATAGTTCACGACAATGGGGCAATATTCTATGTCTAAGCCTTTGGCAGTTGCATCGTTTGTGATGAGAATTTGAATATTTTTATCTTCTCTAAAAATGTTCAAAGCATTATCATCTGTGTGTTTTATAATCGAATAATGTTCCTTTAATAACTCTGATAAAACGGATAAAGTGGTCAGATTATCAACAAAAATGATGGCTTTTTGCACTTCTTTGCGTGATTTTAAATGCGTAAATGTTGTTTTTAGTGCCTTTAATAATTCTTCCATTTTAGCCGAAACGGAAACATCTAAAGCCATTTTTTGCATTGTCTGTAAAATAATGCGTTCATCTGATGAAGCTCGTTCAATCGGAGCCGACAGCATATTCGCAAAAGCCTGAGGAGAGGAAGAAAGAGTTCTATAAAACTGTAATGCTAACTGATAATTATCCATTTGCGGATAAGCAGTTTTGTTATCAAGAGCCAAATATTTTTCGGTTAAATCATAGAGCTTTTTCTCGTCATCTTGTGGCGTGTAATTTAGAACAACCGGCAAACGTTTGGTAAAATTAACATAAGGTTCAACCTGTCTTTTTAAAGTTCTAAACGCAAACTTAGATACCCACGATGAAAGTTCAGGATAGTTTTCGGGCTTTCTAAAATATCTTTTATAAAAACTGTCAGCATCGGGCAACAAAGTTTCATCAATAAAATGGATAAGTCCATAAATATCCATGATGCTTAATGTAATGGGGGTCGGAGTTAAAAGTAATTTAAATGCATTGCCAACCGCTTTTTTAATCGTGGCAACTGACTTGTTGTCCGGTTTAAATAGAAAGTCTGCCTCATCAAAAACAGCTAAATCCCAAACAATTTGGCCGACTTTTTCTTCATTTTTAATGACTTCATCATACGTCATCAGACACAGGCCTTTGGTCTCTTGCGTATATTCGTTCCAATCGGTTAGCGGTAAAGTAAACTCTTTGGTTAATTTTTCTTGCCATTGACTTTTAAGGTTTTGGGGCAAAACGATTAAAATCCGTTCTTTACCTTCATACCAACGTTGCGATACAACCAACAAAGCCTCATAAGTTTTACCAAGACTGCCTTCATCACATAAAATACAGCCTTTTAAGTTTGCAGATCGCAAAGCAAAACGGGCCGCCGCTATTTGATATGGCAAAATCTTAATGTTAGCAGAGGCAAATGCAGGCACTAAATTTTCATCATCAACAAGACCGGCTAAACATCTTGCCGTCCAAACCGCTTCAAACGAGGATTGAAAACGTGAAGCCCCACTCATTGTTTACACCGTTTGCTTAAATTCTTGCCATTCTCTGACTGGATTTTTTGAAAAACCAACGCCACCCAAAGCCTTAAAGTGTTCGGCTCCGCACATGATTTTCAATTTTTCTTCTTCTCTGAGCAAGAATAAATTATCCGTTCCTTTGGTTTCTAACACAAAGTAGAGTTTTTGCTCGCCGTTCTTTTCCAAATAAACTGCCCAGTCCGGATTATAGGTTCCGATAGGTGTTTCAATTTTAAATCGGCTTGGGATTTTAAAGAACATTTTAACATCCGGATCTTTATCCAAGGCAACAGCAAATTTGCTTTCAATACCGCTATCATAAATGACATGGTCATAAACACTGTTTTCAACAGCAACTGCATTCTTATCAAGGTTGGCAATCAACTCAGTACTGTCAAAAATTTCTTGAACATAGTATTCTTCATCGGCGAGTTTAATATACTTAATACCGTCAATAGCCAATTTATGACGATTGCGTTCAATAATTTCCAATGTTTTTTCATAAAACTCTTGCGGATTCTTCAAAAAGTCTGCCATACGACCACTTTCTTGTAAAATACGATTAACCGTTGACCGTTTCAAAAGCGTCTTGGTGGAAATCAGGCGTAAAATATCCGGCAATGTTTCATAGTTTCGGGTTAAATCTTGAATAAATGTTCTTCCTGCTTGGTGTGAAACACCTGATTTTTCAATATTAACACTGGCTGTTTGACTGAGTAAACGAGCCGTCCCAATTTCGGGCATTTCCTTAATTTCTTTAATGCTGTTTGCAACCAAGGTATCCAAATCAAATTGAACACGATAAGTGGTCTTTTGCTTGATTTTATTCCACAATTCCATAAATTCGGGACTAAGGATTGCTTTTTTCTTTAATTTAACAGTCACTTCTTTGCTTGCATCCCGAATAACTGGTTTATTATCGGCTTTATTTAAGGCCTGTAAAACAGCACGTTGTTTTGCCTTTGACCATCTGTCGCTTAAATTCAAAGTACCGGCGGCCAGTTCTGCCTTCATGGTATCTTTGATTTTACCTTTACTGTCAATGACCTGAGTGCCTTTTAAATCTTCCATGATTTGAACGGCTTCTTCATAGCTGACAGAAACTTTTTCAACCTTTGTTTCGGTATAGGTTGTCTGTGAAAGAGCAGCAACTGTTACGGGTTTTTCCTGCCTTATCGTTTCAATAATTTCTTTTTTAACAGGCTCCGGCACACTTGAAAGCTCAATTGCTTCAACGGACACTTCTTTATTAACCGCCCCACAATCATCAATAATGCCAGTCTTTTGCAGTTCTTGAACAACTGTTTCGGCTGTTTCTTGAGAGATTTGTTTTTCAACCTTGACTTCTTCTTCGTAAGTCAAGCCCGTCAACATCCCGATTTCCAAAACACCAAACTTAACGCCGGTTTCTTCTTCAATTTCTTTTTGCAGTTTATCGGCAAATTCGGCAAAACTTTCATTCGCAATGACATGTAAGATATTGACGTCTTTATCTTCAATGCGTTCGCCATCTTGATTAACACATAAACGAAGTCCTCGACCAACCTTTTGACGACAGGTAAAAACCGATTTTTGCTCGATTAAAGTGCAAACTTGGAAAACGTTCGGGTTATCCCAACCTTCTTTTAGGGCGGAGTGCGAGAAGATAAACCTTAACGGACATTCAAAAGACAGCAGTTTTTCTTTGTCTTTCATAATGGTGTTATAGGTGTCATCATCGGCCTGCGTATCCCCCTTGGTATCTTTATATTTACCTTTTTTATCCTGAGAGAAATATCCGTCATGAGCCTTGGTAACATCCGTATTAAACTTTTCTTTTAAAACAGCATAACGGGGACTGTTGATCAACTCGTTATAGCATTCTTCAAACATTTTGGCATAAATACCTTGTCCGCCATCCTCTAAACGATATTTTTTAACTTCATCAATAAAGAACAAGGACAATACCTTAATTCCTTTGTCAAACAGGCGGATTTCCTTTTCCAAATGTGTTTTGATAGTGTGATAAATCTGAGCTCGTTTAATGATATTTTCATCAACACTACCGATGATTTTACCTAAATTCAAACATTCTGCATTAGAAAATTCAATACACTCATAACCGCTTGTGCAATCAATACCGGCTACGACATAGCCTTCGTATAATTGACGATGTCCTGATTTTAAGTATAGATCATCTCCCGGCTTAACGGTTATTGTTTTACGGGACACTTTACCGTCTTTACCTTCAACATCAATTTCAACTTTTGCACTAAAACCACCGCTGTTGGAAACGGATTTTAACGCAATATAAGGTTTGTTTGAATCGTTGATGACCGAGTTTGAAATAACACAAATCTGCTTAACCAATCCCATTTGATAGGCATCAACCGGTGTTAAACGATAGACAAGGTTTTGCTTTTCTCTGTGGGTTGCAGAATAACGCAAAACGCACAAAGGATTTAAGGTAGCAATGGCTTCTTTTGCTTTTGGCGTATTGTCAACGCTTTGTGGTTCATCAATAATCACAACCGGATTTGTGTCTTGAATATATCTCATAGCGGTTTCGCCATTGAGCTTGTCTTGCTCTTGATTGATGATATTTTCGGCTTTTTTGAAAGCATCAATGTTGATAATCATAATTTCAATGTTGCTGGAAGTCGCAAAAGCCCGAACATCAGACAGTTTAGCCGAATTATAGATAAAATATCTGTAAGGCACGCTGTCATATTGATTTTTAAAGTGTTCTTCGGTTATTTGGAAAGATTTATTCACACCTTCACGAATAGCAATACTTGGCACAACAATGATAAATTTTGTAAAACCATAACGTTTATTGAGTTCCAAAATTGTTTTTGTATAAACATAGGTTTTACCGGTTCCAGTTTCCATTTCAATGGAAATGGGCAAGGCTTTGTCGGATTCAATATCGGTTTGTGGGAGAGATTGACCTTTTTGAATATTTTTCAAATTAGAAACAAGCGTTTCTTTATCAAGCAGAAGTTTGTTACCAAAACCAAAATCATTTTGCAATAAACTGAATTGAGCCGAATTATCAACGATAGAAAAAGTTGTTCCGGCTTTTTCTTGTCCTTTGAATAAATCAGCAACAGCATTAACTGCCTTTTCTTGAAATTCCTGTTTCTTAAATTTTAGTTTCATTTATTTTCCTTTCGGATAATTTGTGATTATTTACCACTATACCTGAATGGGGAGTGCTAAATACCTTCTTTTTTTCTCCACGATTTAAGTATTCCACCACCCCTAAGACATAAGCTTCTGCATTTATTTCATGAGTCATTGTTGTTGGTGGATTTAAACGATATTTTATTTTCAGTTTTTTTAATTTTACTCGGATTTCTTTATTGAAAATATATGCTTCATCAAAAAGAAACTCTTTTTCATGTATTCCATAATCGTCATCTTTATCAGCAATTTTTGATTGTAACTCATAAAGGGAATATTTTTCTTTTCGGGAAACATCCTCAACAAAAACATCTACGTTAAATGAATTAGAAAAATTAACTGCGTGGACATCTATACCGTTATCCACCAAATATTTTTCATCAATAAAAGTATTGCACTGGATTATTTCTGGTGGCGATAACATTGTCATATTTAGAACAACCTTTTTAATTAATGGTGTTCCATTTTCATCAACCCAATCACTGTCATTAGATTTTCTAATACACAATATCTCAATTCCATTATTTTTTGCTTTGTCCTTCGCCCCTGATTGAAATCCTTGTGTTGTAGCAATAATGCCACGAACAGTTGGAAAGTCTTTCAACTTTCCAACTAATGCATCTATTTTTTCAATAGAAACAGGTGTGTTATAATCTTTACATTCAATGATTGTATTATAAACTATTCCTGCTTGCTCATAATCCCAAAGAACATCAAATTGTCGCTCAATGCCAAATCTATCAGCTATTTTTTCATTATGCCGAACTTTTATGTTTTTTTGTCCTCCTTGATTTTCGGAGTTAATAATAGCCTGCATCAAAGTTTGAACGAAAATTTCATACTCAGTTCCTGCTTTTGTCATCCCCAACACCTCTACAACAATTCTATTTCCACGCCTTTGTCTTTTGAGATGTAGTAAGCGTTTGACAGAGCGACATCGTCTTTGAAAGCTTCTTCGGCGGCAACGATTTTGGCAGGTGTTAAATCACACATAGCCGAAATGTCTTCCGGTGTAATACCTCCGTTAGAGCCGTCCAAACATACCAAAATCAATCCGTCTTCGCCAATGGAGTAGACTTTACGACCGTTGATATCTGTTAAATTGACTTTATAGGTAACAGGGATACCCAATTTTAACATCACTTCATAAACGACATCTAATTCAGAGCGGTCAAATTTAAGTGTTTTGACAACAGAGTCAAAGCGTTCTCTCAACACTTCTGTTTCGCTGACCGGTGTATCATCCCATTTTACCAAGTTTGATGTATCCAATTTCAAAACCTTAAATCCGACATCCACATCGGCGTTTTGCTCTTTAATCTTGCTACCGGCACGACGGATACGTTCTTTACCGATTTCACAAATGTTTTTATATCCGGCTTTGAATGCTTCCGACTTTTCATCGGTTACCTCCGGTAATTGCACCATAATAAATTGACGTTTTCCTCCATCTTCAGCATTTAATTGCATAACTGCATGAGCCGTAGTTGCAGAGCCTGAGAAAAAGTCGAGGACAATATCGTCATTTTCTGATGAGGACTCTACAAATTCCCTAATTACTTCTAGTGGCTTAGGATTTTCAAAAACATCCTTTCTACCAAACATTTCAGTTAGTACGTTAGAGCCATCTCCTGTATTGGCTACATCGTACAAAATACTTCTTTTTTTAATAACTTTAACTTGATTATCAAAATATTCTTTTTCGTATGGTATCCATCTATCGCCCTTTTTATCCCAGTATATCAAATCTAAAGATTTTAGTTCATTCATCCTCTCTTTACCAACTCTCCAACGGCCATCATTTCCATCGGGAGCGATGGGATACGCTTCTTTTCCATCTGGTGCGATTAAAGGAAAGTACATGGAGGGTCTATCTTCTCGGCGTGCAGTATTTCCCCATTTAGCAAGTTTAGTAACCTTAAAGTTGCCACGTTCATCTTTTTTATTATATTGTGAAATATTTCGTTCTTCAGTTTTATCAATCCAATATAATTGCTCTGTTTTACGATAAACAACAATATATTCATGTTCTATAGCAAAATATTCTTTTGCTTGTCCTCCTCCATCTTTTTTACGCCAAACAAACGATCCTATAAAATTTTCTTCTCCAAACACTTCGTTACATACTTTCTTAAGATTATCAATTTCCCGTTCATCAATGCTGATAAAAATCACACCATCATCACGAAGTAAGTTAGAGGCTAAACGCAAGCGAGGATACATCATATTCAACCAGTTGGTATGATATCTGCCCATTGTTTCGGGATTTGATTTTGTTGTTTGGCTTGTAATTTCTTTATATTTTGCCATCGGGTCTTTAAAATCATCTTCATAAACAAAATCATTGCCGGTGTTATACGGAGGATCAATGTAAATCATCTTAACTTTGCGATAATAGGCTGTTTGCAAAAGTTTCAAAACTTCCAAATTATCGCCTTCAATATACAGATTATTGGTATTTTCAAAATCAACGCTCTCTTCCGGACAAGGACGGAGTGTTCCGGTTGAACGCTTACCGGCAATCCGATAGCATTCAGATTTGCCTTTCCATTCAAATTTATACTTTTCAAAATCATTATCAATATATTCGCCACAAAGCGACAATAGTTTATCAATATCCAAATTACCCTCGGTAAAACACTCAGGAAAAACCGTTTTCAACTTTTCCTTGTTTACGCCCGTCACATCAAGGCTTTTGCCGTCCATTTTTTGAATTTGAATATCGTCTGCCATGAAAACACCTCATTTATCAGCATAAAATTATAATCCATCACATTTTAACGACTTCTACCTAAAATTGCAAGAAAATAGTCATTTTTTTCAAAAAAAATGAAAATCTCTTTATATGCCTCAAACACCATGTGTGTAAGTTATAAAAAATTTAAACTCCTTATAAAATAAGGCTTTTAGAGGTGTGTGCAAATTGTGGTATCAGTTTTTGGGCTTCTAAACCAACCACTGCTTGGCAAGATTCGGAAAGTTAATGTCATACCACTATAATCAATTATTCAAAAACAATAACTTACAGTCAAGTGGCTCTGGCGAAAAAATCACATTGCACAAGGTATATATATTTGGGCAAAAGTATATATCTTTTAAGAGAAAAGAGAACAACCACATCGATTTTGGTATAAAATCACTTTTTAACAGTTGGCTGTCCTAGGGCTTTGCAGGGGAATTGGACAACAAAAAAAGCGAAAGTATATTCTTCCGCTTTTTGATATTGGTCGGGGCGACATGATTCGAACATGCGACACCTTGGTCCCAAACCAAGTACTCTACCAGGCTGAGCTACGCCCCGATGATTGAGTAGTTAACTATATACACTAAAAAAAAATGAATTGCAAGTAAAAAATTAAAAAAAATAAAAAAATGTCAGACAATCTATAAGCCGGGTTTTGTAATCGATAATCATTCGTCTGGGATAAACATTGCTGTTTACCTCTAGCGACCTACCTCTTGAGAGCAGATCAGAAACGCTCTTTTTACAAAGAAAATCTTTGGCTCTCTTCACTTGGTCTTGCTTCCGATAGGGCTTGCCGTGCCATTTTAATTGCTTAAAATGCGGTGAGCTCTTACCTCGCCGTTTCACCCTTACCAATTAAAAATTGGCGGTTTGTTTTCTATGGCGCTATCCCGTGGGTCACCCCAGCTGGACGTTATCCAGTATCGTGTTTCCGTGAAGCCCGGACTTTCCTCCAAAGTTGCCTTCAGCGATTATCCGATCATCTGACGAGATATTTTATATCAAAAAAAAGACGAAATGTCAATAAAAAGCCGTTGATATAAAATGATATTGCGTATATTTTCTTTTTTGTATACAATAAAGAAAAATAAAGGAGGTGTCGATGATAATGAAAAATGTAACAGTTGTAAATCATCCTGTTCTTAAACATAACCTTGCTGTTATAAGGAATAAAACAACAACCAGAGAACAATTTTTATCAGCTTTTAAAAAGATTAGTTATTTTTTGCTTGAAACGGCATTTTTAAAATTGCCAACAAAAACAGTTTTAATTGAGACTCCTCTTGAAACAATGAAAACAAAAGTTATTGATGAAAAGTATACTTATATTATAGCACCAATATTAAGAGCAGGTCTTGCTTTGACGGAGACGGCTATTGAGTTGTTGCCTCAGGCGCATGTATTGCATGTTGGCATGTACCGAGATGAAAAAACAAAGAAACCTGTTTGGTATTATGACAAGACCCCTGATGAATTGCCACAAAAGACAAAGGTTTTTATCTTAGATCCGATGCTGGCAACTGGTGGGTCTGCGTTGGCGAGTGTGGAATTGTTTCAAAAAAAAGGTGTGAATATAAAAGATATAGTTTTTATTTCTGTTTTAAGTGCGCCAGAAGGAATAAAAACATTGAAAACAGCTTATCCTGATTTAAAAATAGTAACAGGGGATGTGGATAAGTGTTTGAATAACAATGCTTATATTGTTCCAGGTCTTGGAGATGCTGGTGATAGATACTTTAATTCTCTTATCCCTTAATTTTCAAGTGTTTTGAAGAGGGTATTATATTACCATCTCAAAAAAATATTAAAAAACAATGAAAAAGGTGTTGACAATGCATTTTTTTTATTGTATAAGTGTGTGTCTTTAAAAAATAACAAGGATTAAATAACATGACAATGAAAACAACAAAAACAATTAATCCGGAAAATAGCGATATCAAATGGTACGTTATTGATGCTACAGATTTGGTTTTAGGTCGTTTAGCAAGCCAAATTGCAACAATCTTACGTGGAAAAAACAAACCATGCTATTCTCCAAACCAAGATTGCGGTGACTATGTAGTTGTCGTTAATGCAGAAAAAGTTCAATTAACAGGTCGCAAATTGGAACAAAAAACATATTATCATCACACAGGTTATGTTGGTGGTATTAAAGGTGTTTCAGTTGCAAAACAATTAGAAGAACACCCAGAACGTGTTTTACAAAAAGCTGTTGAAAGAATGATTTCAAGAAATGCTTTAGGTCGTAAACAAATGAAAAAATTACGTGTTTTTGTCGGACCTGAACACACACATCAAGCTCAAAATCCAATTGTTTTGGATATTGCTGCTAAAAATCCAAAGAATAAAAGAGGTGCATAATGGTTAGCAAGAAAACAACAACTTTAGAAGATTTGAAACAAGAAACAGCAACAGCTGTTGAAGTTGCACCAAGAACACCAAAAAAAGATGCTTTAGGTCGTTCACAATCTGTTGGTAAAAAGAAAAATGCAATTGCTCGTGTCATTATTAAATTAGGCTCAGGCAAAATCACAGTTAATGGCAGAAGTATTGAAAATTACTTCCCACGTCCTGTGTTGCAAATGATTATCAATCAACCATTTGCTGTTACAAACCGTGAAGGTCAATTTGATGTTCAATGTAATGTTTGTGGTGGTGGTTTATCAGGTCAAGCTTATGCTGTTCGCCATGGTATCAGCCGTTGCTTAGATATGTTTGAACCAGAATTGCACACAGCTCTTAAGAAAGCTGGTTTCTTAACACGTGATTCACGTATCGTTGAACGTAAAAAACCAGGTTTGTCAAAAGCAAGAAAACGTTTCCAATTCTCAAAACGTTAATTGGTTTCAAATTCAAAAAAAATCTCTACCATTTGGTGGAGATTTTTTTTTGAATATTTTTAGATATTTAATAATAAAAAAAAGAACACGTCTTTGTGTTCTTTTTTTTGTGTGTGTTATTCAGATTTTATTGTCTTTGTGAACTATCACGTCCACCAGCATCATAACGGCCAAAGTTTTTAACCAATTGTTCAAGAACGGATAACTCTTTGCCAGTTACTTGAGTATGGGCGTTATCATATTCAACGTCATTCGCATCATTTAAAGTTAAATGCCTTATATTGCGAACAGTTTTATTTTGGTTGAATGATACAACGTAGACATCACGTTCAATTTCTTCAGGGTGATAAAATGCTCTATTTTCTTTTTTAGATTTAAAATAAATATAAAAAGAATCGCTTCCAATTTTATTTTCAAAAAGGGGCTTTCCAAGAAGATCGATTACTTTTTCCTCAGGCATACCAGCTTGAATCATATTTAATCTTTGTTGAGAGGGTAAATCACCACTTTGATATGTTTCTAATCCACAAGAATTTAATAAAACAATACTTGATAATAGGGATGAATAAATAAGTTTCTTGAACATTTTTTCCTTCTTTGATATAATCATTTCTAATTGTATATATAAGCAGAAGAAAGGGTATTCGTCAATGGAAAAAACAGCAAAAAAAGAAAAAGATATCTCATTTGTTTTAGATGCAAGAACGGTGACAAAACAAGGGAGAGATTTTTTATTGCTTGCGAACAAATCGCAATGTCAAGAGTTGGCTGAATTTTATGAATTACCAGCAGTTAAAAATCTTTCTTTTGAGTTTAATGCTTGTTTGGAAGATGATGTTATTGAGTTGACGGGTGTTTTAAAAGCAAATATTGTTCAAACATGTGTTGTAACTTCAGAAGAATTTGAAGAAAATATTAATTATCCATTTGTGTTGTTGTTTTCAGAAGATGAAAATGTTGTTTTAACACAAGAAAATAAAATAGATTTTTCGCCAGATGACGAGTGTATTGAGCTTATTAAAAATGGACGGATATATTTTTCAGAGATCGTTCGTGAACAATTTGGATTATCATTAAATCCTTTTCCTAAAAAAACGGAGGAACCTTTTGCTTATTATGAGGAAAAAGTTGAAGATGTAAAGGAAAATCCATTTGCTGTTTTGAAACACTTGACAAAATAAATAAATGTGTTAGAATAAAAGGTAGGGTAGTGAAAGTATAGGTGGTTTCAATGACTGATAAAAATAAAAGAACAGTTGAAGATGTTGTTAAAGATGAAGAATTAGCAGAAGAAATTGTAAATGCTGATTTATCTTTAAAAAAGGATGAAAAAGCCTCTGAAGAAGCTTTGTTAATTAATCAACAGGCGCTTCAATCTCAGTATATTGAAAAATTAGAAAAGCTTTTATTAAAAGAAGATGTTACCGAGCAAGATGTTCAAAATGTAGAATTTTGTAAGGCTGAACTGTTGGCACAATTTTTGACAGCTTCCTCTTTTTCTTCAAGTTTGCAAAATTCAGATAGTCGCAAAAAAGCGGCAGATGTTTTATCTTCTCATCTAGGCAAACTTTATTCTAAAACAGCAAAGATAAAGGAAAAATTAGCTCAGAAGGCAAGTTTAGAACTTTTGGATAGAGATGTAAGAGAAATGAAATTTGGATCTGGTAAACCAACTACTGTTGTGACGGATGAAATGCTTCAAGGGCGTGATTTAAAGAGGGTATGTTTCTTGTTGGCTGGTGGTTTATCTGCGCTTGTTGCAAATCCGGTATTATGTGAAGCAGTTACAAATCCAAATGCTAAAACACGAAGTAAAGCATTAGCTGTAGCAAAAGCTCAAAGTTCAGCTGAAAAAAGTGGATCTGATGGAACTTTGTTTTCTATGTTAACGGATTTGGTGAATAATCCTGAAAAACGTCTTAATGCGCAATTGCCTGATTTATTAGGTGAATTTAATCGAAAAATTGGTGATGATGATAAGAATCAATTTTTCGGTTGGGCAGATAAATTGGTGACAGGGTTGTCAAATTTGGGTGGAAAAGCATCTATGTTGAATGCTTTACAAGGTAAAGGTCTTTCAAAAGTTATGGGTAATCTTTTGGGGTCTAAAGATATTGCATAGTTGAGGATGAAATGGGTGAAGAGGCTTTTTATACACATGGTGTTCAAGAGTATCGTAAAAATTCAAGATTTCCAACTTTAAGTAGATATCGAGATTTAATTGGTTTTTTGAAAAACGTATTCAGAGATGGTGTTGTAACTGATGAAGAGCTTCGTGTCGTTTCAGTTGTGGAACGGGATATTTTGCTTGAATACGAACTTGCAGCAGTTATTTGTTCGTCAATACCTGCATCTTCGCCAAGAAAAAAGGCTGCTGAACGCTTGCTTAGTCATATTTACCGTTGTTTTATAGTGATGAGTTTTGCAAAAGAAAGAGCTAAAATTCAAAATGCGAATCAACGAAGAAAAGCGCCTAAACAAGAAAGTGTTCGTTCAAAAGATACGGATCGTGTTTTAAGTGTAAAAGCAAGTTTTTTGCAACGTGAATTGTTGAAAGATTTATCTACAGAAATGCAGAGAATTGAGGCTGAATTACCAAGAATACGAAAGGATTTGGCAAAGCTTCCTGCTGATGAACGTGTTTTGTATGAAGGACGTGTAAATGCAGCTCTTGATTATCTGGAACAAATCAATTTAGAAAACTTAAATGCGCTTGAAGTGAATCGCTTACTTGGACTTGAAAGACGATTGCTTGAAGAAAAAGAAAGAGTTAAAGAATAATTTTGCTTATATATAAAAAAATGCTTGACTTTTTTTTGTAAAAACAGTATAAAGAATAACACTTTAAACAAAACAGGCCCTAGGCAGGCGGTCTGACTATGCAATAAATTAGATAAATTAAGGAGAAATAAAATGAAACGCACATATCAACCAAGTAAGCTTGTTCGGACACGCCGTCATGGTTTTAGAGCAAGAATGGCAACTTTAGGAGGACGTAAAGTTTTGAATGCACGTCGTCGTAAAGGTCGTAAAGTTTTAAGCGCATAATTAAAACGCGAATCGGCTTTTGTCCCTCTAATAAAGGCAAAACAAATAGTCAAAAAAGATTAAACAAAGGGAACGATTCTTGGATTGTTCCTTTTTTTTATAGTGGATTTGAAATGGAAAAATCTTCTTTAGAACTGACACGGTTAAAAAAAAGACGTCAATTTTTGAGAGCAACTCATAATGGGAAAAAGTTTGTTGCTTCAACAATGATTCTTCAAACTGTAAAACAAGATGAATTTGAAGGTGTTCGCCTTGGTTTTACTGTAACGAAAAAAATGGGAAATGCAGTTGTTAGAAATCGAATTAGAAGAAGATTAAAAGCTGTTGCTCAGGCTGTTTTTTCTAAACAGACAACATTAGGGTATGATTTTGTGATTGTTGCTAGAAAAACAGCTTATGATGCGCCATTTGATGTGTTAAATAAAGATTTGCTTTATTTAATGAGATTGTTTAAAAAGTCTCTTGAAGAGAAAAAAGATGATGCTCAAAAAGATGAAAAAACAGATGCATAAGTTGGCTACAAATTTTTGTTTGTTACTTATTCGATTTTATCAGCTTTTTTTATCTCCATTAAAAGGGCATTGTTGTCGTTTTGAGCCAACCTGTTCTGATTATGCAAAAGAAGCTTTTTTGTTGCATGGGATAAGAAAAGGTGCTATTTTAACGCTCAAAAGAATTTTAAAATGTCACCCATGGGGTGGGGATGGATATGATCCGGTTCCAAAAAATAATATAAGGGAAATAAAATGAGTCAAATGAAAAAACAACAAAATGAAGAAGTTAAAAATGTTATTATTGCCATGATTTTGGTAACGATTATTATGTTTACATTTAATCAGTTTTCTACACCTAAACAAACTTCTGAAACTTTGCAAAATGAACCGGTTAAAATAAGTCAAGTTGAACAAACAAATTTAAACAATGTGATTCCTCAATCAGAGGTAGTTGTTGAAAAAAAAGCTGATCCTGTTTTACTTAAAAATGAATTTGTTGAAGCATCATTTGACCCTGCTTTAGGTGGATTTAATAAGGTAGCTTTATTAAAATATAAAGAAACATTGGAGGCAGATAGTAAAAATATTTCTGTTTTGGATAATGATTATTTCACGTCTTTGTTGTGGAAAAGTAGAGATGCTCAAATGCCTTCAAAAACCTCTTTTTGGAAAGAAGATGAAACGCGTTCAACATCACAAAAAAAAGTTTTTGTCTTTCAAAATGAAGATGTAAAAATTGAGCGTGAAGTAACCCTTGATAATCAATATATGGTTGTTATCAAAGATACGATTACAAATTTAATGCAAATGCCTATTAAAACATACCAAGAAGGTTTTATTTCTAGGAAGATGGAGAGTAACCCTCCTGTATCAACTGTTCATCAAGGTTTTGTTGGGTATTTGAATGATTATTTAGTTGAAGAAAAGTATGATACAGATGAAAAAATATATTCTGATAGAACAAAAGATGGATGGTTTGGTTTTACGGATAAATATTGGCAAACATTAATGGTGTTGAATCCAAATGAAAATGTTTCTGTTTCATTTGTATCAGATCAAAAGGAAACATATAAAGCATTTTTTGAAACAGATAATTTCTTAATTCAACCCAATGAAAGTGTTACAAAAACAAGTCGTTTGTTTGTTGGGGCAAAAGATATTGATGTGATTAATGCATATCAAAAAGATTTAAAGATCCCACATTTTGATTTAAGTATTGACTTTGGATGGTTTAGATTTTTAACACAGCCATTTTTACATTTCTTAAATTGGTTATATGCATTGTTGGGAAATATGGGTGTTGCGATTTTGGTTTTTGCAACATTGATTCGTTTTGCTTTATTGCCAATTGCTACAAAATCATACGAAAGCATGGCTAAAATGCGCAAAGTTCAACCTAAAATTAAAGATTTGCAAACAAAATTTAAAAAAGATCCTCGTAGACTTCAAATAGAAATGGCCAATCTTTATAAAAGGGAAAAAATCAATCCAGCTTCTGGTTGTTTGCCCTTATTATTGCAAATTCCTGTATTTTTTGCATTATACAAAGTGTTGTCAATTTCAATTAATATGCGCCAAGCCCCATTTTTTGGCTGGATACAAGATTTATCTATGCCAGATCCATTATCTCCATTTAATGGTTTTGGTTATTTTGATATAGCATTACCAGCTTTTTTAACAATTGGAATTTGGCCAATTTTAATGGGTCTGACAATGTATATTCAACAAAAATTGTCACCAGCTCCTGCAGATAAAACTCAAGCAAAAGTGATGCTTCTTTTGCCTGTTATTTTTACGTTAATGATGGGATCTTTTGCTTCAGGATTAATTATTTATTGGACATGGAGTAATATTTTATCAATTTTTCAACAAAAATATATCATGAAAAAAGTAGGGGTTGAATAATGACATTTTTGACATTAGAAGAACAAACCGAAAAATTAAAAAAAGAAGGAAATGATCTTTTTATTCAAAAACCAACTTTTTTAAGGGGTGTTGCAAGCGTTGATCAACTACCAACGACAAATGTGGCCGAGTTTGCTTTTGCAGGCAGGTCCAATGTGGGTAAATCATCTTTGATTAATGCGGTTACAGGAGTTCGAGGATTAGCACGGGCATCAAACACTCCGGGAAGAACTCAAGAACTTAATTTCTTTGATGCGAATAATCAATTTTTTATTGTTGATTTACCTGGGTATGGTTATGCAGCTGCCCCTGAAAAAATGGTTCAAGCATGGACACGTCTTATTCATGATTATTTAAGAGGGCGTGTTCAATTAAAACGTGTGTTTTTACTAATAGATTCACGCCATGGACTTAAAGAGGTTGATGTTAAAATTATGAAAATGTTAGATGCTGCTGCTGTCAGTTATCAGATTATTTTAACAAAAATTGATAAAATTTCAAAAGCTCAATGTGAAAAAGTTTTTGCTGAAACGGTAGAAAAAGCAAAATTGCATGTAGCTGCTTATCCGGAAATTTTAGTGACCAGTTCTGAAAAAAATATTGGTATTGAAGCTGTGAGAGCTCAATTTGTAAAAGTTTTAAAAGGGATATAAAAAATGGCATATTCAATGACAGAAACAATTTATGCTCTTTCTTCAGGAGCCGGGAAAGGAGGTGTCGCTGTTATTAGAGTTTCTGGAACGAAGGCTCTCAAAATTCTTGCCCATATGACTGGGATTGAAAATCCAAAACCTAGATATGCTTATTTTACACCTCTAAAAACAAAAGAAAATAGAAACATTGATCATGCGCTTGTTCTTTATTTTAAAGGGCCAAACAGCTTCACGGGTGAAGATGTTGTTGAGTTTCAAGTGCATGGTGGCCGAAGTGTTATTGAAGGAGTGTTTTTAGCTCTTTCTCAATTTGAAAATACAAGACCTGCTGAGCCTGGTGAATTTTCAAGACGAGCTGTTGTTCATGGGAAAATGGATCTTACAAGTGCTGAAGGTTTAATGGATTTAATTGATGCTCAAACTGAATGGCAACGAAGACAAGCCTTGACACAAATGGAAGGGAAGTTGGGCTCTTTATATGAAGGATGGCGTCAATTGTTAGTTAAAGATATGGCTTATTTGGAAGCTTTTATTGATTTTCCAGAAGAAGACATTCCACCTGAAAAAATGCAATTAATCGATCAAGGTGTTTCAGACCTTATTTCAAAAATAGAAAATCATTTAAGTGATAATAAAAAAGGACAAAGATTAAGAGATGGTTTTCAAATAGCAATTATTGGGGAGCCAAATGTTGGTAAATCAAGTTTAATTAATCTGCTGAGTGAAAAAGATGTGGCAATTGTTTCAAATATTGCAGGGACAACGAGAGATGTTGTTGAAACGTATTTGGATATTGAAGGTTTCCCTGTTGTATTGGCTGATACTGCCGGTTTGAGAGATAATGCTGAAGAAATTGAAGCTGAAGGTATTAAAAGAGCTGTTAGAAAAGCTGAGGAATCTGATTTGATTTTGCATGTGTGTGATATTAAAAATTATCCAAATAAAGATTCTTTGCCAGAAAATTTAAAAGATATTCCATCAATTGTTGTTTGGAATAAATTAGACGTTGTGCATCGAAAAGTTGATGAAAATGAAATAGCTATGAGTGCAAAAACAAAAGAAGGATTTTCTACATTAAAGAGTCAAATAGCCTCCTTTTTGATGGAAAATTTTTCACCAGATACAACTGGGGTTATCACAAGAGAAAGATATAGAAAAGCATTGGAAGATTGTGTTCTGTCATTGAAAAGTTCTTTGCATTCATATGAATTAGAATTAAAAGCAGAAGATTTAAGATTGGCTTCTAGAGCATTGGGGCGTATTGTTGGAAAAATTGAAACAGAAGAATTGTTAGACGTTGTTTTTAGAGATTTTTGTATTGGGAAATAAAATCGATTAGTAAAAGGATATAGGTATGAGTAAAAAGTATGATGTTATTGTTATTGGGGGCGGACATGCAGGATGTGAAGCCTGTGCAGCAGCTGCACGTGTTGGGGCTAAAACACTTTTAATAACACATCATATTTCAACAATTGCAGATATGTCGTGTAACCCAGCTATTGGTGGATTGGGAAAAGGAACTTTGGTTCGAGAAGTTGACGCATTAGATGGATTAATGGGACGCGTGATTGACAAAACAGGTATCCAATTTCGAATCTTGAATCAATCAAAAGGACCAGCTGTTCAAGGCCCAAGAGCTCAAGCTGATAAAGATGCTTATAAAAAGTATATGCAAGAAATTTTGCTTTCATATCCTAATTTAGATATTTTAGAGGGCGATGCTCAAGAGATTTTATATGAAGACAATCAAATAACAGGAATCGTTGTATCTGATGAAGCTATTTTAACTGATAGTTTGGTTATTACCACAGGAACATTTTTAAATGGATTGATGCATATTGGGACTGAAAAAGTTGAAGGTGGTCGATTTGGAGAAGAAGCCTCTAAAGGAATTACCCCGTCTTTGAAAAAAATGGGTTTTCAATTGGGACGTTTAAAAACAGGAACGCCTGCACGATTGGATAAAGATTCGATTAATTGGAGTTGTTTAGAAGAGCAAAAAGGGGATAGTGATCCTAAACCATTTTCTTTTATGACAACGGATTTTGAGCCTATTCAAGAATCATGCTATATTACGCATACAACGCCTGAAACACATAAAGTTATTTTGGATAATTTAGATCGAGCTCCGTTATATAGTGGTCAGATCAACTCTATTGGTCCAAGATATTGTCCGAGTATTGAGGATAAATTAGTTCGTTTTCAAGGAAGAGATTCTCATCATATTTTTTTAGAGCCAGAAACAAAAGAGGGTATCAGCATTTATCCAAATGGGATTTCAACATCTTTGCCAAAAGATGTTCAAGAAGCTTTTTTAAAAACTATTCCAGGTCTTGAAAATGTGAAAATTTTGCGATATGCCTATGCAATTGAATATGATTTTGTTGATCCAAGAGAACTCAAATTAACGCTTGAAACAAAAAAGATAAAAGGGTTGTTTTTGGCTGGACAAATCAATGGAACAACGGGATATGAAGAAGCTGCAGGCCAAGGATTGTTAGCAGGGGTGAATGCTGCGCATCTAGCATTAAAAACAGGAAAGACGCTTATTTTTGATCGATCAGATTCTTATTTGGGTGTGATGATTGATGATATTACGACACATGGAATTGATGAACCTTATCGTTTGTTTACTTCTAGGGCAGAATATCGTTTAACAATGAGGGCAGATAATGCTGATTTACGTTTGACAATGCAAGGGATAAATGCAGGTTGTGTAGGGGAAAAACGAAAGGCTTGTTTTTTGGAAAAAAAGCGTTTGATGGAAGAAGCAAGAGATGTGGTTTCCACGTTGTATCGCACGCCTAAAGAGTTAAATGATTTGGGATACAATATCAATCTTGATGGACAAAAAAGAGGTCCATATGATTTGCTTTCTTGTCAAGGAATTGTTTGGGCAGATGTGGTAAAAGTATGGCCTGTTTTGTTAAATATTAGAAAAGATATTGCTGAACAATTAGAAATTGAAGGGCGATATCATGGGTATTTATCAAGGCAAAAATCAGATATTGATGCTTTTAAAAAAGATGAAGCTCTCAAAATTCCTGAAAATATTGATTATTCAAAGATTGGAGGACTTTCCAATGAAATTGTCACACGTTTAACAAGGACAAAACCATTAACAATTGGAGCCATGACAAGAATGATGGGAATAACCCCTGCAGCTGTAACAGCTGTGATAGCATATTTGAAGAAAAAGTAAGAAACATAAGTATTTATTTAAAATTTTTCTCTCTTGACAAACCCTTAAATTAAACACACCTATAAGAGTGATTTAGCTAGGGTATCGTTGAGATAAACGGTGCTTTTGTGTAAAATTAACATTTACTTAGGGGGTAATATGAAAAAAGAAATGAATGACACAACATGTTTAAGTGTTGAAGAAAGAAAAATTTTGAAAGAAGAAATTAAACTAGCTTGGCCGGAATTACCTGTTGAATTGAAGCAATTTATTGTTGAAGCGATGCAACAAAATCTAAAAACACTTTATATGTTGCAAGATTGGGCAAAGAAAGAAAATCATGAAACAATGCTTGATTTGGTTTCTCGCAAGATCGCTCATAAAGAAGAGGTTGTTCAAAAAATGGAATCCTCAATATAGTTAAAGGAGGATATATGGATCAAAATGAAAAAAATTATCAAAAAGAAGCTTATGCACTTGGAGATGGAACATTTTTGTCAGAACGGCAAGTCGCTGTTTTAAACCAGCTAGCACAAGGGTTATCGAATAAACAAATTGCGCATGTTTTAGGTGTGGCTGAACCTACAATAAAAATGCATGTAAGTTCATTACTTCGAGCGTTTAAAGTGCAAAACAGAGTTCAAATTTTGTTAAAAGCAAAAGAAATGCATTTTGTATAAGTTCTTTTTAAAATTATTAAAAAACAGACAGGCTTTTTCTTGTCTGTTTTTTTGTTTGAATTTTGAAAAATAAATTGATTTTATAATCTAATTTTGGTACTCTTAAAAAAGATAAAATTAATTTTAAAAGAGGTTTTTTATGACTAAATTTCGTGCATTTTTATTGAGCGCTTTCTGTTCTGGTTTATCATTGGTTTCTTTAGTGCCTGCTGTTGCAACTCAAACAAATCCAACTTCAGCAACACAAACAGAACAAAAAAAAACAATACAAGTTCCTGTTTATACAAAAGATGATGTTATTTTTCATGAAGGTTTGTTTTTGAAGAAAACAGATAAGCAACCGGTAAATGGGGTCCTTCAAGCAAAATCTGAAAATGGTAAATTGTTAGCTCAGACATTTTTTTATAATGGTATGCCTCATGGGGAAAGTGTGACATTTTATGAAAATGGAAAACCAAAAACGCATGAAAAATATAATCAAGGCCGTTTGCATGGAAAATCTGTTTCTTATTATGAAAGTGGTAAACTTTTAAACGAATCCTATTTTTATATGGGACGACCAGAAGGTAAATCCACAGTTTATTATGAAGATGGGACTGTAAAATTTGAAACAATGTATAAAAATGGCAAGAAAAATGGGGATGATAAAGCCTTTTTTGAAAAAGGGAAACCCATGTTGATGCGCCACTATACTGATGGTGTTTTAGATGGTCCTGTAAAAGAATATTATGAAAATGGAAATTTAAAAGGGGAGGGCTTGTTTAAAAAAGATGGTCCTGAAGGTATCGTAAAAACATATTATGAAAATGGTAAGTTACGAACAGAAGAAACATATGTAAAAGGGAAAAAACAAGGACCTTCAAAATCGTATTATGATTTTGGTCAGTTAATGCAAGAAGAAAATTATGAAAATGATTTGTTAACAGGGCTTGCTAAAAATTATTATGAGGATGGCCATGTTGAAAAAGAAATTTCCTATAAAATGGGTAAGCAAGAAGGACCTTTGAAAGTTTACTATAACACGGGTCAACTTAAATTGGATGCTGTTTATAAAAATGATCTTCCTCATGGAAAATTGACAACTTATTTCCTTGATGGCAACATTCAAACAAATGTTGAAATGGTTGAGGGTAAGTTGAACGGAAAAGTTGTTGAATATTATGAAAATGGACAGCTTGCTTTATAAAAAAATTACAAAATGGGATTGGAAGATGGTCCTGTTATTGCTTACTATGAAAATGGTAAGAAAAAAATGGCAACTATTTTTAAAGATGGGAAGAAAGAAGGCGAGTTTGCAAATTTTTATGAAGATGGTTCTCAAAGTACACGTACTATGTTCAAAAATGACAAACCTCATGGGGAGTTTAAGCAGTATTATCCAAACGGTCAGGTGAATGTTGAAGGGGCGTATATTGATGGTAAGTTGAATGGAAAACAAAAAATTTACTACAATACGGGGAAACTTCAAAGTGAAGATTTTTATCAAAATGATTTGTTAGAAGGAGAAAGTAAAACATATTATGAAAATGGTGTGTTAAGAAGTGTTTCTCATTTTAAAGAAGGTAAAAAGAATGGCAAAGCGCTTATTTATGATGAAGCTGGAACTTTGATTTTGGATATGACTTTTGATATGGATAATTTGGTTGCAGCTAAAACAAAAAAAATGATGGATGATGAAGCAGCTGCTGCTAGTGGAAAAAAAGTTGAAGTAAAACCAGAGACAGAAAATAAAGAAAGTGCTCCTATTCAAAATAAAGAACCTATAAAGGCAACGAACTAAATGCCTTAGGATGTAGAATGATAAAAGTTCTTTACAAAAGAGCTTTTATCGTCTATGTATGAAGGTACATATTTTTGTATGTTTCAATTATAAGGATTTAAAAATGACTTATTTTTCAAAATTTATAAATGTTGTTGCCTGTGGGGCATTAGTTGTTTCAAGCTCGGTTGCATTCGCTGGTGATGAATATCAAAAACCGGCAGAGTTGAGGGCTAACTTTAGACGTGTTGGTCTTGAAATGTCATCAACGAAAGTTTCAAATGCAAAGGAATATGAAAATTCTCCAGTTACACAATTAAATGCTGATAATCAAAGTTTGATTAAGGGCGTTTTTGATTTTGTATTAGAATATGATAACACAGATATGCGTTGGGATAATTCTTTGTTTATGAACTATGGACGCACAAAAATCAAAGGACATGAAGACGGGGATGTTTCTGAAACAAGTGAAAATGAAGATAAGATTTTATTGACATCCGATTATGCTTACAAAATGTGGAAAGTCCGTGAAATGGATTTAGGCCCATTTGCAAGTATTGCCTATCAAACGGAATTTACACGGAATGAAGATGCTCCAAGAATGAAAGTCTTTCGTGCGAAAAGTGGTTTAAAACTTTTTAGTGGAAAAGTTATTAAAGATTTATATGTTGCAGGTGTTGGTGAATATGATATCACATATAGTGATCATATTAGTAAATTTGCAGCAGAAACAGGTTGGCGTTTAGAACATCAATTACGTGAAGGTGTTCAAGTATCAACAGATGGTTATTTTAGAAAATATTTTACATATAGCCAATATGTTGGAACGGATTTGAAATATGATTTAAATGTAACGGCAAGAATGGATGTGGATATTACTGAAACATTAACATTTGGTCCATATATTTCATATCGATTAGCGCAGTCTCGTGAAGCAAGCAGTCATGCAAGTAATTTGATGATTGGTGTTTCATTAGCTTATAAGAATTTGTATCAATTATTTCAATAAAGGAGTATCACAATGAAGTTATTAAATGAATTTAAAAAATTTGCAATGCGTGGCAATGTTTTGGATATGGCTGTCGGTATCATCATTGGGGCAGCATTCGGAAAGATTGTTGACTCACTTGTTAAAGATGTGATTATGCCTCCAATTGGGTTGGCAATGGGGAAAATTGATTTTGCAAACCTCTTTTTTGTGTTGAAAGATGGGACAGGTGCAACAGGCCCATATCATTCACTTTCAGCAGCACAAGCAGCTGGTGCTGTTACATTAAATCTGGGTATGTTTTTAAACACAATTATCAGTTTTACAATTGTTGCTTTTGCAGTGTTTATGCTTATAAAAGCAGTGAATACATTACAAGCTAAATTGGAAGCAGCTGAAAAAGAAGAAGCTTCAGCAGCAGCTCCAACGACAAAAGAATGTCCATGCTGTTTTTCAAAAATTGATATTCGTGCTACAAAATGTCCAAATTGCACATCAAATATTAAAGAATAAATGAATTAAATAGCTTGCAAGGACGGTTTTTTCGTTGTAAAAATGTATTAGCATTTTAAGACGTAAACCGTCCTTTTTTTATATAAATACATGGGGGAATTAAAATGAAAAAATACTTTATAGTGGGATTGATGATGTGTTTTTTTTCTGGTATAGCGATGAGCGAAGAAATTCCTTCATTTAAGTATAACAATGTGGTTGTTAAGGCAAGAGAATTAGCATCAAAAAAATATAAACCACAAGATTTGAAATTGCCTCAAGAACTTTTGTCAATGGATTATGATGCCTTTAGAAATGTGAGATATGTGAGGGAAGAAGGTCCTTGGTATGGGAAGAATATTCCTTTTGAAATTCAATTTTTCCACATGGGCTCAATTTTTAAAAATTCTGTGCGAGTAAATGAAATTGTTGGAGGTAAACCTCGATATATTCCATATGAATCGCATGCATTTACAAACAAAGATAAGCCATTTAATTCAAAAGAATTTGGTGATATAGATTATGCTGGTTTTAGATTACATTATCCTTTAAATACGCCAGATTATTATGATGAATTGATTACATTTTTAGGGGCCAGTTATTTTAGAGCGTTAGGACAGGGGCAAAAATATGGTATTTCAGCTCGAGGATTAGCTATTGATACAGGGCTGCAAACAGGAGAGGAATTTCCAATTTTTAAAGAATTTTGGATTAAAAAACCAGCTCAACGCAATAGAAATATAACAATTTACGCCTTATTAGATAGTAAAAGTGTAACAGGCGCTTATGAGTTTTTCATTCAACCAGGAAAAACAACAAAAGTAGATGTAACAGCAACCATTTTCCCTCGAGAAGACATTAAAAAGTTAGGTGTTGCCCCTTTGACAAGTATGTATTTATTTGGAGAAAATACAAAAACAAAATTTTTTGATTATAGACCCGAAGTCCATGATAGTGATGGGTTGCTTGTTTTTAATGGAAATAACGAATGGTTGTGGCGTCCATTGGATAATTCCAAACAATTAAGGATGAGTTCTTTTGTTGATCATAAAGTCAAAGGTTTTGGGTTGTTTCAACGTGACAGAAACGCAGAACACTATCAGGATATGGAAGCATACTATGAACAAAGGCCAAGTGTTTGGATTGAACCTTTAATTGGATTTACAAAAGGCAGTGTGCATTTAGTTGAAATTCCATCAGATAAAGAAATTCATGATAACGTTGTTGCATTTTTCTGGCCAGATAAAAAAATACAAAAAGGTATGGAATATTTGTTTAAATATCGGATGTATTGGATGAGTGATGAAGTGCCTGAATTTTCAGATAAAGCCTATATTGATTCAACATATTCAGGTGTAGGTGGTGTTGCTGGGAGTCCAAGTGAGACATTTACAAAATTTGTTATTGATTTTAAAGGTGGAAAATTAGAAAAAATAGAAAATGAAAAAGACTTAAAACCTGTTGTGTCAGCCTCATCTGGACATATTAACAACGTTGTTGTTCAAAAAAATACAATTTCAGGAGGATATCGCCTCTTTTTTGATTATAAACCAGATGAAAAAACAGCTGAATTAAGAGCTTCTCTTGTGTCACAAAAAGAAGAGGATAAAGGTTTAGTTGTAACAGAAATTTGGTCATATCAATTTTTACCATAGGATAACAAAATGGAAGTAATAAAACTTTATCAAGTTGATGATTGGATTAAAGCATATTTAAAATCATGGGGGTATGATGACGATAAGCTTGTTCAAAAAATTTATGACGAAATAAAAGCAAAAGGTGTGAAGAATATTTCGCCTGAATATGTGATGAATTATTTAGATTCTTATGTGATGCGCTATTTAGAAAAGAATTTAGATATGAATCTATCAGATGTTCAAAAATTAAGTTATTTTAAAATGATTTTTTTGATGCATAAAGTTTATAAAAAATGTCAACTTTTTGCTGAACTTTCTCAAGAAGAAATAAATTTTTTAAGAAGTTGTTTTGAAAAAGAAAAATATCTTATCACGCCAGATATTATTCCTGCAAATATGTTTAGACAAAGTATCAAAACATTCCATCCAATTTGGCAGATAAAAAAAGTGGTTGCAAAAGGGGTGCAAAAGGTGATTCGATCCCCTAAGAAAAAGAAAAAAACTCTAAAAACGGGAGTTGATAATGGATAACGAATATATTATTTTATCAAACATTACAAAAAGACAAGTATTGCTTAGAAGAATAGTGCTTTTTGGTTTGGTACTTGCGAGTGTTGTTTTTGCAACATTTAAATGGGCCCTATTTATCCCAAGTGATTTGAGTTTGTTTGTTCGGTATGGTTTAATCTTTTTATTTTCAGCCACATTTGGCTGGATTTCTCTTTATTTTTGGTCCAGTATTTTTGGCTTTGTTGAGTTGCTAAGACGAAAAAAAATGCCTGGAATAAAAAGAGTTTCAACACATAAAAAATTGACAACAAAAACAGCTATTTTAATGCCTGTTTATAATGAAAATCCCTTAAATGTATATGCTAATTTATTAGCGATGGCACGTGATTTAGAAAAAACAGGGCAAGAAAGTGCATTTGATTTTTTTGTGTTAAGTGACACAACAAAACCAGATGTTTGGGTTCAAGAAGAGGCCTTGTGGCTAGAAATTAAAAAGAAATTTCCTAAAAATGTTTCAATTTATTATCGGCACCGGCCTAAAAATATAGCTCGGAAAAGTGGTAATATTGAAGATTTTTGTGTGAGATGGGGCTACCATTATGATTTTATGATTGTTCTAGATGCCGATAGTTTGATGACAGGTGAAACCGTTGTTCAAATGGCTCAGTTAATGGAAGTAAACACAACAACAGGTATCATTCAAGCCCCTCCAATGATTATTAACACAAACAGTTGGTTTGCTCGTATTCAACAATTTGCTGGGCGTGTTTATGGTCCAATTGTGAGTGCGGGATTAGCCTATTGGCAAGTTTGGGATAGTAACTATTGGGGACATAATGCAATTATTCGGGTAAAAGCTTTTATTGAAAGTTGTGGTTTGCCGGTTTTCCCTGGTCAAGCTCCTTTTGGAGGCCATATTTTAAGTCATGATTTTGTTGAAGCAGCCTTGATTCGCAGAGATGGATGGTTGGCATGGATGTTGCCTGAATTAAAAGGAAGCTATGAAGAATGTCCCCCTTCAATGATTGATTTTGCAGTGAGAGATAGACGGTGGTGTCAAGGGAATTTGCAGCATTTAAGAATTTTATTTTCAAAAAAATTGCACCCTGTTTCAAGAATTCACTTTACTTTAGGAATTATGTCTTATCTTTCTTCTCCGTTGTGGTTTTTATTTTTATTGTTTGGATTAGGTATTGCTTTATGGCGAGAATTTTTTCCTCCTGAATATTTTTCAGATACCAAAACATTGTTCCCTTCTTGGCCAGTTTTTGATTTTGTTGGAACTGTTATGTTGTTTGGCTTATCCATGGGGATGCTTTTTTTGCCAAAAATACTTGGGTTTTTAATTGTTCTTATCCAAGCGCCGAAAAAGAAAACATACGGAGGTTATTGGGGGTTATGCAAAACATTTTTTATTGAAACATTGTTTAGTGCAATGACAGCTCCGATTATGATGTTGTTTCAAACAAAAATTGTATTTGATATTTTAATGGGATTTGATGCTGGATGGTCTTCTCAAAATAGAGATACAAATGGGACTTCTTGGCAAGAAGCGTTTAAACGGCATTATATGCATACAGCCTTAGGAATTGCTACAACAATCATAGTTTATTTATATGCTAACAGCTTGTTCTATTGGATATTGCCAATTACAGTTGGATTAATCTTGTCTATTCCAATTTCTGTTTTTTCTTCCAGAGAGACAACAGGATTATGGGCAAAAAGACATAAACTCTTTTTAATCCCAGAAGAATATAAAAAACCAACGATTTTAAGAATGGCAGAAGAGGCTTGTGCAGAACTTTTACTTGTTGCTCCTTGTGAAAAAGGTATACATTTGTTGTTGAAAAATCCAATATATAGAGCATTGCACATTTATATGTTATCCGTAAATGCGCCAGCTCCGGATTTTAATGCTGAGGTAGAAAAAAACACTCTTAAAAAAGTACAGGTTTTTGCCAATACCCATCAATTAGATTTATCTCCTGATGAAGTAAAATATTGTCTTTATCAACCAGCTTTGTTAGAGGAAATGGCTCTTTTATCAGTTTGATTATTCAAACACTTTGAGTCGTTTTTGAATTTCTAAAAAGGTTTTTTCATCAGCTGGTTTTTCTATACTGCCAAAATTCATTTGAGCGAGTAATTTCCAAGATGCAGGAAGAGAAAATGTTTTTTGAACATAATCATCAACGAGTGGGTTGTAATGTTGCAAATTAGCTCCTAATCCAAGTTCTGTTAAAGCAAGCCAGACGCAATATTGAAGCATCCCTGAAGATTGCATACTCCAAATAGGGAAGTTATCTGCATAAAGAGAAAATTTTTCTTGCAACATTTGAATGGTGTGTTGTTCTTCAAAAAAAAGAATAGAGCCGATTCCTTTTGAAAAAGAAGTTAATTTTTCTTTTGTTTTTTCGTATTGTTCGGAAGGGGTTATTTTTTTGAGCGTATTTTTAGTTGAAATCCAAAATTGTTTGTACGGCTCATTAAAAAGAACAACAATACGACCGGTTTGAGAATTGAAGGCTGTTGGTGTTTGTTCTAAACAGTTGCAAATGGTTTGAACAATCTCATGAGGGGTGATATCACTTTTTTTTCCTAAGTGATAGATTGATCTTCTTGATTTGATAAGAGAAATAAAATCAGTCATAATACCTCCTAAAATACTTTATACAGAAAAGATAGAGCATAACGTTTTGAAAATCAATATGAATTTTATAACTAAAAACAGTATAAAAATATAATAAATTCAAAGAGAAATAAAAAAAACATAAAAACAACAAAAAAAGTATTGCATTTTTTAAAATAAAAGTGTATAAATACAACATCTTACGATGACCCCATCGTCTAGAGGCCTAGGACATCGCCCTTTCACGGCGGTAACCGGGGTTCGAATCCCCGTGGGGTCGCCAATAAAAACCACCGAAGGGTGGTTTTTTTTATGGCGAAATTCCAAGGGGGATAAGAACCACGGAGGGGTTCGGTCACGAAGCGAAAGCGAAGTGGACGCCGAAAGGTGGTCCGTTAAGGACGAGCGAAAAGCTCGCAATCCCCGTGGGGTCGAGAATAAAAACCACCGATGGTGGTTTTTGAGTGTGAGTGATGGGGCGTTAATTAAATTGTATTCCACGTTCTCTTCAAAATCCGTTGACAACAGAGGAATTTTTGACCTGAATGATGCGAATATTTATCATCAAAGTGCTGCAGCATACTATCCAAACAAAGTGGTTATTGATGAGGGTGTTGTAGATTTAACAGATGCGTTTGATTCTGTGGCAACAATTAAGGAAGTTGAAAAACTTGTAGAAAAAATTGTAAAAAAGGGTGGTGAATACTTTACAAAAACACCAAACAAAAAAATAAAATTACCTAAAGGTAAATATCGAGAGGGTCATTTAGCTCACTCAAATGGTTGGGAAAAAATGCAAATAGATGAAAAAGAACGACACAATATGTATGTTGAAGCATATAAAGAGCTAATTGAAAATTCGGTTTATTCTAGAACAACCCTAAATAAGGATAGAAGTAACAAACACAAAAAAAATGTTAATAAATACCATTATTTTACGGTTGATGTTCGCATTGGAAATACCGTTTACAAAGTTGTTTTGGATACAGAAGAATTTGATGGTAACAAAACCACAAATCACAAGTCTATACAATGTAAAAGAGGTGTCTTTATCCACGCAAAGCACTAAGGCTAAGTTAGGTATGGATAAAGACACCTATGGCACCACTATATCACAATCTGAAGCAGCTGTCAAGTACGAGCAAGCAGTATATGAGGGAGTAGACCTCAAGATTTATTTTAATGCCCCTGAGCTTGAAAGATTGTACAACATTCAACAAACAACAAATCTTGGAACAAATAAATATGGAAAAGATTTTGATGACTGGGTTGAAGATAAGCTCACAAAAGATGTAACAGCTGAAATTGTTTCAAGTCCTGATTATATTGTTTTTGGAACAAAAACAAACCAAAAACTTGATGCTGTTGTGTATGTAAAACAGATGGCAGATGGAACAACATACTATCTTGAGGAAGTAAGAAAAGGCAGGGAAACCTTAACAGCCACAACAATGTGGAAAAAAATGTCGGTGCAACTTACTGCCGAATCTATAAGAAACTCCGTAAGTCCTAACGCCCAAAGCGACACCGACATAAATATTATACCAAATCCAAACACAGATGTCAAGTACGAGCAAGCAGTATATGAGGATGCTCCTGTCATAGGGGAAATCAATACATCAACTTTTAAAAATGAAAAGGTTGAGTTTGATAAGGGTTTTGATAAGAAAAAAGACTTTAAAGCATCACCCCTCAGTCTTTGTTACTAATTAAATAACACCTGCAGACTGGTAATGCTTGAGTGTCGGTGCAACCTATTGCTGATCCAAAAGGAAACCCCATAGGTCTAAACGCCCGAAGCGACACCGACCTTGAAAATATAAAAATGTTAAATATCTTTGTCAAGAGGAAAAGGTTTGTTGATTCAAATAATAAAAAACTGCCCTAAAAGAGCAGTTTTTAACTTTTTAATAAGCAAACTTATCTGGAGATTGGTTTGTATTTGATGCGATGAGGTTGATCTGCATCTGCGCCCAATCTACGCTTTTTGTCAGCTTCATATTCTTCATAGTTGCCTTCGAAATAAACAACTTGGCTATCGCCTTCGAAAGCGAGGATATGAGTTGCTAATCTATCTAAGAACCATCTGTCGTGTGAAGTAATAACAGCACATCCAGGGAAGTTCATCAAGGCTTCTTCCAATGCACGCAATGTATCCACATCTAAGTCATTTGTAGGTTCATCAAGTAAGAGAACGTTAGCTCCTTGCTTAAGCATTTTTGCCATGTGAACACGATTGCGCTCACCACCTGAAAGTTGTCCAACTTTCTTTTGTTGATCTGGGCCTTTAAAGTTGAATTGTGAAACGTACCCTCGTGAATTTACTTCACGTTTACCCAAAGTTAAAATGTCTTTTCCTTCAGAGATTTCTTGCCAAACAGTTTTGTTGTCATCCAAAGTGTCTCTAGATTGATCAACATAGCCAAGTGAAACAGTTTCACCTACTCTAAATGAGCCGCTATCAGGTTGTTCTTGACCTGTAATGATTTTCATAAGAGTTGTTTTACCTGCGCCGTTTGGACCGATGATGCCAACAATACCCCCGGCTGGTAATTTGAATGAAAGATTTTCAAACAATAATTTTTCACCAAAGGCTTTTGTGAGATTTTCAGCTTCCAAAACAACTTGTCCCAATCTTGGTCCAGCAGGAATAATAATTTGAGCAACTTCTGGTGCTTTTTCTCTTTCTTGAGATTTTTTGAGCAATTCTTCATAAGCAGTGATACGTGCTTTCGATTTTGCTTGACGGGCTTTTGGTGATTGACGAACCCATTCAAGTTCTTCTTTTAATGTTTTTTGACGGTTGTTGTCAGCATTTTGCTCTTGTTCCATTCGTTTTTGTTTTTGTTCAAGCCAGCTTGTGTAGTTTCCTTCAAAAGGAATACCTTCGCCACGGTCCATTTCTAAAATCCAACCGGTTACATTATCGAGGAAGTATCTGTCGTGCGTTACCATAACAACAGTACCTGTGTAATTTTTCAAAAATACTTGTAACCAAGCAACGGATTCGGCATCCAAGTGGTTTGTTGGTTCGTCAAGTAAAAGCATATCAGGTTTTGATAATAATAAACGACATAAGGCAACACGGCGTTTTTCACCACCAGAAAGTTTTGTCACATCTGCATCGGCAGGTGGGCAACGAAGGGCATCCATTGCAATTTCAATTGTGCGTTCTAATTCCCAGCCATTGCAAGCATCAATTTTTTCTTGTAATTCTGCTTGTTCAGCTAAAAGAGCGTCCATATCAGCATCTGGATCAGCAAATTTCATATTGACTTCTTCAAATCGTGCAAGCAAATCTCTGATTTCTCCAACACCATCCATGATGTTGCCCATAACGTCTTTTGAAGGATCGAGTTGAGGTTCTTGAGGCAGATATCCAACTTTAACACCATCTGCTGCAAAAGCCTCACCAGTGAAATCTTGATCTAAGCCAGCCATAATTTTAATAAGTGTAGATTTACCAGCACCATTTGGACCAATAACGCCAATTTTTGCCCCTGGGAAAAAGCTAAGCCAAATATGTTTTAACACCTCTTTTCCACCAGGGAATGTTTTGCACAAATCTTTCATGACATAAATGTATTGATATGAAGCCATTTTTTATCCTTTCCTTATAATAAAATTTATCTGGTTATACCAATAAATCTAAAAAAAATCAATATAATTTATTAAATATTTTAAATAAATTTGTTTTAATAAAAATAATTGACAAATTTATGTTTTTATGGTACTATTGCTGTATTCAAGGATAATAGGAGGTTTTATGTATCAAGCATTAAATGAAAAAGAAATCACAAATCTTTTTTCTTCATTTCATCAAGGCTTAAAAGAACAAGCTCAACAATATATAAGCTCTTTTTCTCAATCACAATCTAATGTATCTCCAAAAGACCAAGCTCATCTTAAAGAAGTAATTTATGATTTATTGATTGCTTCGCATCTTTTTAACAGAAATAAAATGAAAACATTTTCTGGAATAAAAGAGATTTTTGATGCGTTTAACAATAATGAGAATATTGAAGAAAAAGCAATAAAAATTAAAAAAGAGTGGGATATTTACAAAGATGAAATAGAAGATGCAATTGACTATGGATTAAATCTAAGAGATAAAGTAAATCCTTATTATCCAGCGTGTTTTAATGATGCTGAAAGAGTGTTTTTCAAAGTAGAAGAACAAGGCTCATTAACCTCTATTTTTAACCAGTTTATTCAAAAATACAATGAGATTCTACCTAACACCTATAAAATGGTATTAGAAAGGGTGGATAAAGGGTTGAATAATAATTCTATATCTGCAGGGCGTTTTTTAATGCAACAAATCAAAGCATTTGAACGTGCCAAAAAACAACTTGCTGAATTTGCAACAGAAAGCTTATCCACTGTTGTTCTTGAAATTAACAATCAAAAAGAGGGGATTGTACAATATCAAAAAGATGATTCTGTTGCACCTCAAAAGAAAATAAAGGTTAATCCATTTGTTTTTTATGTTTTGAAAGATAAAATGTGTCAATTATCCAAAGAGGATTCTTTAAATGAGTTAGTAACCCTCTTAACAAATGAAATAAATGAACTATCTAGCACTTTAAAAAAATATCAGTTTGCAGCAGAAAGGGATAGAAAAGATTTTGAAAGTAAAGAAGAAGCCTCTATTGATTTAATTATGTTTTCAAAAAAAGCTTATGATATTGCCAATATGTCTGGTTATGTTGATTGGTGGTCTTGCATGGAGCCTGTAGAAGATGGTTGTGGCGAGTATAAATATATGCCTTCTTATATTGGAAGAGGTGCAATCGTTGCCTACGGATATAATTCAAAAAATCCTTATAAAGCAATTTCTAGAATTCTTTTAAAACCATTTTATGGAGCAAATGATTCAACTCATGTTTTTTATAATCAAGACAATATTTATGGACGTTTTTCATTTGAATTTAAAGATGTTGTTTCGAAAATAGCCGAAGAAGTTTTTGATAACAGAAATGAAAATGAGCCTTTTTATAGACAACCACGTCAATTTTATTCTCCAACATGGCGTTGTGCAATACAAAACACGGATGTGGAAAGTTGGTTGACAGGATATGATATCAATGTTGAAAAACGAAAGACTGCGCTTGTTATTCAAGAAGATATTAGTTTAAATGATTTAAAATTAAAAACATTACCAAACTTTTCAAACTATATCGTACCACATTTCTATTGTTACAACAATCCTCTTGAGAGTTTGAAAAATTCACCTTCAGTTGTTTCTTATAATTTTAATGCTAGTTTAACACTCATTAAATCGCTAGAGGGAGGTCCAAAATGTGTTGGGGATGAGTATAACGTTGATTACTGCCCCGAACTTGTCACTTTAAAAGGATTAGCCAAAAAAGTTGGTGAATTTTCGGCTAAAAATTGCAAAAATTTAAAAAGATTAGAAGCTGAAAATACAATTGTTGAAGATTCCTTTTGTATTGAGGGAGCTAAAAACCTTAAAAGTTTAATTGGGTGTCCTAAAAAAATTGGTGGGGATTTTTCGTTTTCTCTTACCAATTTAAACATGTTGGATGAATTGCCTAAGGTGGGAGGTGATATTTTATGTCATGCAAGCAAAGATTTTAAAATTCCAAAAGAAGGCGTTATTCTTGCTAAGAATAATCTAAAAGTTAACTTTATGTATCCATTGTTTAAGCAAGACGGACGCCTTTACAACTTCTTTAACTTGCCAGAAAATTTTGTTGTCAAACAAAATATTTTAATAAATTGCGACACAGAATATGGGGATGAACTACCCGATTTAAGTGGTGTTATCGTTGATGGGAATATCTCTTTTGAAGAGGAATTCAAACTTTCGCATTGGAAATGGAAGCCAAAAAAATTGACTGGTTATTTAAATACAGAAGGAATAACAGATAGTTCTGTTCCTGAAGAGTTATTTTCTTTCACAACTGATACTTCAAAAGGTGTTTTGAAAGATGTTGACTCTCGTAATCTAAAAAGCAAGAGTGGTGATTTGAAAAAAGAAAAAATTGTCACACAAAAAAATAAAAATAAGGGATATTATATTTCTTTTGAAAATCAACATTGTTAAAATATTGATGTTTTGTATTTTTTGTATAAATGAAAATAGAGCAATAACTGTATAATTTAATTGATTATAAAGCATTTTTTCTTGATTTTTTATAAAAAAGAAAATATAATACCCACGTTTATTAAATTTTGAGGAGTATTTTATGGCAAAAGAAGAAGTTTTGCAATTTACAGGAACTGTTACAGAAGCTTTACCAAATGCGATGTTTCGTGTGACACTTGAAAATGGTCATGAAATTATTGCACATACATCTGGTAAAATGCGTAAGTTCCGTATTCGCGTCATGGTTGGGGATAAGGTTGAAATTGAAATGACACCTTATGATTTGACCAAAGGTCGTATTGCATTTAGACACAAAGCTTAATTTTTTATAGCATTGTTTTTTGTTAAGGGGGATTTTTATGGTTACACAGCTTAGTTTGTTTTTGGCTGAAGCATTTTTAGTTTTTGGTTGTGTGAAGTGGATAATCCCTTTTTGGCAATCAAAAACTGACAAAGATGTGTCGGTTGCTTCATTTTTAAAATGGTTTGCTTTATTTTCTGGAGGCGTTGTTTTAGCTGGTATTTCGCTAAATGGATTTATTGAAAAAACGCCCATACTTGTGTCAGCTGCTCTGGTTATGCTTGCAACAGTGGGTGGATTTTTTTATACACAAATTCAAGAAAAAAAATATGCTCAAATTATTTTGACTTCTTTATTTTGTGGCGTGGGTCTTTTTTTGACCCCCTTTTCTTTTGAAATGAGTGTAACAGCTTTTGCATATAAAGGACTGGCCCTTGTTTTGTGGGTTGCGTTTATTTATATGATGCAACAATTTGATCGTATATTTTTATTTTCATTTTCGGTTTTCTCTGTTTTGTTTTTAACAGCTAGTCTTATGACCTCTTCCGTTTTCCCACTTTTGCCGATTGGATTTCAATTTTTGTGTTTATCCATTTTGGTTGTTTTGGGTATGATGACTTTTTTGTGGAAAAAAATTGGTATTTTTCTTCAAGGATCTTCTTTTGTCTTTTTTATGGCATATATAATTGGATATTTTGGATATTATTTAGCAACAACAGGAGAGGGAAGTGCTTTACCAATTTTTATTGCTTATGAATTGTTGGAAATAACAATAGCTCTTGGTGCAAATTTTTATTTGTATCGAAAATTAACACCGATAGAAGTACCTTTTTTAATTGAAAAGGCTCTTATGACGGGAAAAGAAGTTGGAAAAGTGATTAAAAAGATTTTTTCAATTTCATTCTTTTTTGCCATGTTGGCTTTAATCAGTGCCTATATTTTGCGTAAAGATATTTCTGTAATGGGTATAAAAAACATTCAGGTTATGTATTTGTTTGCAGGGATTTTATTATTTCAAGTTTATTTGGTTTTGACCTCTTGGGGACAGCCAAAAGTTGAATTTAAAAATTTATTCAAAGATATTAAATCTGAAATTAAAAAAGCAAAAAAACGTTTACATGATCCTAAAAAATCTTCATCAAAAAAAGAAAAGTAAAAGGATTTTAGATGATACCACTTTACGAAAAACCTGAATTGATGGGGGATGCAGGATTTGTTTTAAAATCAAAGTATAAACCAGCTGGAGATCAACCTCAAGCAATTAAAGAATTGGTTGAAGGATTGAAACGAGAGGAAAAGAATCAAGTTTTGTTGGGAATTACAGGTTCTGGCAAAACATTTACAATGGCGCATATTATTAATGAAATGCAACGGCCTGCTCTGATTTTAGCTCATAATAAAACATTGGCAGCGCAACTTTATGCAGAGATGAAAACTTTTTTTCCTGATAATGCTGTGGAATATTTTGTTTCTTATTATGATTACTATCAGCCAGAAGCTTATATCCCTAAAACAGATACATATATTGAAAAAGATTCAGCGATTAATGAACAAATTGATCGACTACGACATGCTGCCACTCGGCATATTTTAGAACGTCGGGATGTGATTATTGTTTCATCTGTTTCATGCATTTATGGTTTGGGGTCTGCTGAATCATATTCATCAATGGCTTTTCAGTTAAAAAAAGAGGAAACAGTTGATTTAAATGAAATTACAAAACGGTTGGTGGAACTGCAATATAAAAGAAATGACATTGCTTTTGAACGAGGGAGTTTTCGTTTAAATGGAGATGTTTTAGATATATTCCCTTCACACTACGAAGATTTAGCATGGCGTGTTTATTTGTTTGGAGATGAGATTGAAAAGATATGTGAGTTTGATCCATTGACAGGCAAAACAAAAATAGAATTAAAAGATATTACTATTTTCCCTGCCAGTCACTATGTGACTCCAAGACCAGCACTTTCCCAAGCAATTAAAACAATTAAAGAAGAGTTAAAAGAAACGGTTAACTTTTTTAAAGAAAATTCAAAATTGTTAGAAATGGAACGTATTTCTTCAAGAACGAGGTATGATTTAGAGATGTTAGAAGCAACTGGTTCTTGTAAAGGAATTGAAAATTATTCACGTCATTTAACGGGGAGAAAATCAGGGGAAGCCCCTCCAACATTATTTGAATATTTGCCTTCAGATGCACTCGTTTTTATTGATGAAAGTCACGTAACTGTGCCTCAAATTGGGGCAATGTATCGAGGTGACTTTGCAAGAAAATCCGTTCTTTCAGAGTATGGTTTTCGTCTCCCAAGTTGTAAAGATAATAGACCTCTTAAGTTTGAAGAGTGGAATGAGATGCGTCCGAAAACAATATTTGTTTCTGCAACGCCAGGACCATTTGAGCTTGAACAAACAAAAGGTGTTTTTACAGAACAAATTATCAGACCCACTGGTTTGTTAGATCCTGAATGTGTGGTGCGCCCAGTTTCAACACAGGTGGAAGATTTACTTTTTGAGTGTCAAGAAATTGCCAAAAAAGGGGGCCGTGTTTTAGTAACCACTTTGACAAAAAAGATGGCTGAAGATTTAACTGATTATTTTTCAGAAAATGGAGTGAAGGTTCGTTATTTGCATTCAGATATTGATACATTGGAACGTATTCAAATTATCAGAGATTTAAGGTTGGGAACGTTTGATGTTTTAGTCGGTATTAACCTATTGAGAGAAGGACTGGACATTCCAGAAGTGGAGCTTGTTGCTATTTTAGATGCTGATAAAGAGGGCTTTTTACGTTCAACAACTTCGCTTATTCAAACCATTGGACGTGCTGCAAGAAATGTAAATGGGCGCGTAATTTTGTATGCAGATAAAATTACAAAATCAATTGATGCAGCTTTGACAGAAACAAATCGTAGAAGACAAAAACAAATTGAATTTAACAAAGAGCATAATATTCAGCCAAAAGGGATTAAAAAGGATATCCCAGATTTGATACAAGATTTTAATGATTTGGTAGGCAGCTCGCAGGAGAAAGTATCTTCAATGGATATTGAAAAAGAAGCTTCGTTGTCTATTGAACAACTTAAAAAACAAATGAAAGAAGCTGCAGAAGCTCTTAATTTTGAAGAAGCTGCTCAGATAAGAGATCGACTGAGAAAATTAGAACAATTGGCCGTACAAGATCTTTAAGAAATGGATTTTATAATGTTGAATGTGAGTCAAAAAATAATTATTTTCGTATGTGTTTGTTTGTTGGTTTATATTCCATTTTTAGGGGTATTATACGCTTTTCAACATAAAATAATATATCATCCTAATCCTGTTAAACCTGATGTGGCCGAAATTCAAAAAGAGGTGCCAGGCGTGAGGGAGATTTCCTACTCATTGCCAATGGGAAAGCAATTATATGCCTGGTATTTAAAATCTGAACAAACGAAAAAATTGATTGTTTTTTTTCATGGGAATACGGGCAATTTAGCTTTTAATTCCAAAAGGTTGTCTTATTTTGCTAAATTGGGATTTTCGGTTTTAATGCCAGAATATGAGGGTTTTGGTGGTATCAAGGGTAGTTTGAGGCAATTTGAATTAGAACGTGACGCAAAGACAGCTTTACAATGGGCGTTAAGTAAAGGGTATAAGGAAAAAGATATTATTATTTATGGACATTCACTTGGAACATATGTGGCTCTTTATGCATCAAAATTTATGAATGAAGAAAAAAATCCAGTTTATATGACAATACTTGAGGCTCCTTTTTATTCTCTTATTGATATGGGAAAAAGCATGTTCGGTAATTTTGTCCCATTAACTTTATTGATGAAAGATACGTATCCTTCAATGGAAATAATTGGAAAAATAAACACGGCTCTCGTAATTGGTCATGGAAAAGAAGATGAGGTTATTCCTTATACTCAAGGCGTTAAGCTATTTGAAAGCGCAAAACATCCAAAAACATTTTTTTCATCAGATTTAGCTGATCACAATAATTTGCCTGAAAATGGTTTTATAGAAGCTGTTTTGGCAGGCGTTAAATAATAAAAGTCTTGACGAACGGTATAATATTTTCTAAACTTCTTTTATAAGTTATGAAGGGGTCTGAAGATGGGTGTTTTACCACGTCACTTAACTAAAAAAACTTCACAAGAAAAAGAAACGCAAAATGTTTTGCGTTCTTTGAAGAAAATAATTAAACAAAAGTTAAGTGTTGAAGAAAAAATCAATCAGATTACAAAGCTTACAGCAAAAGAATTAAAAGTTGAGGCTTGTTCTTTTTATATCATTCGACCAGGGGATGTGTTGGAACTTTATGCCACTTGTGGTTTGGATAAAAAAGCAGTTCATGAAACATATCTTCGTATTGGAGAGGGGTTGAATGGAGAAGTTGCCTTAACACGTAAACCTTTAATGGTTTCGAATGTGTGGAAACATTCTGGTTTTGTGTATAAGCCTGAAACAAAAGAATTGAATTTAAACTCTTTTGCAGCAGTTCCTGTTATTCATCAAGATGTTTTATTAGGAGTTTTAAGTATTCAGAAGAAAGAAATACATACCTTTGTTGAAAAAGAAATGGATTTTCTTGGTGTTATTTCTATGCTTATTAGTGATTTATTATTGGGTGTATTAAAAGAAAACACGATTAAAGTTGCTTCTGGAAGACAACACAAAAAAATGGATGTTGTGACGCTTATTCAAGGGTTAGCTATTGGAAAGGCGTATGTTCATAAGCGTGTTGTTTTTGAAAATATTTTATCACTTGATAGGCATGGAGAACAAAAAAAATTAATTTCAGCCATTAGAAGCGTTGAAGAAGAGATTTCTCAAAAATTGCTTTTACCTGATATTACAAGAGAACAGACAGATATTTTTAAAACGTATTTGATGTTTACACGGGATAAAGGTTGGGCAAAAAAAATCAATAATGCTATTTCATCTGGATTGACGGCACAAGCAAGTATCCAAAAGGTTCTTAATGAAATCACAGAGAGAATGAATATGCTTTCAGATCCTTATATTAAAGAGCGTATTCATGATTTTCAAGATTTAGCTAACAGAATTATCAGGCATTTGCATGGCAAACAAGTGGCTTCAAAAAAAATGCCACGAAATGCAATTTTGGTCGCTAAAAGTTTAGGACCGGTTGAATTATTGGATTATGATTTATCAAAAATCAAAGCTATTGTGTTAGAAGAAGGTTCTCAAACCATGCACATGACCATTGTGGCAAGGTCTTTGAATATACCTGTTGTATCTGGAATTAAAGATATTTCTAATAGCATATTAAATGAGGATGTTTTAGCTGTTGATGCCACGAATGGTTTTTTGTATATCAATCCTTCAGATGAAGTTTTAGACGATTTTGATGATCGTTTAAAAACATATCGCAGACAACAAGCTCAATATTTACCTTTAAAACATTTGCCAAGTGAAACAAAAGATAATGTTTATGTTTCTTTAAATATTAATGCTGGGTTGCCTTCTGATATCGTAAACACAAAGAGTTTTTCATATGATGGTATTGGACTTTATCGCACTGAGTTACCATTTATGTCAGCCCAACAATTGCCAGATGCAAAAGAACAAACTCAAATTTATAAAAAAGTATTTGATGAAGTGGGGAAAAAACCTGTTATTTTTAGAACGTTGGATATAGGCTCTGATAAAATTCTTCCTTATTTTGAGAATAAAAAAGAGGAAAACCCTGCGATGGGATGGCGTTCTATTCGTATTACATTAGATCGAAGAATAATTTTAAAAACGCAATTGCGTGCGTTTATTCGAGCAGCTGCAGGGCGAGAATTGAAAATAATGTTCCCAATGATTACAACAATAGAGGAATTAAGAGAAGCAAAAAAACTTTTTTATCTTGAAATTGAAAGGGAAAAATTAAAAAGTGGTGTTATTCCAAAAGTTATTAAAATTGGAACAATGATAGAAGTTCCTTCACTTCTTTTTCAATTAGATGAATTGGTTCAAGAGGTTGATTTTATATCAATTGGAACGAACGATTTGGCTCAGTTTTTTTATGCAACTGATAGGGGAAATCCTGTGATATGGGATAGATATGATGTGTTATCTCCTGTATTTTTAAAAGCTCTTAAAAAAGTGTCAGATGCATGCAAAAAAGCAAATATTCCTTGTTCAATTTGTGGTGAAATGGCCTCAAATACCTTGGGTGCATTTGCGTTGATTGGTATTGGTTTTACGAATTTATCTATGAATCCAGCTGCACTTGGTCCAGTCAAAGGTGTTGTTCGTACAATGGAGCAAGCAAAAACATCTTTATTCATAGATAAGCATTTAAATGATTCTGTGGTAAGTTTAAGAGATCTTTTAAAAGCTTATGCAACAGATCATGGCGTATTAATTTAAAAGAGAGGTAATAATGACAACAAAAGCAATTATTTTAGGAGCCGGAATGGGTAAAAGAATGGGGGCAGATTTGCCTAAGGTTTTACATACCATTTGTGGTGTTCCAATGATTAATATTTTATTAGATACCGTCAAAAAGACGGATATCGAAGATATTACAGTTGTGATTGGTCCAAATATGGATAATGTTAAAAATGCTGTTGCGCCTGTTAAAACAGTTGTTCAAACAGACAGACTAGGAACAGCACATGCTGTTTTAACGGCTGAAAAAGAAATTACGCCTTTTGAAGGGAATGTTTTGATTTTGTTTGGCGACCAACCCTTGTTTTTGCCAGAAACACTTAAACGTATGATTCAAAAATGCGAAGAGGGAATTGACGTTGCTGTACTTGGTTTTATTCCAGAAGATGCCAGACGCTATGGTCGATTGGTAATGGGTGAAAATGGATTAGATTCAATTGTTGAATATAAAGATGCAACAGATGCACAGCGTGCTATTAAATTATGTAATTCTGGTGTTATGTGTGTGAATGGAAAATATCTGTTAGAATTATTAAAAGAAATTGATAACAAAAACGCTGCTGGAGAATATTATTTAACAGATATCGTTGCAAAAGCCAAAAACAAAGGTTTAACAAGAGATGTTGTTATTGGGGATGCTGCAGAATTGCATGGGGTAAACACACCTGAAGAATTAGAATTAGCTGAAGAAATTTATAAAAAAAGGATAAATAAATGTTAAAATATTTTGCGAAAGTTTTTTTTGTTGTAAGTTTTATCATTGGGATTTGTTTACTTGGTGCTTTTTTTTCAAATGAGGCCTTCGCAGCTTCTTGTACAGATGAACTTTTAAGCTGTTTTCCAAAAGATGGCAGCTGGATGTCTGGTATATTGGGTGCGGCAAAATGTATTCTTCAAAACTTTGTTTGTATGATAAATAAAATTATTAGTATTTTTAGATGAGGCTAAAAGATGGTTGTTTTATTATCTGATATTGGGGGTACAAATATTCGATTTTCTATTTTAGATGGAAATGAAATAAGTGCAGTTGAGTATTATAAAACAAATGATTTTAAAAATATTGAAACAGCATTGGCGTGTTATTTGAAACAGATAAATAAGCAACCTCAAAAAATGGTTTTTGGTGTGGCAGGTCTCGTCCAAAATGGCTGTGTAAAATTAACAAATGCAGATTTTGAAGTAAATCAAAAAACATTAGAATCGTTATATCCAAATACCAAAATTAAGATAGTGAATGATTTTGTTTTGCAAGGATATGGTGTTTTGGATGTCAGTAAAAAAGAGTTAAGAGCGATTGGGGAAAATTCTTTCGAGCAAACAGGAAACAAAGTTGTTTTAGGTCCAGGGACAGGTTTGGGGAGCTGTTTTTTGATTGAAGAAGATGATGAATATAAAATTCTTTCTTCTGAAAGTGGACATACGTCGTTAGCGCCAGTATCTGTTAATCAACAAAAAATATTAGCTGAAATGACAAAAGAAGAGTATCCTCTATCGTTTGAAGATGTTATTTCTGGTAGTGGACTATGTCGTTTGTATCAAGCAATTTCAAAAATTCATCAATTAGCGCCAGATGATGCTTGGCTCAAAGAAGTTGAAGAGATGAAACAATCCTTTGGTATTTCAGATTTAAAAGAATCACTCTTTATGCCATTAAGACCGAAGGAGATAACTCTTTTAGCTGAAAAAGAAGAAGAAATTGCTCTTTTAACCTATTGGTACTTTTTTGAATTTTTAGGAATTTACGCTTCGAACCTGGCTTTGACTATAAAAGCAGATGGCGGTGTTTATTTGGTTGGAAATTTATTAAATCAAGCTTTGATTAGAAAATTGCTTATAAAATCTTGGTTTAGAAAGTTTTTTGATTTAAAAGGTGTTTTTTCGACTTATATGAAAAATGTACCTGTTTTCTTGGTGGAAAAGCCTTCTGTTCAAATTGATGGCTTGGTTTTCATAGCAAAAACACTATAAAAATAAATATATTATAAAAAAAATACATTAAAGCTAAAAAAAAGCTTGCAAATAGATTAAATTTCTGTTAATAATAATGCTATTCCCAATGGGGGTGTAGCTCAGCTGGTTAGAGCGTCTGCCTGTCACGCAGAAGGCCGAGGGTTCGAGCCCCTTCACTCCCGCCATTTAAAATCGCCGAAAGGCGATTTTTTTTATGCCAGAAAAATGGGTGCTTACCCGAGTATTATTACTAATTTCACTATTTGTGTACCAACAATTATCACGTTAGTTCATAGAGGTTTATTGGTTTGTACACTTTAGGGGTTTTAAAATCTTTTATATTTTTTGTTATTTAATAACAGCAAAATTTTTCTGATTGTTTTTTTTAGATGTGTTGCGAAATAATAAGAAAAGCACACCTATACCCAATAAGAAAAATATAGAAGAAGCAACTAAGCCAGAAAAACCTTCTTGATACCTATACACAAAGTTTTTTGAAAAATTATGATTCAAAAAGGCTTTCATTTTGCGAGTTTCATCTCTTCTGGAAGAAACCCAAAAATTTGATGACATATTTTCTAATTCAATCTCTCTTGTTTTCGTTTTTAAAATAAGCTTGTATGATTCTCTTGAGTCGTCTGAATGTTCAAATTTTTTTAAATACATGTACTTGATTTCAGAAAGTGGAATTTGGTGAGTTGTTTGATATTTGAATTCTTTTATATCAAATATCTGTATCTCGCAAAAATTGCTTTTATAACTACAGGTCATTTTGTGATGCTGTGTTGCGTTATGAATGAAAAAAAGAGAGAACAATGTCCAAATTATGAAGAAGAAAGTTATAAAAATGCGAAAAAATATAGGTGTCTGTGAAAAATTCTTAAAATTTTTTTGTTCTAAATCTGAATGCTGCATTTTTTTCCCTTTTTTATATAGATATATGCATTATTCTAATTGGTTTATTATTTTTTTGTCAAGGTAATTATCCTTTTGTAAGTGTTTAAGCTTCTTGAAAGTGGTCTAAAAATACTTATTTTAAATTTATGAAAAAATTATTTATCAAAATATTACCTTTTTGGGTGGCATTTGCTTCTGGAATTCTTCTGTATATCGTAACGGATAAATTTGTTTCAGATGTTGGATTGAATAATTTGTTAATTAATGTGGCTGCTGGATTGGTTAGTATCCCTTTGGTGTTTATATTTTATGATGTAATTAACAAAATAACATCTCAAAAATTACATAATTCATTGTTTGAAAGTGTGACGATTGAAATTAATAGTCAGTTAATTGACTTAATAAAAGAGCTTGCCGCCTTAATGGATGAAAAAGAACCTGAGAATATGGAATCTTTGGAAGATTTTTTGTCTTTAGAGCAAAGTGATATTTTAAAAAGTTTAAAGTTAGGTAAAGTGGATATTAAAAAATTAGAAGCTATTAAACAAGAGTTGGTTTTAGAAATTCATAAACCGACTTCATTTGATATTTTAAGTGAGAAGCAAATTTCTTCAATTTTAAATATTGTAAAAGAAATCACTTTTCTGATTAAAAATATCGATCAGTCAAATACTGTTAAAGAAACTACAAAACACAAAAAGATAATTGCTTTGAATGTGGAATATATTTTTATAAATTTGACGACATGGATTGAAAGTGGAACAAAGGATGCTTTTCATAATCATGGTCGATTTAGTTTAACAAGAAAAAATGCATAAAAAAAGGAGCCTTTAAAAATAAAGGCTCCGAAAATGGAAAGAGGAACTAAAAAAAAGGGGGGGGGACATGTTCACTCTTTCCCACGGTGTTTGGTTTCACAAAAATAGGGAGACTAAAAAATAACTCAAACACCCTCATCATCTCTTGATGATGTTTGTATTATAGCAGATTTAAAGTTAAATGTCAATATATTTTTATAAACAAATTGACAAAAACATTAAAGGATTAAAAATTAAATAAAATACTAAATAAATCAGAATGTTAGTGTATTGTGTCTTTAAAAAGAATGTTCCTTTTTTCTTGTTTTGTGAAAAAATATTTTTATATAAAATTATTAAAAAAATAGCTTTTTATGTCAAAAAATGCATATTTATTCGAAAAAAATAACAAAAAAATAAAAAGGATTCGTTTTTTTGATAAAGTTGTTGTTTTTAACTTATTGAAAATAAAGATGTTTTAAGATATTTGAGATTCTTTTTTATAAATAAAAACCCACTGCTGGATTTTAGAAGTGGGTCTTTGTTTGTATGGGGTGTATTGTTTTAATGATAAGAACGCATTAACCCTACGAGTAGTCCTTGAACTTCAACACGTCCAATATCAAGAATTCTTGTTTCATAATCTGGGTTTTCAGGAATGAGTGAAACCTGTCTTCCTGAAATTTGAATGCGCTTGAGTGTGGCTTCAAATCCATCAACTAAAGCAACAACAATGGCGCCGTTTGGGGCGTAATCGGCTCGTTTGATAATAACGGTGTCACCATCCATAATGCCGATATTTTTCATAGAGTCGCCTTCAATTTTCAATGCGTAATGTTCGCCAGAGCCTACCATTGTTGAAGGAATGGTCACCATATCACTTGGGTTGCGAATGGCTTCAATAGGAACACCTGCTGCAATTTTACCAAAAAGAGGAATTTCAATTGAGTTATCGTTAACAACATTATAAACAGATTGTGAAAAGCCTTTTGTGACACGTTTGTTCATAACTTTTACAGGAGCAACGTATTTTTCAGCAGGGAGCATTAAAACTTCAATCGCGCGAGCCTTGTTTGGAGAGCGTCTAATAAATTTTCTTTGTTCAAGGGCGCTGATAATGCGATGAATCCCTGATTTTGAATGTAAGTTGAGATGATTTTTCATCTCTTCAAATGATGGGCAAACGCCATGTTCTTTGATTGCTTCGTTGATATAAATAAGTAATCTGTGTTGTTTTTCGGTTAACATAAAACCTCCTAATTAATAAGTATTCCTCTTTTGTTCTACAATATTATAAAAAAACACATTTGTCAATATAAAAAAAATAATAAAAAAAGTCTTTTTGATATAAGGAGTTACAGAAGAATATTTGACTTTTCTTGCTGGTTGATTTATAATAATAATAGAGTATGATGAAATTGGGAGGCTTATTATGATAGAGGAAGAAATTGAAAGAGATAAAATCCAAGTTCTCATGGCTCATCGTATTCAAAGTGCGATAGATGCAGGGGATATTATCGATTTGCAAGATTGTGCAGCGATTATGGATGTTAAACGGATTTTCTTTGTTGAGATGGATGAGGAAACGGAAAGAAAGCTTGCTCGCCCAATTTTGGTATATGCAGCAGAACATGGCACGGTTGATGTTCTTAAGTTTTTATTAGAAATGGGATGTGACGTGAATGCACAAGATACATTTGGCAATACTGCATTGCTTTGTGCTGTTGAAAATAATAGGGTTGAAATTGTAAAATATCTTTTGCGTCAACCAGGTATTCAATTAGAAATTTGCAATTTTTATGGTGAAAATGTTTTCTCTATTGCTGCATTAAATGATGATGAGCAGATTATTGAATATTTAAATATGATTAAGATGGAGAAATCAAATTTAACAGACTCTCACCCATCAATGATGGTTCGACATTAAAAATATCTTAATTATGTGGAAATGCCAGCTTTGAGGAGCTGGTGTTTTTTTTAATTTTAAATCGGTTGGTTGAATAAAAAAAAGAACCCATCGAGATTTCGATGGGCTCTTTTTTTTTGATTAGTATCTGAAGTTTGCTCTTCGAATTGTTTCGTAAGAACTTGCAAAATCTCTGGCAGCGCGACCAAAATCTCTTGAGGCTCTTGAAACATCTTGTAAATTCCATTGTTGAGAATTGTGTGTTTGAATAATTTCGCCACTAGGACCGCGCATTGTTGTTGTTTGCCAAGAATTATATCTTGTTGGTGTTTGGCAAGATGGTAAAGCAACTGTTGCAGCAACAGCGCCGAGTGAGAGTGTTGCAATTGGTTTTACTTTTTTAACTTTTGCAGCTGCGGCTTTAATCTTGCCTTTGATTGTTTCATATAGTTTCATCGTTCCCTCCTATTGTTATCCGATTATATGTATATTATACAATAGGAATATTTCTTTGTCAACTATTTTTTTATTTGAAGAAAATATTATCTTACATAGTCTTTATTTCTAATGACGGAGCGATATTGCCAGCCGTAAATTACAGTTGGATATGGACTGTTTCGTTCAATATGTACGCCGTTTCTTCTGGCCATATGGTCTAGGAAACGATCTTCGTGGCGATTAAAAGCGTGTTCTCCTTCTTCGGGGATGTATTTTTTTATAAGAGATGGATTTTCTTCAATCTCAAAAGCGATTTTAATAATTTCACGTGAGAAACAAAGCGTTGGTCCTGTAAGTCCTGTAGTGTTTTTCTTTAAAAATGTTTGATCAATATTTTCAGTTAAAATAAATCCTTCTTGATAAGTTGAAGAGGAAATTTCAAAATCATCTTTTGGTATTAAGTTAAATGCTTTATTGACTTCGCTCACATAGTCTGGTGCATACCAATCGTCGTCATCAATTTTGCAAAAGATGTCGTATTTGTCTAAGTCAATATCACGCATTGTATCAAGAAGGTTTGCGTATTGTGATTTATTTTTATCTATTCGAATACGAACACGTCCTGTTTTTTCAAATCGATCAAATTCTCTTAAAAAGGTATTTCTAAAAGCAGAATCGTTTGGACTCCCCTTTATTGAAACGCTGATATCGTGATTTTTATATGTTTGATTCAATAGGCGTTCAATTTGTCCTGAAAGAAAAATGGGTCGTTTAAATGAAGATAAGCAAAGTAAAATTTTATACTCTTTATCTTTTGAAGGGGGAAGTTGTTTAAAAAAGGAACTTGTTATAGCTACTAAAAACAATAAAATACATAGGCTTAATTTTAATAATGATTTTTTCATATTGTGTCCTTTAATAGTGAGGAGGAGGGGTTTCTTCAGAAAGAGGTTTGACCGGACTTTCTTTTAAAAACTCCATAAGCATTTTGTTTTGTTTGACGAGTATATCAATTATTTTTGACATTCGAACACATTCATCATTAAGTTCGTTAATGGTTTTTTCTTGATTGGTATAAAGAATTTCCAAATTTATTAATCTTTCTTCAATGTTGTTCATTTTTGTTTATCCTTTGTATTGATTTTTTTATTCTAGATTTAAGAAAAAAAATAATCAACTGTTTTTATTAAAAAACAATTGACAAATCTTGTTTTTTTTGATATAAAATAAGCCGTTCGGCCAAAAAGGCTACAGGCTGCCTTCAGGTCATGATGATAACATTTTATTAGTAAAGGGAAATGAAAATGCCTAAATTGAAAACAAAAAGCGCTGTTAAAAAGCGTTTTTCCTTAACAGGAACAGGGAAAATCAAAGGAACTCAATCCTTTAAACGTCACAACTTACTTTGTAAATCTTCAAAAATGAAAAGAAAAGCAAGAGGCTGCACAATTATGAGTGAAGCTGCTTCAAAAGTCATTAAGAAATTTTTGATTGGTTAATGGAGGTATACAATGGCTAGAGTTAAACGTGGCACGACAGTTCGTGCAAAACACAACAAAGTTCTTAAATTAGCAAAAGGTTATCGTGGACGCAATTCCAAGGTTTATACAGTTGCTAAACAGAAAGTTGAAAAAGGCTTACAATATGCCTACCGTGACCGTCGCAAGAAAAAGACAGAAATCCGTCAATTATGGATTGTGCGTATTAACGCAGCTGTCCGTGCGAATGGAATGGTTTATTCCCGTTTTATGAATGGATTGGCAAAAGCAGGTATTGCTTTGGATCGTAAAATGTTGGCAGATATTGCTTTAAATGATTCAAAAGCATTCACGTCTTTGGTTGAAAAAGCTAAAGCTGCTTTGTAAAAGTCTAAGTATTAAAAAAAAGCGCCATCTTGAAAAAGGTGGTGCTTTTTTTTTGTAAATCAATTTTTAAAAGTTGGAAAAGTTTTCTTCATCAAATGAAAACATAAGTTCATCAAAAGAGGGATTGGATGGTGTGGTATTTTTTTGATTTTTTAAGATAAAATCTTGTCTATTTTTCATAATTTTTGCGTATTTAGAAAGCAAAGAACGCTCATATTGGCGCACTTCCTCGGAACTAGAAATGCGCGTGAGAGAAGTTAAAAGGGTATCGTTTTTTTCTTCACTCATTTCGGTATCCTTTTTTGAAAACCTGTCTTTTAAAAAGGGTATCAAAAAGAGCTGCAGTTGTCAATTGTTTTATAACTAAAAGAGAATTTTTGCTCTTTATTTTTTGTAAAAAATGTGCTATAAATAAGCCCATTCCAATTTGGATATAAAATCTTCAATATCAAAAAAAAGAAAAGGCTATTTTATGGAACAAAAAATTAATAAAATGCGTGAAGAAATTTTAAATGCAATTCAAACAGCAGATACGCTGGTTGAATTGGATGAAGTTCGTGTTAAAACCCTTGGAAAAAGTGGTTCAATTACAGCTCAGATGAAAGAATTAGGTTCTTTATCTGTTGAAGAAAGAAAATCAGCTGGTCAGCTATTGAATGTTTTTAAAACAGAGGTTGCAACAGCAATTGAAACAAAAAAAGCTGAGTTAGAAGAAAAAGAATTAAATGAACGTTTAAAATCAGAAATGGTTGATGTTACCTTGCCAGTGAGACCCCAAGTGAATATGGGTAGAATTCACCCTGTTGCTCAAGTGATGGAAGAAATGTTATCCATTTTTGCACAGATGGGATTTGATTTGGCTGAAGGTCCGGATATTGAAGATGATTTCCATAATTTTGAAGCGTTGAATATTCCACCTTCTCATCCAGCTCGCCAAATGCAAGCGACATTCTTTATGGAAAATACGGTTGATAAGGTGTTAAGAACACAAACTTCTGGCGTCCAAATTCGTACGATGGAAAATAAAAAACCTCCTATCAAAATTGTAGCTCCTGGGCGCACATATCGTAGGGATTATGATATGACACATACCCCAATGTTCCATCAAATTGAAGGGCTTGTTATTGATACGGAAACAAATTTGGCTCATTTAAAAACGACATTGGTTGAATTTATGAAGCTTTTCTTTGAAACTGATGATGTGTCTCTTCGTTTTAGACCTTCATACTTTCCATTCACAGAGCCATCATATGAAGCAGATGTGGGGTGCTCACGTGAAAATGGCGAGTTCAAAATCAAATCAGGTGCCGGGTGGTGTGAATTATTAGGCTGTGGTATGGTGCATCCAAATGTTCTTAAAAACTGTGGATTAGATCCAGATGTATATCAAGGTTTTGCCTTTGGGTGTGGAATTGATAGATTTGCAATGCTCAAATACGGTATCCCAGATTTGAGAAGTTTTTTTGATGCTGATATGAGATGGATTAAACATTATGGGTTTTTACCTCTTGACATTCCAACAAATACCAGTGGTTTAAGTTTAAATGGAGGATTAAAACGATGAAACTTTCTCTAAGTGCATTAAAACAATATTTAGATACAACAGCAACTCAACAAGAAATTGCTGATAAATTAACTTCAATTGGGTTAGAGGTTGAAGAAATTGTTGATAAGGGTGCTGATTTGGAAGGATTTATCATAGCTGAAATTAAAGCTGTTGAAAATCACCCTAATGCAGATAAACTCCATATTTTACGTGTTTCAACAGGGGATGAAATTATTCAAGTTGTTTGTGGCGCCCCAAATGTTTATGAAGGGATGAAATCAATTTTGGCTCGTCCAGGGGTGATGATTCCTTGCTATGGTGAACGCTTGGAAAAAGGCGTTATTCGTGGTGTTGAAAGTATGGGTATGCTCTGTTCTGAAAAAGAACTAAATATGGGAACAGATCATTCAGGTGTTCTGGATTTAAAAACTGATTTGCCAGCTGGCACACCGGCAACTGAATTATTTTCATCAGATGTTATTTTTGATGTGAATGTAACACCGAATAGAGGGGATTGTTTCGGTGTGAAAGGAATTGCACAAGATTTAAGTGCAACAGGAATTGGCACATTTTTGTATCAAGAACCAGTACCTGTGAAAGGGACGTTTGATTCTCCAATTCAAATTCATATGGAAGACGAAAATTGCCCAGAATTTGTCGGTCGCTATATTAAAAATGTGAAAAATGGTCCAAGTCCTAAATGGATGCAAGACTTCTTAATTTCAATGGGGTTAAGACCAATTTCAGCTTTGGTTGATATTACAAATTATATGAATGTTGCAGAATGTAGACCTCTTCACGTTTTTGATGCTGATAAATTGACAGGGGATATTTATGTCCGTTCAGCAAAAGAAGGTGAAACGTTAAAAGCTTTGGATGAAAAAGAATATTCATTACAAGAAGGCATGACAGTTATTGCTGATGCGCAAAAAGCACAAAGTATTGCAGGTATTATGGGTGGTGAAGAAACTGGGTGTACAGAAGAAACGGTTAATGTGTTTTTAGAAGCAGCCTATTTCAACCCTATTTCAATTGCTGCAACCGGGCGTATTTTGAACGCAGAATCAGATTCAAGAACACGCTTTGAACGAGGGATTGATCCAGCTTCACAAATTCTAGCTAATGAAAAAGCAACAAAACTTATTTTAGATATTTGTGGAGGGGAAGCATCTCATATCATTGTTGCAGGGCAAGGTGTCAAATGGGAGCATGTAATTGATTTTGATTTTAATGAAATCAAACGCTTGTGTGGTTTTGAAATCCCACAAGAAAAGGCTGTTTCAATTTTAGAAAAGCTTGGTTTTAAAGTTGAAGGAAATAAAATTCATGTGCCATCATGGCGTTCAAATGATGTGAAATTAAAAGCTGATGTGGTTGAAGAAATTGTCAGGATTTATGGATTAGATGAGTTGCCAAATGCGCCATTACGCCCTGTGAATTTGGCCACAAGTATTTTATTGTCTCATCAAAAAAGAGAAGTTGCTATTAGAAGAGCGTTGGCGAATCGAGGATTGAACCAAGCAATTACATGGTCATTTATGGATTCGAAATTGGCAAAATATTTTGACTCTAAAGGAATTAAAATTTCAAACCCAATTGCTTCTGATTTAGATGAAATGCGTCCTTCTTTAATTCCAAATTTATTATCTGCTGTGAAACGCAACCAAGATAGAGGGATTAAAGATGTTCAATTATTTGAAGTTGGACCAGAATTCTACTCGACAGTTCCAAATGAACAACGTATGGTTGCTGCTGGCGTCAGAGCTGGTAACTTTTATCCAAGACACTTTATGGCAGAGCAAAGAGGCGTTGATGTTTTTGATGCAAAAGCTGATGCTTTGGATGCTCTTTGTGCTATTGAAGCGCCTCAAAATTTACAAATTGCAAGAAGAGCCCCATCTTGGTATCATCCAGGGCGTTCTGGGTCATTTGTATTGGGTAAAAATGTGATAGCACATTTTGGTGAAATTCATCCAGCAATTTTAAAAGTATTTGATATTAAAACACCTGTTTCAGCTTTTGAAATTTACATGGATAATGTGCCACAACCACGTCAAAAATCAAAATCACAAAAATTGCTTAAAATGTCAAATTTAATGCCATTGACTCGTGATTTTGCTTTTGTTGCAGATAAACAAGTTGAGGCAAGCAAAATTATGTCAGCAATTTTAAATGTTGATAAAGAAAAAATTACAGATGTTTCAATTTTTGATGTTTATGAAGGGGATAAACTCCCTCAAGATAAAAAATCATTGGCTGTTCAGGTAACAATTTCTCCAATGGATAAGACAATGACGGATAAAGAAATTGAAATTTTGAGTGTTCAAATTATCAATGCTGTGAAAAAGACAACAGGTGCTGAATTAAGGGCTTAAGTTGTTTAATTATTATAAAAAGAGGGTTTTTGTACCCTCTTTTTATAATAAGAAAGTTTTTTGACTTTTTTATTTCAAAAATATGAAAAGTGAAAAAAATATATAAAAAAATCTTTTCATTTAACCTATTTATACTTATATTTTAAAAGTAACATAAACAATGGAGGTTATTATGAAAAAAATAGTATTTACATCGCTTTTAGCAATAAGTGTTGCTTTTTCAGGTGTTGCAGTAGCTGGATTTCAAGCAAATTCTCCTGTAACTCATTCAAAAGGAGGATTTAAAGGACCGAGCGCTGGTATTACAACAGTTGCAGAAGCTTTAAAAGCAAAAGATGATTCTTTAGTTGTGTTAACAGGAAAAATTGAAAAAGAAACTGCTAAAGAAAAATATTTATTTAGAGATTCTACAGGCGCTATTACTGTTGAAATTGATAATGATGACTGGCACGGTCAAGATGTAACACCAGCAGATACAGTTGTTATTCATGGTGAAGTTGATAAAGAAATTATGCACGCACCTGAAATTGACGTAGATAAAATTGTGAAACAGTAATAAAATAAAAACCACCTTTCTATCCCCCAACCGTTTTTTATAATGAGAGCCGGTTTACGCAAGGTGGTTTTTTTATATTGAAAAACAAGAAAAAAGGTGATAGGCTTATAATAAGGGGGATGAAATGGTTAAAGTAACGCTTTTAACAGAAGAACAGATTTGGGGCTCAGAAGCATTAGAAGTTATCAAATCATATGGGACAAAAGTTGCACCAACTGATTTAGCAATTGTTTTAGGGGGATGGCTTGGCAGTGCTGGTTGCACATTGGAAGGCGATCGATCTGGTTATATTTGGACGGCTTCAGGATTGCTAGATTTAGGTTTAGTTCGGACAATTACTCATGCAGGAGATAAATGTTACTATTATCCAAATCGTAGACGGGACGGTATTCGTCCGGTGCTTTTAAAACAAGAAACAGATAAAATTAAAGATGTAGAATATCGGTATATTGAATTAACAAATGAAATTTCTGTTAAAGTTGCATTTTATGGGGAATATCCACAAAAATCTGTTAAAATAAAATTAAGTGAACTTCTTGAAGAAATGTACCACAATAAAGAGTTAAAAAAGACGAAACGTTTTTTTACATTTGATACGGCTGGCTTAACAGATTACGAAACTGGTTTAAAACCAAAAAAATATTTTGTGTATGAACATGGGGGAAAGAAATATATCAGATTAGAGGGGCGTCCAGCTGATAGTGATTCGATTCTTTCGAATGGAAAAGATGTTCAAATGGGGGATTCATATTGGTTAGAGGTTTTACCAATTGAATGGCTTGTGGATGAAGGAACTGGTATTTGGATTTCAAAAAAAGCATTGGTGAGTGGCGTTCGTTTTGGAAAAGATGATACTTACAATGGAAAGTTTAACAAAACGGATATGTATGCCTATTTGAATAACTATTTTGCAAAAGAATTTTTAGCCAAATAACTTAAATGGAACAAATAGATTTTTTTTCTAAAGATTATACTTATTTAGGTGTTACAAGTATTGATGAAGTTCATCAAAAAGGGTTGTGGCATCAAACAGTTGCTTTTTGGGTTTTTAATAAAAAAGAAAAAGTTATCTATTTACAATTAAGAGGTCCTAAAAATAGAGTAGGTCCCAATACGTTTGATGCTTCAAGTGGTGGGCATCTGTCGAGTGGAGAAACAAAAGAGGACGGTCTTCGAGAATTAAAGGAAGAATTAGCCATCGATATTTCAGAAGAAAAGTGTACCTATTTCAAAATGTTTCACAATCAAGTTGTTTTGCCTCATTATATCAATAATGAATTTTGTCATATTTACTTTGTTGAAACAGATAAGTCTCTTTCTGATTTTGTACTGCAAGAAGGGGAAGTTTCGAATATTTTTGCTCTGAATGCTGAAGATATTGATTCATTTTTATCTGGAAAAGAAGTTGAGGTCGTAGCTCTTTCTCAAAAAAGAAAAATTTCATTAAAAGATATGTGTGCCTTTAAAGAACGCATTCAAACAGGATATTACATGAGTGTTTTTAGTACATTGAAATCAATTTTAACAGATGGTAATTGAAGCCATTTTGATCTATTTAATGACTTGTTATCTTTAATAATAAAAAAAGCACTTCATTTGAAGTGCTTTTTAATGGTGCCTGGGGACGGAATCGAACCGCCGACACAGGGATTTTCAGTCCCTTGCTCTACCAACTGAGCTACCCAGGCTAACCTGAAGTAAAACCTTTATACACGACTTTTTTGAAAATGTCTAGTCCTTTTTTAAAAAAAGATAATTTTTTTATCTTTTTTTTTAAGAAAAAGAATTTTTTTATTCTTCTTCTAATTTTGAAAGGACTTCATCTTCAGGTTTTTCGTCTGTATGAACAACATAAGACCCTTTTAACCATCGACCCAAATCAACATCAGCACATTTTTTTGAGCAAAATGGGGCATATCTTGTTTCTGGTTCTTTTCCACAAATAGGGCATTTCACTTTTGTATTTTCCATTTTATTTTTCCTTTAAATCAAAAAAATCTTGTTTTACATTTAAATTTTGTTGAATGACAACATTATTTTTAATTTCCTCTGTTAAATATTGCATGTAAGAGGGATGGATTTCTAAGATGGGTTTCCCATGACGACATTTTAAGAGTTGGTCCATTATACATAGATTAATATATTCAGGGGTTTTTAAGCCATCTTTTGTGTAGAATAAATCAATCAAAGCTGCAGATGTCCTTGAGCGTTTGATTTCAAGCAAATTCATTTTTGAAAAGTCATAAATTTTTGTTTTGGAATCTGTTTTAAATTCATGTTTAATTTTTTTTAAAAGAATTGTTTTTTCATCATATTTTTTAAACCCAGCAAAATCGATTAAAATCATACCAGCAATATTTTTTAATAGAATTTGTTTGGCAATAATAGGAAGAGCCTTTTGATTAATTTCAAAAAGAGAAAAAGGGCTGTTGCCTGAGTCAATGTCAATTGTCCATAAGGCATTTGTTCTTTCAATCAAAAGAGTAGATCCATTGGCAAAGGGAATTTTATTTTCAAGAGCTTCCTCAATAAATGGCAATATATTTATATTATTTTTAATTTTAAAAGAAGGATATTTTTTTAAAACCTCTTCTTTTAAGCTGGGACGAAAAATAGGTTCGTTTGTGAATGAACCCGTTGCATCCTTTGACTGTCTAGCTTCTTTTGTAATTAAAACATGCACCAATTGTCCTTGAGTGAATTTTTGATTAGAAGGAACAAAGACGGATAGATTCTTACTTGTTTGAACGAAATATCCCTTTAACGTTTTGTCAAATTGAGTGATGTTCCCTGCTATGACTTCACCTAAATTAAGCGCGTTTTTTCGTTGCACAAAAAACTCAAGAGGTTCTTCATTTTCGTTGAAAACAATGATAATTTCTTGATCGGATGTTTGGGTGTATGATAAAAAACCGACACTCATTTTATTTGAGAATACCTCTTAAGATTTGAGTTGTTTCATAAATGGGTAAGCCAACAATACTGGAATATGAACCAGAAAGTTTTTTTACAAACGAAGATAAAACACCATCAATTTTATATCCTGCAACGCCTTTCCATTCTTCTGATTCAATGATAACACGAATGTCATCTTCATCTAACTTCTTTAATGTAACGCAGGAGATGTTAACACGTGAAATAATTTTTCCATTAGGGGCAATAATGGCTAGGCCTGTTAAAACTTTATGACTTCTGCCAGAGAGGAGTTTTAAATTATTTCTGGCTTCGTCTGCAGTGTTTGCTTTTCGAATAATACGCCGACCTGCAGCAAGAACGGTGTCAGCAGCTACGATACAGGTGTTTGGATATTCTTTCGCAACAGCTTTTGCTTTTTCAATGGAAATACGTTTGACGTATCTGGCAGGTGTTTCTCCTTTTAAAATTTCCTCATCAATTTCAGGTGAGACAATCTTATCTGGAACAAGACGCACCTCATCAAGTAAGGCGCGTCTGTTAACTGAAGCAGAGGCTAAAATAAAACCTGCTTTAAATTTCCACAATTCGTTCTTATTCATCGGATTGCATTTTTTCTTTACGTTCGTGGCGTTCTTGAGCTTCGATTGAAAGTGTTGTAACAGGGCGAGCTTCTAATCTACCAAGGCCAATAGGTTCACCTGTTTCTTCACAATAACCATATGTTCCATTTTCAATTCTGTCGAGAGCAGCGTTGATTTTTTTGATAAGTTTACGCATTCTGTCTCGAGTTCTTAATTCAAGGAATTGATCTGTTTCGCTACTTGCCCGATCGTTTAAATCAGCTTCTTGCAAGCTGGTTTCTTTTAAATCTTGTAATGTAAATTCTGAGTTTTTGACAAGTTCTGCACGCCAGTTGATTAATTTTTGACGAAAATATTCAAGTTGGCGTTCGTTCATGTATTCTTCATCTTGAGATGGTTTGTAATCAGGGGGTAAGGTAACAATTGTCATATTTGGCTCCTTTTTCAATTGATTTTTTATAACGTACATTTTTTTTTGTGAAAAGTCAAGAGATGTTTTTGCTTGATAACAATATAAATCTTTGATATAATTTAAAAGGATACTTAAGGAGTGGGATGATGAATTTGTTGAAAAAATGTTTGTTTTTAAGTGCATTATTTATACCATTTTCTGGGCAGGCGAACTCATATGCAGAGCTTTCTTGTGAAGAAATTTTTCAAAAGCTTGAAACAGGAGAATTAACGGATTCTTCATTATATGACAAGTGTGGTTTTTTAAACGAAGATTTGGTTTGGAATAAATGGGCTGGGTATGTTTCTGAAAAGAAAATGAGACGAGCCATTTATGAAATTTGTATTCGGTTTCCTCTACATGAGTACCATGAATTATATTGCGATAAAGCAATTCAAATGGAATATCCTCCTGCATTGGTATACGCTGGAGAAAAAGCTATTAATAAAGGCGATTTTCAAACGGGGTATAATTATTTAACAAGGGCTTTAAGTACACAACAATTAACGAATAAAGAAGAGGGAAAAGTCCTTGAAATTTTAGGGGTTCATTATTTAAAAACAGCAGATCCAAAAGCAGCTGCTTATATTGATAAGGCATCTCAAAAAGAATCTGCTTTGGCAAATAATCTTTTAGGTATTAATTACTATATCAGAAAAGATGAAGATTTGGCCAATGAAGAGATTTTGTTAGAATATTTTTGGCGTGCAATTTTGTTGGGATGCAAAAAGGCTGAAGAAAATGTTGGGTTAGTTCATTTAACAAAACAAGGAAAAATTACATATGAGCGTGCATTGGCAGAAATGAAAAAAAATATGTATTCTTGTGAGGCAACACAGTTGGAAAAATCAACATCTAAAGATAGGGAGTTGTATAGTTGTCGTTGTAAGTTTGCAATTGATATGGATAAACGTCAGTCTGATAGGGATTATATTTTAAGAAGAACGGAAGCAAAAATGGCTGTTTTGGAGGATAGGCAAGGGGAAACAGTTAGTGTAACAGAAGGGCGTGTTCTTCCAAATAAGGCTCGTGTATCGGAGGTGAGAAGAACAGCTGTTATTTTAACATATCCGACTGGTGAACGTGAGATTTTAAATCTTTACAAAAAAGATCCTTGTGTTGATTTTTGTAAACAAAATGGTATTTATGAAAATCTCTCTGTTGAGGATATGCGTCTTCGAATTGATGGAGCAAAAGAGGTTGTTAAAATCAAGCCTTATCACTTGACTTTTACGCCTCAAGAATGTGCTTTTGTTGAGCATTATGCGAAATTGTTATTCCCAAATAAAGAAACTTATGTTGGTAAAGAAGAATGTTTGAATCAAGAAATTGAAGTTGATCCCGTTTTATCAAGAATATCTGAGCCTGAATTTGATATGGATATGATGAAACAAAACGAACGATCTAAACAAAGCGAGAAAACTTTATCAACATTGTCAGAACATAAAAAAAATGAATTAAGGAAATCTGCAGAATCAATTTTGAAATAAAAAAAAGAGGAAGAAAAAATCTTCCTCTTTTTTTGTTGCTTTTAAAAAGATTATGCTGAAACAGTTTCTGTTTGAGCTTCTTTTTCAGCTGTTGCTTTAGCGTCTGCATCAGCTTTTTTCTTGAAAGAACGTTTAGCTTCTTCAGCAGAGCGTGCAATGTTAACACGAACTGTTTGAGAAACATCTGGGTGTAATGATAAACGAACATCAAAAATGCCGAGATTTTTGAATGGTTGACCCATAACAATTTGTTGTCTTTCAACTTTAAAGCCAGCATCATGAATAGCTTCGCAAATGTCACGCATTGAAACAGAACCATATAATTGACCTGTTTCAGCAGCTTGACGAATGATAACAACGGAAAGATTGTTCATTTGTTCAGCCAAAGCTTCAGCTTGAGCTTTTAATTTTTGGTTGTAGGCTTCGTATTCTTTGCGTTTTGCTTCGAAGAGAGCCAAATTGTCTTTAGTCTTACGCAATGCTTTCTTTTGTGGAAGTAAGTAGTTGCGAGCATAACCGTTTTTAACATTAACGATATCACCCATTTGACCAAGACGTTCGATTTTTTCTAAAAGAATAATTTCCATCTTTATTCTCCTTATTCTGCAACGAATGGTAATAACGCCAAGAAACGAGCGCGTTTAATTGCTTTTGACAATTCGCGTTGGTGTTTTGCGCATGTTGCTGAAACACGAGCAGGAACAACTTTACCACGTTCTGAAATATGGCGGCTTAATTGTTTGATGTCTTTGTAGTCGATTTTTTGTGCGTTTTCGCCACAGAATGGACAAGACTTTTTATGATGAAAGAATGAACCTTTAATATCAGCCATTACATATCTCCTTCTGAAATTTCAATATCGTATTTTTCTTCAGCTTTGAATTTTCTAGATTTAGCTTCCATCATAACTGATGGACCTTCTTCTAATTCTTCAACTTTAATTGTTAAATAACGAATCAAGTTTTCATCAAGACGCATCAAACGTTCCATTTCGATAATAGCATCAGCTGGAGCGTCAATGTTCATTAACATGTAATAACCTTTACGGTTTTTTTGAATTTTGTATGCTAAATTGCGTAAACCCCAATTTTCGCGTTTTGAAACTTTACCACCCATAGATTCAACAACTGATGCATATTTGTCTGTCAATTCATTAACTTTTGCAGGTGTTAAATCTTGTCTGGCAATAAATACGTGTTCATAAAAAGGCATTTATAATTTCTCCTTATGGTTTTTCTCGTTTCGGTTAAAACAAATATCCCGAATGGATAGTTGCCTGAAACATAGCCCCCGTCCGATAGCAAGAGAGCAAGGATAATCGGAAAGCTTTGATACTATACAGGAATTTTTTTAAAAAATCAAGTATTTTTTCTTTTTTAGAAGTGTTTAAAATTATCTTTATAAAAAAGGTTATTTTGAAATATCCTTTAAAAGAGGAAGAAGTTTTTGAACAACTAAATTTGCGATATCATTTTCTCGTTCTTTTTCTTTATAATTTGCAAGGGTGTTTGTGATGAATGCATAAGCAAAATATATTAAAATAAAAAGTAAAATTGTGTCAAAAAAAGCTGTTAATAAATTGATTGTTTTTTCTAAAGAGGCAACTTTTGCAGAAACAAAGGTTGAATTTGTAAGAGAAGCAATATAATCGGATATTTTGCTAGGAGATAATAAAGATAAGTTTTCACTCGCCTTTTTTGTATATTCTTGAAGAATTGAAGCTTTTTCTTTTTCCAAAGGAATATCAAAATAGGTATAAAAAAATTGACTGAGGTTTATTTTTACAAAAAAAACAAAACCGGATAGAAAGCCGTATTTAAAAAAAGAGGGAAGAGCTGCTTTAAAAAAACGAATTGTTTTGTCTTTAAAGGATGTTTGTGTGTTAAAATTAAATGTGTCCATTTTTTTTCCTTAAAAAAAGCTATAGGGATTTATATCAATGCGAACAGATACGCTGGAGTGAATGGCAACTTTTGCAAGCCATATATTTAAAATGTTTTGAAGTTTGATATCTTTAGTTGCTTTGATGAGTAGGCGATATCTAAATTTGCCTCTCAAAAGTGCTAAAGGTGCAGGTGTTGGACCTAAAACATCTAATCCTTCTAAAAAAGGAGCTGCTGCGACTATTTTTTTCCCAACTTCAACAACAAATTGTTCATTTTTACCACTTAAAATGATGGCGGCGAGTTGACCAAAAGGAGGCATGCTTAAAATTTGTCTTGTTGCAATTTCTTCTTGAATAAATGTGTTTTTATCGTTTTTTTGAAGAGATTGAATAACAAGATTGTCAGGTACATATGTTTGCAAAACAGCAGTCCCTTTTTTTTGTTCACGGCCAGCTCGACCTGTTACTTGATGTAACAGTTGAAATGTTCTTTCGCCAGCTCTAAGATCGCCTCCTGAAAGGCCCATGTCTGCATCAATTACACCAACAAGGGTGAGATTTGAAAAGTGATGCCCTTTTGCAAGAATTTGAGTTCCGATAAGAATATCAATTTCGTTGTTTTTAATTTTTTCCAAAAGAGCTTCAAATTCTTTTGGGTTGTTGAGTGTGTCTGATGTCACCATACTTAAAGAAGCTTCAGGGAAAAGTTGATGTGCTTCTTCATGGATTCGCTCAACCCCAGGTCCGCAGGAAACAAGCGTTTCTTCTTGTTCGCAAGTGGGGCATTTCTTAGGGATGCGCATCACGTATCCACAGTGGTGACATTGTAAAATATTTTTTTTCCTATGTTCAACAAGCCATGCCGTACAATGTGGGCATTTAATTCGCTCTCCACAGGATCTGCAAAGAAGAAGAGGGGCATATCCTCTTCTGTTTAAAAACAAAAGAGTTTGTTCTTTTTTATGAAGATTTTCACGTATAAGAAGTTGTAACTCGGGTGAAATAAATTGAATAGGACCTTTTTCTTTTTTACGCATATCGACCAGCCGAATATCTGGTAAACAAGACCCAGCAAATCGTTCAGGCAATTCAATATGAATATATTTTCCAGCTAACACATTACAATAAGATTCGATACTTGGTGTAGCTGAGGCAAGTACAATAGGACATTTTGCAATTTTGGCTCGAACGACTGCCATATCCCTTGCTTGATATAAAACACCATCTTCTTGTTTAAATGAAGAGTCATGTTCTTCATCTACAATGATAAGATTTAATTTTTGATAAGGTAAAAAGAGGGCTGATCTTGCGCCTACAATAACTTTTGCATCTCCTTTTAAAATAGCATTCCAAGTGTCTCTTCTTTGTTTTTGGGTGATACCAGAATGCCATAAAGCAGGTTTAACTCCAAAGCGTTTTTCGAAGCGTTCAAGCCAGGCTGTTGTGAGTGTAATTTCTGGGAGAAGAACAAGAATTTGGCCATCTTTTTTAAGGGCCTGTGCAAGCGCCTCAAAATAAACTTCTGTTTTTCCTGATCCAGTGACTCCATCTAAGAGTGAAACACTAAAACCTCTTTCTAATTGATCAGTCATAATTTGAATGGCATTTTGCTGTGCTTGAGAAAAGGTTAAAGAGATATGTGTTGGATTTGGATGCTGAAAAATGAGTGGTTTTTTGCTTATTTTTTCAAAATCGGTTAAAAGAGCCATTTTTAAAACAGCACCCAAGGGGGCAAGGGTGTAAGAACTCACCCAATTAACAAATTGAATTGTTTCAAAAGGAAGAGGTCGGAAAGGAAGGATTTCTAATATCTGTTTTATCTTGCTCTTTTCGATATGGGTGTTTGGCTCTTTATCCCAGACAATACCTATAAGTTTTTTCTTTCCAAAAGGCGCTAAAACAAATGTTCCCACTTCAAGTTGGGTATCACTTAAATAATCATAACACCCAAGAGGTGTTGGAAACAAAACAGATATTTGTTGCATTTTCAATGTAACCTTGTATACTTAAAAAAACAGTTGTAAGGATACATAAAATTATGGAAGAATACAAGTCTTTATCTTTAACCGTTTCTTCAAAATTAAAAGATATTATCGATTCTTGGCAAAAAAGCTTAAGATATGAACGGCGTCTTTCTGAAAAGACGGTTGATTCCTACTTGATTGACATAAAAGAGTTTTTTCATTTTTTAAATGAGTTTTTTGAAAAAGAAATAGATATTCCAATGTTAAAAAAACTGACGGTGACCGATTTCCGTTCTTTTTTGGTGTGGCGCAGTGAGCACAATGTTTCAAGATCAAGTATTGCTCGGGGTATGTCGACTTTGCGTAATTTTTTCAAGTATGGGGCGAAAAATGAACTGTTTGAAAATCAAGAAATTATGACTATTCGAACTGGAAAACGCGGTAAGATTTTACCAAAACCTTTGTCTGTTGATGATGCTTTTTCTTTTTTAAATGCTGTTAAAATGGTCGCAAAAGATTCGTTTCAAGAAAAAAGAGATACGGCTTTATATATGTTGCTTTATGGTTGTGGTCTACGTATCAATGAGGCGTTGTCTTTAAATATTCATGATTTTCCGTTAGATAGGGATGCATTTACTTTACTTGGAAAAGGGAAAAAAGAAAGAGTTGTTCCTTTATTACCAATGGTGAAAAAAAGCGTTAAAGAGTATTTAAAATATCATCCTTGTTCAAGTGAAAAAGCTCCTCTTTTTGTAGGGTCTAGGGGGGATCGATTAAATGCTGGTGTTGTTCAAAGAAACGTTCGTGTGATACGAAATTACTTAAACTTACCAGAAAGTGTGACGCCACATGCCTTAAGACATAGCTTTGCAACCCATTTATTGCAAGGTGGTGGGGATTTAAGAACTGTTCAAGAATTATTAGGGCATGCCTCATTATCTGCAACACAGCGTTATACAGAAATTACCCGTGAACAACTTATTCAGGTATATGAAAAATCACATCCACGCGCACAATTAAAAAAATAGTAAAAAGTGCATATTTTAGTTTGACCTTGGTTATTAAATATGGTAGAGTTTATCCATATAAAAAAATAGGAGGTATCAATGAGCGATGTAAGAAATTCTTTAGAATCAGGTCAATCAGATGGACTGCTTGATTTTGCATATGGTCTAGGGCATGATACATATGCCTTATGTAAGGGCTTGTATCCTTTAAAAGGTGAAGTTCATTTTGGGGGTGAAGCTCTTCAAAATGTGGACATGATGCAGGTAAACTCAAATACAAAAACAAATATTGATTTTCGGGCATTACAATCTGAGGGCAGGTAAGAGCGCATGATTGAAGATAAAAATGGAGACCTTTTAGTTGAAAAAGAAGAGGCATATGTTATTTTGCCTACAACAGAGGAAGAATTAATTTTTGCAATTTCTGTTAAGGATGAAGATCCTATTGATCCTGTGCTTTTATATGATGGAGGGGATCATGCATTGTTATATCGTTCTAAGTCAGATGTTGTTATTTTAGATTTTTTACCTGAAAAAATTAAAGAAAGATTGGATGGTATTGATAAGGCTTATATTGTAGAAATTGATTATCGTGTTAAAAAATTAAAGCAAGATTATGAAGCCATTGTTGAGTTGGTGAAGGAATATCCTTTTGATTTGACATCTTATATATCTTAAGTTTGAATAGATAAACAAAATAAATAAAACCCACTTTAAGTGGGTTTTATTGTAATGAATTTTTTGTTCTTTAATTATCTTAAGAAATAATCTTTTAAAAGATTATCCAAATCTGAAAGCGCAACACGTTTTTGTTCCATTGTGTCTCTATCTCTGATTGTAACAGTTGTTGGTGTTTGTTCGATACTTTCAAAGTCAACTGTTATACAAAATGGTGTTCCAATTTCGTCATGGCGACGATAGGCTTTTCCAATGTTGCCAGAATCTTCAAGCATAACTCGACCGATACCTGTTTTTAATAATTGATTTTTGATTTTCTTTGCAAGTTCCATAATTTGAGGATTGTTGCGTTTAAGAGGAATGACAGCAGCTTTCACAGGAGCAAGATGTTTTTTTAATTTTAAAACAGTTCTTGTTTCACCATTTGGCAATGTTTCTTCATTATAAGCTTCTGTTAATACGGCTAAAACACCTCGTTCTACACCAGCAGATGGTTCGATAACAAAAGGAACATACCATTTTTTTGTTTCATCATCAAAAAGAGCAAGCTTTGTTGAGCTTTCCTTGTTTGTGTGGGGTGTGGAGGTAAGATTTAATTCGGATTGGTAGCGTGTATGATTGCCAAGGTCATAATCTGTTCTGTCTGCAACTCCCTCAAGTTCTTCTAATCCGTGAGGAAATTCATATTCTAAATCATATGTGGCTTTAGAATAATGGGCGAGTTCTTCTTTTTCAATAGGGTGGACTTTTAATTTATCTTTATCAAGACCTTGCTCTAACCACCATTGAATTCTTAAATCTTTCCATGTTTCAAGCCATTCTTCATCTGTTCCTGGTTTGACGAAGTATTCTAATTCCATTTGTTCAAATTCACGCACTCTAAAGATGAAGTTGCGAGGAGTGATTTCATTTCTAAACGATTTACCAATTTGAGCAATGCCAAAAGGAGCTTTGCGAGAGGTAGAATCGACAACGTTTTTAAATTGTGTGAAAATAGCTTGAGCCGTTTCTGGTCTTAAATAAGCATAGTTTTCACTATTTTCAACAGGGCCGACTGTTGTTTTAAACATGAGGTTGAACATACGTGGTTCGGTTAAATCCGTACAGCCACAATTTGGACATTTTCCATCTTTGATATGATCAGCTCTAAATCTATTTTTACATTTTTTACAATCGGTAAGAGGATCTGTAAAGGTGGCTTCATGTCCACTATAGTGTAAAACTTTTTGATGTGTTAAAATAGAAGAATCTAATCCTTCAATATCGTCACGCTCATAAATCATTGAACGCCACCAAGCTGCTTTTAAATTATTTTTAAGTTCAACGCCTAATGGACCAAAGTCATATACACCTTGTAAACCACCATAAATATCAGCGTTTTGAAAAATAAAACCACGTCTTTTACAAAGAGAAACAAGTTGATCCATAGATGTTGCTGGCATAATAAAATACTCCTAAAAATACATATAAACAATAAACGCTGTTATAATACTCGAAAATGCGAAAAAAATCAATCTGCATTATTAAATTTTTTAATGTATCTATTTTATATAAAAAAACAGGACATCAATGATGCCCTGTTTTTTTATAGAATAACTATATTATTTTTTTGCAGGTTGTGGTTTTTTCTTCTTATCAAATAAGTGGAAAACACCTGTTTTTGGGTTTAATTTGTATATTTCAATATCCCATTTATCCCAAACAATTTCAAATGTGTTTGGTGTAATATTTTGAAGAGTCCCTTGATCAGAGTGGCCTTGACGTTGTGCACGTTTGTTGCCTAAGTTGACAATGTTGCCTGACCAACTTGGATGTTGGATTTTAACGATTCCAGGTAATTTGTAATTCATAACCAAAGGTTCAGCTTGATGATTGACTCTTGTATAATAAACAACACCACCAACTAAAGCTGCTAAAATAACTAAAAATGGTAAAGTTTTTTTCATATTTTCTCTCCTTATAAACCAAACAAAATGTATCTAATATTTCTTCTAGCAAAAAAATATTTAAATTACAATAAAAAAATGAAAAAAATCAAAAAAAATTAAAATGATAAAGGGATGATTGTTTGGATAAGTCCACATCCCATTTTTTGGAATAAAGATGAAGAATTATTCGTTGTATTTTTAGTTCTGTCCTTTTGTAGTTTTTTAGACAGAGTATCTGGATTTTGAGTTAATGTTTCGCATCCTGAAAAAGAAATAAAATGCTTTTTTTGAGGGGAAATTTGATTAAGGGTTGTGTCTGATTGATTGGTTTTTGATTGAAAATTGGTGTTAGGTAAAGACCAATTGATTGTTTTGTTTTTAAGCTGGATATATTGTGCAAAAAACAAATGCGACAATGAGCTATCTTTACTGTTGTTATTGGAATTAAAAAGATAAAGTAAAGAAATAAAACAGATAGTGATAATAAAAAATAGTATAAAAAATTTCTTTCTCATATGCTGAGTATAATCGTTTTTGTAAATGTTGTAAATAAAAAAGCGTACATGAGTGTACGCTTTTGAGTGTGAAAAATTTCATTAAGTTGAAATTAACAGACTTTGGTTGTTGTTTATATGTTTTTTTGTCTGGTTACATGATTTGTTTTTTGTCTCTTTATCGATTTAGTAACTCAATTCTTTTTTTAAGAAAAATTAAAAAGATTAATAATATTTCCATTATAAGTTATTTTGAATGTGAAAATTTTTTTTCAATCAATAGTTGTGTCTTGTTTAAAAGATTTTGCTTATCTTGTATTTTAAAATGGTCGACTCCTATAAAATGAGTAATAAGAGCTTTTTGTAAGCGATTTGTTAATTTGTTTTCATTTAAATCGTATAAAACTTTTTGAGGATGGTTATAAGCTGTATAAATTGTTTTCCATTTGAAATACTCGTGAGCCATAGCATCTATGTAAGAGGGGTTTTGAGGTTTGTATTTGTTGTAAAAGCAAAGTTGATGAAACGCATTGTTTTGATTTTTTAAAAATGCATGAGCAATGGGCGTTTTGGATTCGCACCCATTCCAGTTTTCTGAATTGTTGAGAATTGTTGCAAGTGAAACCAAAATTTGTTGAACAAGTTCCTTTTTATCAAAAGAATTTGATTGTTTTGAATTTTCTTCATTTTTCATTAAGGATCCTTTTGTTTTTAAAATTTGTTATAATATATCAGAAAAATAAAAGTTTGTCAAATTTTTTTATATGTTTTAAAAAGCATCTCAATTTTATGGTTGAGATGCTTTGTTTTTACTAATTAAATTTGATGTGTTTATTTTTCTTTAATTTGAATTTTTTTTGGATTTTGTTTTTCTGATTTTAATTTTGGAATAGTAATTTTTAAAAGACCTTTTTCAAAAGAGGCGCTAACATTTTCTTCATCAATATCTGAAGGGAGTTCGATTGTTCGATTGATGAAGCCATAAGAACGTTCGGAAAAATAAAAACCTTCGTCATCTTGTTGTTCGTGTGTGTTTGTTTTTTCTCCGCTAATGGTTAAATAGCCATCCTTTGAAATGTGCAAATTAATGTCATTTGCATTCATTCCTGGAAGTTCTGCAGTAACTTGTACTTTTTTAGCTGTTTCTGAAATTTCAATATCTGGTTCTAATAAGGTGTCTATTTGTCCGAAATTTTCAATTGGAGCAATGTGTTTATCAAAAATGCGATTGATTTCATTTTGAATAGAATTGACTTCTTTACTTCTAGCTTTAAGATATTTCTTTGTATATGGTGCAATATGTTGTTGCATAAGTTTTCTCCTTTTTTATAAGTTTTTAGCACAGTTATAAATAGGAGCTTTTGATTTTTTTACAATGAATTATATACTTTAGTTTTTTGATTTAAATTGAGCCATATACAAAGAATGGTATGCTCCATTCATATTTAATAATGTTTCATGATTTCCTTGTTCTATTATTTTCCCTTCGTTGATAACAATGATTTTGTCAGCATTTTGAATGGTTGATAATCTGTGTGCAATGACAAGGACTGTTCTATCATACATTAAATTGTCAATTGCCTGTTGGACAATGGATTCGGATTTATTGTCGAGTGCTGATGTTGCTTCGTCCAAGATAACAATCGGTGCATTTTTTAAAAAAGCTCTTGCGATGGCAACACGTTGTTTTTGTCCTCCTGATAGTAACACGCCCCGTTCGCCGATTTGGGTATTAATTCCATTTGGTAAAGTTTTAATAAAATCATCAAGACAAGCCGATTTGATTGCTTGATTGATTTCCTTTTCTGTAGCGTCTTGTTTCCCTAAAAGGATATTTTCTTTTATTGTGCCTGAAAACAAGAAATTATCTTGAAAAACAATTGCAATTTGATTTCTCAGAGATCTGAGAGAAACGTTTTGAATATCTTGTCCGTCAATTAAGATGCTCCCTTTTGTGATTTGATAAAAACGAGGTAGTAAATTGATAAGAGTTGTTTTACCACCACCAGAGTTGCCAACAAAAGCGATTTTTTCACCTTTATTTATTGTTAGATTAATATTGTTTAAAATTGTTTTTTCGCTGTTATAGCTAAATGAAACAGACTTGTATTCTATTTTGTTTTGAAGGGGTTGTAAATGTGGGGCATTTTCTTTTTCTGTAACACTCATTTTTGTTGCTAGAAAATCAAAAACACGTTCAATCGCCATAAATGACATTTGAACAGAAGTGAAATTTTTACCAATATTTTTAATGGGGGTGTACAGCATTAAAAGAGCTGTCATAAAAGAAACAAAATCACCACTTGTTATTTGATTAGATTTAATGAGGTAACTGCCGTACCAAATGGCTCCAGCAATGCCAAATGAGATGATAATATGCATCATTGGGGATAGCCAGGCTGTTCGTTGAGTGTATTTGATTTGTAACTTAAATATTTGTTTAAGTATATCTGAAAATTTGGAGGTTTGTTGTGTCTCTAAGTTGTAAGATGCAATTGTTTTTAATCCGGCAAAAGTTTCGTTAAATACGGTTAAAACAGCGCCTCCAGCTAAAACAGTTTTGTTCATGACTTCTTTGATTTTTTCTCTGATTTTTGTCAGGGGATAAAGAGCTGATGAAAGGATAATAATGGCTATAATTGCAAGTTGCCAAGAGGTGTAGAATAAAACACAAATTAATGAGATGGATGAAAACAGTCTGGTTGTGAAAACTTTTAAGTTATTTATTAATCCAGAGCAAGCAAGTGTTGGGTCGCTATCACATCTAAAAACAATGAATCCAGAGGTGTTTTTATCTGCAAAAGAGGCTTCGCAAGAAACAAGTTTTTGATAAACCTTTTGTTTCAAACTATTCGTTATTTTTCCACCAACCCATGTGTTGAGATAAGCAGATGTGTATTCTAATGCGCTTTGAATGATTGTGAAAAATATAATGAAAAGAGGAATGCTGTATAAAGGAAGATTAAAAGGTGTTTCTCCTCCTTTTTCCATGATTATGGTATCCATAAATGGTTTTAAAGAAAGAGCAATAACGGCATCAAGTGATCCAATTGGAATGGTGATCAGTGTGGCGATTAAGGCTCTGATCCAATAAGGCTTAATAAATGGCCACATTCTTGAATAATTTAAAACAAATATGTTGTTTTTTAAATGGTTTTTGATTTTGTTTTTCATTCTTTTTTATCTTTCATTTTTTCTTTGTTAATGAAATGGTTTTTTAAATATTTAGGATTATATTTTTACTTGTAAATAAAAAAAAACTATGTTAAAAGAAAATAATAAAGGGTTATTTTTGAGGTGTGGGGTGCAAAAAGTTTATATATCATTGCCTGTTTTTGCTGCGGTATTGATGGCTTTTAATGCAAATGCAACAGAAGCTAATTTGCCCACAAATGTTGTGTTAGATAAAAATAGCCAATATTACGATCAAGAAAATAATAAGATAACATACTCAAATGAAGGATCTATTAGTTCAAGTTCTGGTGGAAATACCGTCTTGATTAATTCTGGAAACGCCTCTGTAGATATTGTAAATAAAGGGAATATTAATTCTTCTGCTTCTGGTTTTGGTATCTATGGTTTTACAAATCCGACAACGGGTGGACCAGTTTATATTGATAACCAAGGAACAATTGAACGGATACAATTGCAAGAAGTTGATCAAGTTAAAATATTTAATCAGCCAGTTGAAGAAGATCAATCTGAAGAAGCAGATTCAGATGCAACTGCTGGTACTCAAACAACCACTGAAACAGTCCCAACAATTAAAGGGAGTGTTTTATTGGGCACAAATGCAATTGTTTCAAACCTAAGGGGGAATTTTGAAAATCTAACAGGAGACGTTAATAATAATACAATTAGCTTTGCAGCAACTGGCTCGTTTTTTAATGGTGTTAGAGGTGTGTATGGTGAAGTTGTTATTGACGAAACGACATCTTCTCTTGAGTTGGTTGATTTAAAAATAGCTGATTCAAATCTGACAACGGATAATATTATTTTTACATCAGATGGCTTTTTAGCTAATGGCTCGGTTGTTGATGTTAAAAATGTTTCAATGGGGAATAATGCCTCAATATTAAATGTTATAGATCCCTATATCAGAGAGCAAAACGGTGAAAATGTTGCTGGGAAAGTTTTGCCAAATGGCGCTTCATTTACAGCAGAAAACATTATAGTTGGGGATAATTCTAAAATTTCAAATGAAATGGGCGCAACTTTTTCTGCCACAAATGTGTTGGTGGGGGAAAATACAGTTGTTACAAACGGCGCTGATTATTATTTTGATTATTTGAACCAAATGGAAATCACAACTGTTGGTGTTAGTGGTGACTTAAGTGATATTTTAGGTGGGATAGAATTATTACCTCAAACGACCTTTTTCCCAATTCCTAAAATTCCCCATGCTTCTGTGATGAATATTGATAAACTCACACTTGCAGAGGGTGCTTCTTTAATTAATGCAAATAATAGTACCTATACCGGTTCTCAGATTAATTTTTTAAATTTTGGTATATTGGATATCCAATCTGGAAAAGTGGATATTAATGGGGATATTAAATTTTTAGATAATGGCGTGTTAAATGTGTCATCAGCCTATCAACCTCCTGTTTATGTTCCAGTGAAAAAAGAGGGCAGTAGTGCAGGTGAAAGTAGTAGTGCTCAAGAAACACAAACTCAAATGTTAATGTATCAAGTTATGCCTCTTTCAGATGCAGGGCGTTTGAGTGATGCTGAAATTGATTATATTTTGGGTGTCATAAAAGAAAGGGATCCAACTATTTCAGAAGAAGCTTTAGCCCAGTTGGCAATCGATTTAAAAGCAAGTGCACCAGCTGACCCTAATGGAAAGTTTACAGCAGAAGAGTTGGAAAGTATTATCAATAGTTCTTTAAATGGAACAGATTATGAAGGGGGAACATCTGGAGATGATAGTTCATCTGGGAATAATTCTTCATCTGGTGATACAAGTGATACACCTTCAGGCGATGCTGGTGATGGAGTCATAGATTCTACAAAACCAACGGTTCCAGATGAATTAAAGGATCTTGTGGAATACAAAGAGGTTCTTCCTGGGCAGGTGTACAAAGGGATATTAAATGTAGATAATATTACCATGGGTGATAGTGCTTCTGTGAATATTTCTGGGGGACAAGTTAATACCGGAAAGATTGAGCTGGGTGATAATTCATCTATGATGATTAGTCCTGCTGTTTTTTTATTGGAAAAAGAAAATGAAAGTGGCACTTCTACAAGTGATGGGCAAGATACCAGTGTTGTTGAAGAAACTGTTCTTTCAACGTTAACAGCAACAGAGGGTGTTTACCTTGGTAATTCTTCCCAAGTTATTTTTGGAGGAGGTTCCGGCCTTGCAACCACCTCTATTTTTACGCCAATCATCAATTTTTTGAATGATGGTTCTATAGGGGTAAGTGGTGATTTTACATTATATTCAGATTCTTCAATGCAAACTCTTGGAAAAATTAATATGGGCGAGAGAGGTTATATTGAGGCATCTGGAAGTTTAAAAGCTGATATTACGCTTGGTAGTGATTCGAATGTTTTATTGACCAATCCAAAAGAAGAGGGAGAGGAAACGCCGATTTTGTGTGACCACTGTTATCAAGCTGGTACCATTTTGGGCTCCTTGCAAAAAGCAGATGGTTCAAAGAATGTTCACATTACAGTTAATGTGGATGAATCTCATTTCGCCAAGTTGGATGGTGACATTAATGTTGATAGCATTTTGGTTGATGTTGGATTGTTAGAAGCTGCTGGTGAAGTTAAAGGAAATATTTATTTAAATACAGATACGACATTTAGAGTAACTAGCTCCTCAATTAAAGATGGTCCACTTGTTATTTATGATCCAATTAACCGTTTAGAAAATACAACAAATACAACCCTTGAAGTTTCTTTAAAAGATAAAGAATTTTATAAAACAACAAATACGATTAATGTTGAAAATTTGATTGTAAATAGGGGCGGTATCGAAATTAATAAGCCTGTAAACATTGATAATGTTATGTTGGATAACAATACAACTATTCGATTAACAGACAATTTTAAAATCGGTGCTGTGAACGAGGTTGATGGAGATCGTGTAAATACAACGCTTGAAATTGATGCAAAGGGAAAAAGCGTTAATTCTTCAGGCAATGTTTATGTTGATCGTATTTTAGTGTCAAGTGGAAATTATAATGCATTACATGAAATAAATATTTCCCCATCTTCTGGAGGCGTAACTTATCCAACATATTATGAAGAAGGGGTAGAACTTGGAACAAATGCCTCTCTTTCAGCTTATGCAGATATTGCTGTTTCAAGAGTTGTTCGTGATCAAGAAAAATTATCACAGGGTGAATCTGTAACAAACACAACATTAAATGTAAATTCAAATCATTTTGAAGTTAGAGGGAATGTTGATGTTGATAATTTAAATATGAATGGTGGTGTATTTGAATTTTTAAATGAACTGGGTTCAAATGCTGTGAACGTTACAAATGATATTCATTTAAAACCTTATTCAGCTCTTGCAGGGAGTGGTGTGTTAAATATTAAAAATGGCTATCTCTCTATTGATGAAAATTCAAGAATTTCTGTATCAAACAAAAGTGTAGAAGAAAAGCCTGTTTCTGAATTAAAAATTGTTTCTTCAGATGAAACAATTGTCAACTCTGGTGTTGCATATACAACAAAAGATTTAACAGTTGAAACAGATTCAACAGGTTATATTGATGTTCGTGCTGATGGTGATAAAAATGATAAAATTACTGTACAAGGAACGGTTAATTTAGCTGATGGAACACGTGTCATTGTAAGAGATATTCAAGCAAATCAAGAATATGAAATTTTATCAGCAACACAGTTACATGGAAACAGTGATAAATTGAGAACAACCTTCTTGTGGGAAGGGACAGATATTTCAACAAATAACAACAAACTTTCATTAAAGATAACAGGAATTCAAACCTTAAAAGAAGGTATTGAACCTACAAAACGTTCTAAAAATGTGGATGCGCTTGCTGATTTGTTAACCAATTTAAGAGAAAGCGTTGGCTCCTATACAATTGATCCTTTTATTGATAACGTTTATTTTGCTCAATCTGCTGAAGAAGCTGTTGCCGTATTAGATGAGTATTCACCAGAAGGATATTTAAATACGCAACAAGCAGCACTTCGTTTACAAAAGGTATTTAAAGAAAGTGTTCTCTCTGAAATGAACGCTATGCGTAATTATCGTGTTAAACATGATTTAGCATCCACATATTATGTAAGACAACCCTACTATTATGGACGTCCAGGATATGAACGGTATTATTATGGATTTAGACAGATAAGACGGAACCCTTATGGGCAAAGACGTTCTGATAGAGGAGGCATGTGGGCGAAGCCTTTTGCTATGTCTTTCAGTCAAGATAATAAAGATAATCAATCTGGATATGATTTTGATGCGCAAGGTTTTACAGCAGGTATTGATAGGAAAGTTGGTGTCTTTTCTCTTGGTGTTGCTGCCATGTATGCTTCAGGTGATATGGAGCAGAAGAATAAAAAATTCCAGTCAGACATGACAACTTATGGTGTTGGTATTTATGGAAGTGTTACGCCACATTACTCACGTTCGTTTATGGATTTTTATGCATTATGGAGCAGAACATCTAACACAAGCCAACGAAAGGTCGAATCGTTAGCAGAAACAGCAAAAGCTGATTTTGATGTAACAGCCTATACAATTGGTGCTGATATTGGATATGAATTTATGGTTACTCGTAATTTTATTATTGCTCCTAAAATTGGTATAGATTATACGTCTATAGAGATGGAAGAAGTAATGGAAAAAGGTGCAGGATATACTTTGACAAATTTACAAAGTGCTAAGTTAAATTCGATACAAACACCAGTTGAATTAAAAGCTGCTCTTGACTTTGGGAATCCGTTCTATCGTTTTCGCCCTGAAGCCCATGTGAGATGGACACATGAATTTGGGGATACTGCCTCTAAATCAACAGCAACTTTTGTCAAATATGCGGCACCATTTGTTGTAGAAGGATTGAATGTAGATAGAGATACATTTACGGTAGGTGGGTCATTATTGTGGCTTTATGGTTTATCTGAATTAGAGTTGAAATATGATTATGATTTCTCATCCTCTTCTACAGGCCACACAATTAATATGGGATATAAATATTTATTCTAGCTGGCGCCTTTATAAAAAGGAAAATAAAAGTTGAATTTAAGCTTTTAAGCTTGCTTTTATTTTTTAAAAAATTTACATTAAAAGTATTGATTTAAAAATAACAATCAAAGGAGACTTTTAATGTACGAAAATATAGAGTTTATTGTTGCTTGTGCTGGCAAAAGTACAAGAAATTATCCTCATTCAAAAGGAATTGCACATAAGTGTTTAATGCCATTTGGAGATATTCGATTGGTTGATTGTGTCTTGCAAGATATTGTACGTATGGGTGGTAGACATATCACACTTGTCGTATCTGATCAATCAACGATTGATGCATTTACTGAGGCATTAAAAACGGATACAAAAACAGAAGAAAAATTACGTAAAGGTGGCAGGGAGCGTATTGCTGATGTATTAAGAGCAACTTTTTTGCCAGATGATGTTGATTTAAAATTTGTTATTCAAGAAAAACCACTTGGAACAGCTCAGGTTTTAGGATTGGCTCATCGGTTGTCAATGGATAGACATGCTGTTTTAATTTTCCCAGATGATTTAATTGATTCAACAAAAGCAGAAATACCATTTGTTAAAAAAATTACAGATTCATTTTTGCAAAATACAAAACAAATTTTGTTAACTGGAATTGTGAAAGATGATGTAAGTAACAATGCGATTATTCATGAAAATCGTTTAATTGAAAAACCTAAAAATCCAACAAGTAATATTGCAGGGTATTCGCCAATTGTACTTCCTAAAGACTGTTTGGATGCGATTGAAAAACAAACAACTGAAATTGAAAAAACAGGTCAGTTACCAGCTGGGTTAGCATTGGGTGAATGGGTCTATACAGATGGTATTAATGCCTTTTTGGATAACGGGGGTGAAGCTGTAGGATTTTTTGTAAAGATGGAAATTTTAGATCCAGAAAAATATGAAATGATGGATACAGGAACGCTTCCTCTCTATGAAAAAGCATTGATTAGAGAACTCATGACACGTTCATTCTTTGCAAAAGAAAATAGAGAATATGTCAAAAAGGTATTAAGTGACATAGAATAGAAGTTTTTAAAATAAAAAATCCACCAAGTTTTTGGTGGATTTTTTTTTAATTGACAATAAAATGAATAAATCCCTTCTTGACAAATTATTTTAGGATAAAATTCATTGTAGAGTTATCACTGCATTGGATATTTTCAGCTGTAACATAATGAAACTCATCTTCAGAAGAGGCGTGTAAAAGTTGTTCACAAGGAATCTGAGGTACATTGTTATATGTAATTGTAAAAGTACTATTACCAGCACCACTGGGTGCAACTGTGATATCCCCCCCCCAACGGTTTTTGCCAACTTGATTGGTGCATTTTAAAATCCCTTCTTCACAAATTGTTTCCATATCTAGGTCAGAAAAATTTGCGCTCCAAGAATATGTATCCACAATGTCTTTTGCTAAATCATCAATTTCGATAACAGTTGCACTGCTTCTGAAATAAGAATCAACATATCCCATTGATGTTACGCCAGCAACAGTTATAAGCCCAATGATTGCAATAACACCGAGCATTTCAACCATACTTCTACCTGATTGTGATGTCTTTTTTATCATAGTAAACCCCTTAATATATAAGTCTCTACTTTTATTATAACTCAAAAAATAAATTACCTCAAGCGTTTTGTCGCACAATATTTAAGAAATCTACTTGATAAAAAATAAAAAAAAGAGTAAAATCAATAAAATGATAGTCACAAATAGTCAAGAATTAAAAGAGATTTGTCAGCGCTTTGCGACCCATCCTTTTGTTACTGTTGATACAGAATTTTTAAGAGAATTTACATATTATTCCAAGTTGTGTTTAATTCAGCTTGCTTCTCCTGAAGAAGCAATTTGTATTGATCCATTGGCTGAAGGGATAGATTTAACCCCTTTATTTGATTTGATGTTAAATAAAAGTGTTGTTAAAGTTTTTCACTCAGCAAGACAAGATATTGAAAATTTTTATATGTTGATGAAAAAAGTCCCAGCACCTTTGTTTGATACGCAGGTTGCGGCCATGGTTTGTGGTTATGGTGATAGTGTTGGATATCAACAGCTTGTTTCAGATTTGTTGAATATTCAGATAGATAAAGGAATGCGTTTTACAAATTGGGAAAAGCGTCCATTAAGTGAAGCTCAAGAACAATATGCTTTAAGTGATGTAACGTATTTAAGAGATGTATATTTGATTTTGAAAAAAAAGATAGAAGATTCTGGCAGAAGTTCGTGGATTGAAGAAGAAATGAATCTTTTGTTAGATGAAGAGTCTTATAATCCAAGTGATGCAACAATTGCAAAAAAAATAAAATACAATGTAAAATCTGAAAAACTAAAGTTCTTGTATCAAGATTTATATTTGTGGCGTGAACACAGAGCTAAGAGACTTAATCGCTCTAAACGGCAAGTGTTAAGAGATGAAACGTTGCAAGAAATTGTAAAAGCGCATCCCAAAACAGTTGAAGATTTAAAAAATTTAAGAGGAATCCCTTCAACATTTTTTAAACATAATATAGCTGAAGAACTGATTGCTGTTATTAATAAATCGTTGGAAAAGGAAAAAGAGGATTTTTATCCTATCCCTGTTGAAAAAAATACGTATGGTGCACGTAAAAATTTGATGTTGATGCTTCATTTACTTTTAGATGTTGTTGCTGTAAAAGAAGGGACAGCTTCTAAAATTATTGCTTTGCATGAAGAGTTGGTTTGGTTCGCTTCTGATGAAGAGAATATTCGTTTTATGCAAGGATGGCGTTATGATATTTTTGGTAAGTATGCTTTGGAAATAAAGAAAGGAAATTTATTTTTTTCATATAATCCCAAAACGTACCAAGTTGAATTTCATGTTAAAAAAGATGGGATTTGATTGTATAATTTTTTAATCTATATAAAAAGAATAAGTTAAAATAAAAAGAGGAGTTTTTCTTGAAGAAGAAAAAAACATTATTAGACCTCATTCGTGTCGGGTCATATGAAGAAATTAAGGAGGCACTTGAAACAGCCTCTCAAGATGAAACAAATGAGTTTGGTCAAACACCTTTAATGGTTGCCATTCACGCTTCTTATCAAAAGGAGAGTGAAAAGATTTTTCAAATTGTTTTAGATTGGACAAAAGATGTTAATAAAAAAGATGTAGACGGGTATTCTGCATTTTCACACGCTGTTTCTTTACGTCGAAGTAGTTTTGTAGAAAAATTATTGAAACGAGATGTAGATGTAAATGTTCCTTGTTTTGTAACAGTTGCGCCACATCATCGTGCTTATGAGGCGTATGAAAGAGATATGGCGTTGAAAAAAAAGGCTGTTTATCCAAGATGTAGTAGTCAAAAAATGTCTCCTCTTTGTGCAATGATATATAAATCATACGATTATTTTGTTCCAACCTTGGTTGAAAAAGGAGCTGATTTGGATTCTATTGGTGGGTTAGACATTACCCCTCTTTCGATGGCCATTCGTTCCGATAAATTAGATATTGTACAATATTTGTTGGATAGGGGGGCAAATCCAAATATTTTACCTACTAATTGGAAAAAATATGCAAAAGACGAGTCGGAAGTTTGCCCTGTTGCATTAAAAAAAGCTTTAAAATATGGATGTGGAGCTGCAATTGCATTGTTAATTCAGTCCGGCTCACGTGTTCCACAACTTTTCCCTAGAAAAGAAGGTGTTTATTCAACGCCCTTAACGTATCTTTTTTCTCAACCTAAAGAACAATTATTAGAAACATTTGTTTCTTTAAAAGTTTTAAAAGAACATGTTGATATTTCCATTTGTGATACATTTGGGCGTTCGGCATTATCTTATGCAATTGAGAATGATACAAGTGATTATATTATATCATATTTAATGGACGATAAAATTAACAATAAGACAGATTGTTTTTTAAAAACGCCAATGATGTATGCGTATGAAAAACGCAATTTTAAGGTGATGGAAATGCTTCATTTAAAAGGCGTTCCAATGGCAAATAATATCTTTTCATCAACAGGGAAAACATTATTAACTGATGCTGTTTTAAAAAATGACGATGAAATGGTGTCTTTTATGTTAAAATTTAATCCTTCACTTTTGCATAAAGATGCTGATGGAAAAACAATTCTAGATTGTCTGCCAGAAAATAATTTATATTTTAAAGAGCTTAAAGAATTGCAACAACAACAAATAAAAAAAGTTGCAACACATTTAAAACAAATGAATGATTAAACATCAATAGGTTATCTCAGTGGATTTTTAAAAGAAAGGGCTTCTTTTACATGTTGAATAGAAATAGCCTCTTCAAGAGCTAAGTCGGCAATTGTTCTTGCAACACGGATAACACGATGATAACCTCTTGCTGAAAGTCTCATCTTTTCAGCTGCTTGTTGAAGTGTATTTTTGGCTTCATTTGTTAAGTGGGCATATTCTTCTAAAAGAGTTCCATCAATTTGTGCATTTTGTAAAACACCTGTGCCTTTGAATCGTAATTTTGAAAATTCGAGAGCTTGTTTTACTCTTTGAGCAACTGTTTTAGATGATTCACCTTTTTGTGTTGTACCTAAATCCCAAGGGTTAATAGCCGGAACTTCTAATTGCAAATCAATTCTATCTAAAAGTGGTCCGGATATTTTTGATAAATATTCTGCACCACATTTGGGAGCTCTTGCGCATTCATTCCCTGAAACACCTAAATACCCACACTTACATGGATTCATAGCTGTTATTAATTGAAACTGGGCAGGGTAAGTCACGTGTGCATTGGCTCTTGAAACAGTGATTGTACCTGTTTCAATAGGTTGTCTAAGAGCCTCTAAAACACTTCTATTAAATTCAGGAAGTTCATCTAAAAACAAAATCCCTCTGTGAGCTAGAGATATTTCGCCAGGTTTTGCTTTAGAGCCGCCTCCAACAAGTGAAACCATCGTGGCTGAATGGTGTGGAGCTCGAAATGGTCGAGTTGTGATAAATGTACCATCTTTTGTTTTCCCTGCAACAGAATGAATTTGATTCACTTCTAACATTTCTTCATGGGATAATGGTGGTAAAAGAGAGGGTAATCTGGCTGCTAACATAGATTTTCCAGTCCCTGGAGGGCCAATCATTAGCATATTGTGTCCACCAGCAGCTGCAATTTCTAAAGCTCTTCTAGCTGTTTCTTGCCCTTTGATGTCCTCTAAATCAGGTAGATAAGGTGTATCAAGACTATCAGCTGTTTGGGGTGGAGGTAAAAGAATTTCTCCTTTTAAATGATTTAATAAGGAAATTAAGTTCGGGGCAGAAATAATGTTATCTAGGTCAGCCCATAAGGCTTCACTTCCTTGCTTTTCAGGGCAAATAAACCCAAGATTGTTTTTCTTAGCTTCAATTGCTGCTGGAAGAATTCCAATAACAGGACGGATAGAGCCATCGAGACCTAATTCACCCATCATGATATAATTTTCAATCAAATGGGGTGGGATAATTTTCATAGCAGCAAGTAAAGCCATTGCAATGGGTAAATCGTAATGCGTCCCTTCTTTAAAAACATCTGCTGGAGCTAAATTGACAGTAATTCGTTGAGGTGGTAAATTAATTTGCAAGGTATTGAGAACAGCACGAACACGTTCTTTACTTTCAGCAATGGCCTTATCCCCTAGACCAACAATTGTAAAACTAGGTAGTCCTCTTGTTAGTTGTACTTCGATTTTTATTTTTAAAACGTGAATACCAAAAAAGGCAACAGTATGTGTTGAAGAAATCATTTACCACCGTGGAATATTTTCAAGATTAGAATTTTGTGCATTTAAAGATTTTGGGGCTGTTTCAGATTGAATTTGTTGAACATTTTGTGGGGCAGCCCATATTGGATTCGCATTTTGAGAGGATGCACTGTTTTGCGATGGATAGGACGGTGCATTGTTTGAAATGGGGTGGTTTTGCACATTGTAAGTAGGTACTTGATTTTGATATCCTTGGGTAGGGTAGGATTGCCCATTTATAGCGTGTGTAACAATCGGTGTTGGCTGTTGCGCAGGAATCATATTGGGATAAGAATAAGGGGCAGCTTGGGGAATAACAATCGTTTGCACAAATGGGGTAGGATTGTTTTGTGAAGTTGGTTGAACAGGGATTTGTGGATTTGTAAAAACATGGGGTGGTAAAGTTGTTTGTTGAGGTACAACAATTGGAGGTGTTTGTTGTCCTTGTAAATTTAAAGTTGGGTATTGAGCCTGATATAAAGAAGGTTGATCAGAGGTGCTTTTAGGAGGTAACAATTCACTTTGAGCATATAAGTCTTGAGACTGCTGAAGCCCATGAACACATCCAGATAATAAAACACAAAAAGATAAAAGAAATAAACGATTTTGCATGTTTCCCACCTTTAAAGTTAATCCTTAGAAAAGTATAACAAAAACTTTTTTAAAAAGAAAGCCTTTTTTTATTCGTCAATTTTGATGCGTTCAATATGGGCGCCAACGTTTGTTAATTTTTTTTCAAGTTGATAATAGCCTCTATCAATATGATAAATGTGAGAGACTTGTGTTTCACCTTTTGCTGCAAGAGCTGCAAGTACAAGAGCGACACCCCCTCTTAAATCAGCGGCCATTACTGGCGCTCCAGATAAGCTATTGACACCTGAAATGAGAATAGAATTTGTTGTCAAGACTTTAATTTGAGCCCCCATACGTTGTAATTCAGGAACATGCATAAAACGATTTTCAAAAATACGTTCTTCAATAAGTGTATCTCCATGAGCCAATGTTAATAAGCTTGAAAGGGGGGCTTGAGCATCTGTTGGGAAGCCTGGGTATTCACATGTTGTTATAGAGGTTGCTTTGAGAGATGCTTTTTGAGCATCCACAAGAAGGCCTTCTGCAGTTTGTGTCAGTTGCACATTTGAAATGCGCAACACATCTGTAACAGCACTCATTAAATCGGCTCTTGCTCCTTTTAAAAAGAGTTTCCCTTTGGTAATGGCTGCAGCTACTGCAAATGTAGTTGCTTCAATCCTGTCAGGGACGACATCGTGTGTTGTTCCATGTAATTGATCAACACCTTCAATTGTTAAAATCTTAGAGCCAATACCTGAAATTTTGGCGCCCATTTTAACAAGCACGTTTAATAAATCAATAACTTCTGGTTCTAATGCTGGATTGTGAATAACAGTTGTTCCTTTTGTTAAAACAGCAGCCATAACAGTATTGTGGGTTGCGCCCACTGAAACTTTCGGAAAAAAGATTTCTGCTCCATGTAACGGTCCAGTGGCACAAACGTATCCGTTCTTAACTTTTATTTTGGCACCCATCTCTGTTAAGGCATTTAAATATAAGTCAACTGGACGAGTTCCAATCGCACACCCACCAGGGAGTGAAACTTCAGCCTTTTTAAAACGTGCAAGTAATGGGCCTAAAACCCAAAAAGAAGCTCTCATTTTTGAAACAAATTCATAGTCTGCATGGATGCTTGAAATATCATCAGCTTGAAGAGTTAATGCATTTTTATCAATTTTAACTTTCATACCCATACTTTTGAGTAAGTCTGATAATGTGAGTACGTCTGAAAGATAGGATATATTTGTTAAATGAACAGGCTCTTTTGTTAAAAGAGAGGCAACCATAATGGGTAAGATTGCATTTTTTGCTCCATGAATGTCAACTTCACCGTTTAGAGGATACCCTCCTTTTATTTTAAATGCATACATGTGTACTCTCCTTATTGTTGATTTTGCTCTTTTTGGAGACGCTCTTCTTTTTGTTTTTTCCTAAGTTTTAGATTTTTTTGCAATGCTCTTGCTTGGTCTGCAAATTTTTCAGCTTGTTTTCTATTCAGATTTAAATTTTCCTGAGCAATTTGTATGATTTTATCATTATTATTTGTTTCTGATGTTGTCATTATTTCTAACCTTCTAAAATAAATGTTGCAGGTCCGTCATTATGAATTTCAACTTGCATATTGGCGCCAAAGATACCTGTTTCTACAAGAATACCTTTTTGTTTCATATGAGATACGAAAAGATTAAATAGTTCATTGGCTTGTGCTGGATTGCCAGCTCCTGTAAATGAAGGTCTACGACCACTGTTACAGTCAGCTAAAAGGGTGAATTGAGATACAATTAAACAGCTCCCCTTTATATCTAAAAGCGAAAGATTCATTTTTTTATTTTCATCTTCAAAAACACGTAAATTTGCAATACGATTTGCCATCTTTTCAATGATTGTTGGTGTATCTGTGGGTTGAACGCCCACAAGGATACAAAATCCGTTGGAACACTTCCCTACACATTCATTTTGAACCAAGACTTGAGCTGATGTGACGCGTTGTAAAATAACTTTCATATTCCTTCCTTTGCTTTTGTAAGGTTACGTTTTTTTTTGCTTTAAGTCAAGGGAAATATCTATATATGCTAAGCTAGGTGTTTTCTTTAAAAAAAATATTAAAGATTTTTAAGTATAAAAAAACACCTTTAAATTTTTTATATTCATTTAAAGGTGTTTTTTTATTTTTTTAAGTGTTTAGCGTCCACCTCCAAGACCCATGCCATCAACCATTTGTTCTTGCATGTCAAAGGTCCCTGCGACAACCCAACAAATAACAGCTGCAATAATTAAAATAGCTAAACCATTTAAAGCAGCAGCTTTTGAGGCGACATCTCTAATGGAATCTTCCATCCATTCAACAGATAAACGTTCGAGTGCTTCTGTAAAGTTATCCAATTCGGAATAAATTCTTAAATCCCCAATAACTTCTTCATCTGGAAATCCAAGTTCAGTCTTATAAAGAGCGTCACCAATATTATCCCCATTGTTGACATGTTTTAAAGCGCTGTCAATACGGTAAAGAAGATAAGGAGATGCATCTGATCTTAAAGCTCTCATTGCTTTTGAAACAGGTGTTCCTGCACTAACAAGAGCTGATAAAGACAACAACCAACCAACCCCAATAAAAATGCGATAAATTGACCAGGGGGGCATTTTATCTGCAAAAGCTCTGGATTCTTTTTTCCATCTAGGGAATGTTAAGCTGACAAGCACAACCAGAACAGGTAAGGTTGCAAAAAGAATAACAGGATGTTCTTGAACAAATAATGATAAATTTACCAAAGAAAGTGAAAGACCTTTCCATCTTAAATTTGGAACAGCATCAACCATTGGTGGAACCATGTAAGCGCCAACACCCCAAATCAAGAAACAAACCATCATCATCAAGAAAAGAGGATAGAGAACAGCCCCAATAACAGCTTGCTTCATCCGTTTTGTACCTTCAACAACTTTAACGGTGTTTTCAAGGGCTGTTTCAAGATTGGCGACATCACCTACAGATAACATTAATAATTCAGTACTAGGAGCCCATCCTCTTAAAGCAACTGAAAAAGGGTCACCATTTCGAATTGATTTCATCCAACACGAAAGAGCAATAGCTACAGAATCATAAGGGCTTTTCCCATCTTTGGATGCGATTTGATATATACGTTCTAAGGCATCCATTAATGAAAATCGGTTTCTAAGAAGGGATTTAAGTTTATTATATAACGCAATTCGATCGTTGCTACTTGAAGGCATATGGCAAAACATAAACTTTGCATAGCCAATTTCAAATGCCGAGATTGGTCTTACAATAGCTTTTTTTTGCATGCTTTTTTTCATAAAATACTCCTTGCATTACCCTGTAATTGTTTGATTTAAGAAACCAGTCCATCTTTCAACTTCAGCAACATCAATAATACCATTAAACATGTGTCTCAATGCTGATTCACGTAAGGTTGTTCCATTGAGTTCATTAATCCAGTAGTTTGTTGCTTTAACAGTATCCCCTTTCATCATTAAATCAAGGAACGTTGCATCAGGGAGAATAATCTCAGAAACAGCGATACGTCCTTTAACCCCTTTAAAGTCGCATTGACGGCAACCTGGACCCCGTAAATAAGTTGTTTCAAGCGCAACATCACCAAAACCCTCTCTTAATCTTTGAACAATGGGCGTGTTCAACATATTTGTTGTAGGGATTCTGCAATGTGGGCATAAGCGTCTGAAAAGACGTTGTGCTGTGAGCCCTTTCATAATTTCAGGGTCTTTTAATTTAAATTCTTCAACCCCCATATCTTTTAAACGGATGAGAATAGAAGGAGCATTATTGGCGTGCAAGGTTGTCCATACGTTGTGCCCAGAAAGAGCAGCTCTAAATGCCAAGTCAGCAGCTGAAAGAGTACGGACTTCACCGATCATCATGGAGTCAGGGTCAGAACGTAATGCTGCAGCCAGTGCTTTTGTAAATTCACGTTCTTTTGCTTCTTCAATTGTAGCGTTTGTAACCGGCATTTGGCGTGCGCCAGGAATTGGATATTCAGGAGGGTCTTCCACTGTAATTAAGTTGACTTCGTAGTTTCTTTCTTGCAACATAGCAATCATATTTCGTTGCAATGTTGTTGATTTACCAGATCCTGTAGGACCTGAAATAATTGTAATACCCGTAGGCATACCACGTAATTTGTAGAAGTCTTCAGTATCTTTTTTCGTAAAACCAAGAGCTTCCAATGCACTTGATGTTTCAATGTTTTCTTCAGCATATAATAAACGAAGAACAACATATCTTGTACCGAAAGCAATTGGGTTAAATTGTAAACGAATACCTAAAATATTTTTTGGCAAAACAAGCTTCCCATGGGAACCACGCAATGGGGTTCGACCCAATTTTTGAGCCGCTTGATATTCATTTTGAGCATAGTTCGCATCGGAAATATCAGCAGAAGCAAATGCAGCACGAACAAAACTTTCACCCCATTCTTTTTTATATTCCATTTCGGTTTGCATCAAGCCGTTGACACGGAACATAACAATGGTATTTTCAGCCACAACAACGTGAATATCGGATACGTGCATTGCTGCAGCACGTGAGACAATTGTAATAAAGTCACGTTGCATACGTGCTTGAGCTTGCTCAACAACGTCTGGCTTTTCACTAACTTCTTCATCTTCTTCTGTATAAGTGTTTTGAGCTGCATATTCATAAATTGTACTCAAAACATTCATTGGAACATATTCAGGTTTTCCAATTTGAAGATGGCGTTTTTTTACTAAATATTCAAAGCTTAAAACTTTACCATCATATTTATAAGTTTCAGCAACGAAGTAGCGGCCATTTGAAAAAAGGGCTAATAAAGAACGTAAATCTTCTTTTAATTGAAATGTTGCTCCTGGGGCTGTGATACAGGTATTTCCGTTCGCAAATAATTTTCTCAAGAAAAGAGGATTTGAATAGTGTAAATTTTCAATATCATCATTTTTAGAAGTATTGTTTAATTCGCTTTGGTGCGCGTCTTCATCTTCTTTTTTTTCTGGTTGGGCTGATTCTAAAAGGGATTCTGCCTGTTTTACAAATGTTTTAGAACGAGGAGCTTGGGCAGTTCTAATATAAAACTCTTCTTCATCATTTTTTTGTGCATTTGTCGTTTGTTGAGTCATTTTTTGGGATTCAGGCGTTGTTGCACTACTGGAGGCTTTTGTAGAGCTTTCGGCTATCAATGAATCAGTTGCCTTTTCCTCAACCAAATTGGAAGGAATATTTTCTTCGTTGGTCACATCTTCAGATGGTAATGGTGGAAGTTCATCTTCGTATTCTACATCTTCAGATGGTAATGCTGGGAGATCATCTTCGTATTCTACATCTCCTGATGGTAATGGTGGAAGTTCATCTTCATATTTCTCATCTTCTGATGGTAATGGTGGGAGATCATCTTCGTATTCTACATATCCTGATGGTAATGGTGGAAGTTCATCTTCATATTCCTCATCTTCTGATGGTAATGGTGGGAGATCATCTTCGTATTCCTCATCTTCTGATGGTAATGGTGGGAGATCATCTTCGTATTCCTCGTCTTCTGATGGTAATGGTGGAAGTTCATCTTCGTATACCTCATCTTCTGATGGTAATGATGGGAGATCATCTTCGTATTCTACATCTCCTGATGGTAATGGTGGGAGATCATCTTCGTATACCTCATCTTCTGATGGTAATGATGGAAGTTCATCTTCGTAATAACTATCTTCTTCAGGAAGGGAGGGATAAGTTTCTTCTTGAGTAAAGTTTGGAGATTGCATTATTGGATTTGCCTGAGGTGTAGATGGAATAGGTGGTGCCATAAAAGGCATGTTGCCAGAGGTGTGTTTTGGTATAGCTGGTGCTTTTTTAGATGCTGTATCTAAAAAAGAAGGGAAGGATTGAACCATGTCACCTTCAATAGGAACTTCCTCATTATATTTGTCATTTTGATCTGATAGAGGAATATCTAAATTTGATACATCTAAAAGATCGGATGAATCTAATAATTCATCATCAAACATATTTCCACTATCCCCTTTTTTATCCCAAAAATTCATTGTGTCCCCTTACTTTGACAATGCTATTATGTAGCCGTTTTTTTATTAGTCTAAAGAAGCTTGTTTTGCCGTGTTTAAAATGATAACTTCAATTCTACCAGCATAAGAAAGTTGAATTGTGTCTCTATCAATTCTAATAACTTTATGCCCTGTTTTTAAGCGTTGACCTTTTTTAACATTAATAATTGAATTATCTTCTTTATTTTCTAATCGAGCTGTTAAACGACCTTTAAGTCCTCTAACTCCAACAAGAGAATATAACTCACTAGCAGATTGAACGGAGGTTGGGGTAGGTTGAGAAATTTGTACTGGTTCTTCATCTGTTTCCTCATCAATTTGAGGGATTTCTTGAGAAGCAGAATAATTTTCTGTTGCTACTGGGGCTGCTTGAGATAATTCTTTTGCAACAGCTGCTCGCTCAGCAAGTGCTTCGTTTCTAAGTTTTTCACGCAATTCTTCAGCTTCAGCAATTTGTTGTTCAATCGCTTCTGTTTCAGCTTTTTTACGTTCCATTTCGATACGAATATTTTCTTGTTCTTGCCACCAGTTAATACGTGAACGAACAACATCTTCACGTTTTGCAATTTCTTCCAATCTCGCTTGTCTATATTTTGCCTTTAAGGCTTCTAAACTATTTTTTAATTCTTCTTTTTGTTTTTGTAAGTTAAGAAAAACATTTCCTCTTTCTAAATCAGCCATTTCTTGAAAAACTTCTGTTGTAATACGACCTAACAATTGTTCGCTTGGCATATCTTTAGATGAAAGAGATTCTCCCATTGGTGCTGGGCCTGTAATTAATGTTTCATTAATTCCTGGAAGTGTTGCCATTTCAATAGAGCCTAAAGTTGCACGACCTGGGAAATCAACAATTTTATCTGTGTTGATGGCGACATTGTCACCAATTAAATTGTCAACGGCAGCTTTCTTTTTTTGTCGTTGAAGTTCAGTCTCATCAACAGCTTTTTCTTGTGTTGGTTGTGGGGCTGATGCTTCCTCTTTTTTTTGTTCAATGGATTGAGATTCAGCTGCCTTTTCAACAGATTGATCCGTTGCTTCCTGTGCAAAAGCAGGTTGAATGACAAATGCTGCTGATAAACCTAATATGGCTAATAATGATAATGTGTTATTTTGCATAGATTCTCCCATTGTACTTCCACTTGTTTTGATCTTTTGTATCTGATGATGGATTAAACTCAATTCTTGTTAACTCTAATCCTGGAAATTTTTCAAAGAATGTCATCCATTCAAAAGGTGTAAATGGTGACGTAATTGAAAAAACAAAAAATACATACTCTTGTTGATGATCAGGTTTTGAACCATCAGGATTGTTTGGTGGATCTAAAACCGTATGTCTTTGGAATGTCAAATTGAGTTGAGCTGCTTGCTTGATATCTGTTAATTCTTCCCACAGTTGTTGTTCTGTGTAAATTGGAACAGAAGCAACAAGTGGAATATCATAAAAAACAACTTGTCCGTTAGCAGAAGCTCCATCACTATTAATTTTTAAATTGACATTAGTTAATTTATATTCATTAAGTGCTGATTTAATCCACGCAATACGAGGTTGATTTTTCCAAATACGGGTATCCCCCCGGCTCCAAGATGTTACAAGAGCCGTATTTGAACAAGAAATAATTCCTAAACTCCACCCAGGAATATTCAATGCTTTTAATTGGTAAGCATTATTCCAGCACTTGTTTAAAAATGCACGTGTTTCAGGTATTTTTTCCCAAGGTTTTGGTTTTTCTGGGGTTGGTTCGACCGGTCTGATAATTTCTGGAATAGGTATTGGTTCAATCTTTTCTTCTGTTTGTATAACCGGTGTAAAGACAGTTAACATTGAATAAAAGATTAAAACAAAGGCAACAACAAGAATAATACCGATAAATAAAAGGACTTGGTTTCTCTTTTTGGCCCCTAATTCTTCGAGACGAACCTTTGTACGAGCATCACGAACAATGGATTCAATGGTTCTAGAAACTGTTCCTTCGATTTTCCATTCAGCAGGGACAATTTTTAAATCCCAATCAGGAACAGCCATCATAGAATAAAAAGCATCTTCAGCTTCTTGTTCCGTTTTAAATAATACGTCATTTTCAGAAAGAATCAAATCATTTCTGACTGCTAAGAAGTACCATCCTTCCTCTACTTTAAAGACACCACAAATAGATGTCTTATCAGATAAAGCAGACGCAACCATTGCCGCCAAAGATAATTCACCAGAACGATGTCCTAACGATGTTTTTGCAAGACCATATTGGGGGGTTGATGTAATGCGAAGACAGTATAAATCCGAATCTGTATCCGTTTCCATTGCCTCACGAATTTCTGGCGTAGGATTGTCAGGATCTTGAAGAGGCTGCCAAATCAAACCCACCGCATATTTAACTTTGCGAATGGTAACTGTTCCTTGAGAGGTATCCTCTACTGAGGGACTTAATTGATTTGACTGAATGGGTTGTTCACCATATTCCTCTACCATTATTTTAACTCCTTAAAAATCCCTCATTCTTGCTTCAGGTGAAAGGGGTGATTCTAAAACTTCTGGTGTTAACAAAATGACAATGACGTCTCTTGTATTTTGGCTGATTGCTGAACCTCCTAAAAGGCCCATTTTTGCTTTACCAATACCACTTGTTGCTGTTGAATTACCAACTTGCTCAAAACCACTTAAAACAAGAGTTGAACCTGAACGCATTGCAATTTCTTGAATGAATCCACGAGTTTGAATTTTTGGTAATTGAACAACAGTAGCTGTATCTTCTCCAGAAGAGTTTTCATCCTCATCTTCATCTTCTGAATTAGTTGAATTATCGTCTTTTTCTTTATTTGCATCTGATCCAATTCCAGATGAACTAAAGTTTGTCAAGGAAACTAAATCAGTTAAATTTAATGAGAACATCAAAATTAAATTTCCATGATTTAAAATACGTGGCAAAACTTCCATCATAAAGCCATAGTTTAATGTATCTGTTTCCATATCAACATCAACACTTCTATCGGTTCCACTACCAGAAGTTGAAACGTTTGTTTCTTTTACGTAGTTTTCTTGAGTGGTGATTTGAATTGGTGCAACTTTATTATTTAACGTTGTTGCACTTGCTGATGTAACTAAGGCTGTTTTCCCTAAAACAGAAAATGCTTGAATGATTGCTTTTGAATTTGTCCATTTTGAATCTGGTTTTAACAACATCATTGACAATGTACCTGCTGCATCTGCAGTGCCTAAAGAATAAGCACTTGAGAATGTGCCAAGAATGTCAGAGTTTTTAAAGACCAATCCAAGATCAAAACCATAATTGTCTTGATTTGAAACATTAACTTGTAAGACTTTCACAGAAATGGCAACTTGACGAGCAAGTTTTTGGTTGAAGTCGTTAATCCATTCAGCTGCTTCTTTAATAACAAAAGGACTTGCTGTAATAGTAACAGTTCCAGCAACGCGGCTAAATGAAAGTTCCCCATTTTCTCCAACAATTTGTTTTAAACTTTGTTCGATATTGTCCCACAAAGCAAGATTTGCTGAAGATGTTAAAGATGAGGAAGCGTTCGATGAACTAGACTCTGAGCTCCCCATTGTTGCGCCAGATAATGAGTTTGAAATATTTGTTTCAACAGGAAGCGCATAGATATTGAAAATACGTGTTTCTTTTGTATAGAAATTGATGGTTCTATTTTTATAACGCCACCAAACACCATATCTATTTGATACGTAATCTAATAAACCACTAAGAGTTCCTGTGTAGTCAACAGGAACTGTTTCGGTGGGAAGTGAATCTGATGCTTTTAAACTATCTAAGCGAACGTGCAAACCTGTCGCTTCTGCAATTTCATTTGCAATGAATGGCAATGTAGCTTCTTGAGCAATTGTAAGCGTAAGAGCATCTTCTTCTTCCATTTCTGGAGGTAGATTATCCCCTTGTGAAATTTTAACACTACTGTTCCCTAGCCAAATATCATCTTTTGTGCGAACAGTGTCGGTTGTCTCAGGTAAATCAGGAATAGTTGCTTGCTGCAGATGCTCATCAGCTTGTTCAATAATCGTTTCGATTTTGGCATCTGTTTTTTCGACATATTTATTACAAGCAGACAAAGACAACGTCGTTGCAAGAACGGTTGCGATCATAAGTGATTTAATAAAATTAATCTGCATTTTCATTCTCCTGTGCATTTATAACTAGAACTCTGTTTCCTTTATAGAATGTACCAATTGGAGCTGGAGTTGCTCTTGCAAAAGAACGGATAAATGCGGCTGCAACTTCAGTAAAATTCCCTCTAAAGACAACGCCTGCCTCTAAATGATAGTCTCTATCTAGTTTCCAAACAACAGTCCAACCAGAGGCTTCCCCCCATTGTCTTAAAAGAGTACGCATTGTGTCACCAGCTTTTGCTTCCCAATCATGAACTTCCTCGCCATAAGCGAGTTTATCTTTCAATGTTGGAGCTCTTAATGTTGTTTCTTCTGTAATGGTTGTTTGAACTTCTTTTTCAATCTCGGTTTTAAATAATTGATCTTGGCAGTCTTCTCCATTACAAATAATATCAGCATTTGAAACAGGTTTTAATGCTAAATCTTTTTGTTGTTGTTCTAATTCTTTTTGAGCCATTTTCTCTTTAACTGATAAGCCTTGTTCAATCATGGGAACGGAAATGGACACTGGGGCCATATCAACAAGATAAGATGCGTTTGTTGAAACAGCCAATCCTTCATAAGGTGTATAACTTTGGCCCAGTGTTAAACTTGGATCTTCATAAGAAACGATGCAGGCTGCTGGATTTTCTGGAGAGCAAATGTTTGGATCAACAACACCTTGCGCAGGAGCAGTATATGTTACAGGTTCTTCTTGTGCAATAACTTCATCACCTTGTGAGAGAGAAGCACATCCACTCATAAAACTTAAACCACAGAACAAAAGTCCTGCTATTGTGGTTTGTTTTAAATAATCTTGTCTCATCTAAACTCCTTTATTGTTACCAGTTAATAACACTTTTTTCTTTTTTTGTACGTGAACGAATGTTAACAGAAGGCTCTTTCTTAACCATTCTTAAAATAAGACTATCTTTTGGCCTTTTTACATAATCAACAACTAATTGATGACTTGATAAACCTGAATTTGCTAAAATCTTTTGAATAACAAACAAGCGTTTTTGTTGTAATAAAAGATCTTCTTTACTTAGACGAACTTCAATAACATAACGTGGATCTTGCAAAGCTTTGAGTGAAAAAACCTTTAACCATTTGATTGTTTGACCCGAAAAATCAGCAGCGTTTGGATAAAATGAAACTTTTAAATCCATTGGCATAATTAAAGGCAATTCTTGATTTGTTTGTGCTGCTTCAAGAACCTTATCTGCATAGACGGAAGAATATGTTTTCAATCTTGGATTAGGGATAAATTCATCTACACTTTCTGCTTTTACTGGTTTTTTTGTTCCTTTTAATGGCAAAAGAAGAGGCTTTTTCTTCCCTGTTTCGATTTCTTGTGTTTTTAAGGAATCAGTTCCTTTTAAAATACTACTGATTTCGTCATCTGTTGAAGATGCTAAAGATTGATTTGATTGTTTTTTCTTGGAGACGCTCAAGTTATTTTCTTTTTTATTTACAGAAAAAGAATTTTTCTTTTGAGTTGCTTGATCGTAAATCTTTTGAGTTTGTGTTGTTGATCCTGTTAATTTTCTCTCAACTTCCATTTGCTCATTCACAGGGATAAGCTCTGTTTGTTTAATCATTACAACAGGTAAGTCTGTTTGTGTTTTCTTTTTAACAGCAGTAATTTTTTTTACTGAGGGTTCTTTTTTCTCAGTTGGCTCATCAAAAAGAGGTTCATCAGTAGGTATCTCTTCAATTTTACTTGATGTATCTTCAGTGGTTTTTAATAAATATGTTGGGAGTAAAAAATCACCTTCTGCTGTAATTGTTGCTGTGTTTTCATTTTCTTCATCAGCAAGTTTTTGGGCTGCTTGTAATTGTTCTTCGACAGATACTTCGACAGGCTCTCCATCCCCTTGAGCAACCTCTAAGTTATTATATGCTTGAACATTGAAGGCAAAAAATGGAGCATAACTTAACAGACTGCAAACGCATAAATGTAAAAGAAAATTTTTTTGTCCCATTTTTTATCCCTCTGAAAAATATATAAAAAATATATATTCGAACAACATTTGTAAGACGTATTCATCCCCTTCTTGTTATAGAATATAATTCATACTACAACTTTGAAAATGAAGTTGCAAGCAAAAAAATGCGCACATACAACAAAAAATTATTTTTTTTTAAGGGATAATAAATTTGAAAAATCAAATTTGCATTATTTTTTCACTTTGAGGTGTTTCAAAACCAGAGAGTGGCAATGAAATGACAACACGCAAACCACCGAGGGGGCTATTGGATAAAGAAATGTCGCCACCATGAGAAAGGATGATGTCTCGGGTGATGGTTAGCCCAAGTCCAATCCCACCTGTAGCCTGATTCCTCGATGCTTCGAGCCTATAGAATGCTTTAAATACTTCTTGTCTTTTTTCAAGAGGAATACCTGGGCCGTTATCATCAATGGTAATTGTTGCAGTTTCATTTCGAATGCCAAGAACAACAGCTGTTTGTGAAGCGTATCTTGCTGCATTGGTTAAAATATTATTTATTGCACGAGTAAGTTCATTCACTCGTCCGGATATTTCAATATCATTTTCAATATGAAGAGAAATGGCTTGATTTGTTTTGCGTTGTTTTTCAACTAACTGTTTGATAAGCTCATCCAATTGAAAGCGTTGAGGCAATTCCTTTCCTTCCCCACGTGCAAATGTTAGATAGCCGGTAAGCATTTTCTCCATTTCTTCTACGTCTGATGCAAGATCACGGGTTGTTTCATCTTTATTCATCATAGACAATTGGAGTTTCATTCTTGTAAGAGGTGTTCTTAAATCATGAGATACCCCAGCGAGCATTGTTGTTCGTTCACTTAAATATTTTAAAATTCTGTTTCTCATAAGAAGGAAGGCTAGACCTGCACGTTTAACTTCTGTCGCACCAGCAGGTTTGAAAGGTATATCTTGTCCAATTCCAAATAATTCAGAAGCTCTTGCTAATTTTTCAATAGATCGAACCTGATTTTTCATAAACAAGAATGCAATTAAAAATAATAAAATAGATGAAACAATTGTCCATCCAAGAAAGACAAGAACTGTTGAGCTGAAAAAGCGTTTTTGTGGAATAATGGCGTTTAAAACACCGGAGGGTAATTGAATGGAAACAAGGATTCTTTTATTTGTAATGGGTGTCATATAAACAGGATAATGAATATCTGCTAATTCATTTGTAAGGTGTGTAACAGAGGAATCTTCATAATTAAGACGTTGATTTAAAATGAGCTCTTGTTTTTTAAATGATAATTTTATGGATAAATTATGAGAGGCTTTGGCGAGAAAATTATGGATACTATTTTCATCTGCGCCAGAAGAAATAAAATCTGAGATGAGTGTCAGTTCTCCGGCAACGTCAGCAGCCAATCTTCTACTTACCGTTTGCCAATGCCTGTCATAGAAGAAGATAAACATAACCGTTTGCAAAAAAATAAGAGGGAGCAGTATAATTAAAATAAAACGATAAAAAAGACTTTGTGGAAAAATACGGATACGCACGCCATCAAAGGCTTGCATTAACCAAATTAAAAAACGTTTTAAAATAATAAAGGGTGTTTTTTTGCTCATCTTGGCACCAAAATATAACCTTGCCCACGCAGTGTTTGAATACAAATCGGTTTTTTGATATCTGTTTCAATTTTTCGTCTTAATCTTGTAATTTGAACGTCAATTGCTCTGATATTATCTGTTTCAAGAGATTGGGCAATTTCTTCTCTTGAAATAGGATTTCCAATTTTTGAAACTAAGATTTTAAGTAAATCTTGTTCTGCACCGGTTAATAAAACAGGTGCATTATTTTTTGTCAGTTTTCCTGTTTTTGAATCGTAACTGCAATCGCCAAATAAAATTTCAGTTCGGATTTCTTGCTGGATTTGCCTTTTTAAAATATTATTTATTCTAAGGAGTAATTCTTTGGGTTCGAATGGTTTAGGTAAATAATCGTCTGCGCCAGCCTCAAGACCTGAAATACGATTGTCAATATCCCCCATTGCTGTGAGCATTAAAATGGGAATATTAATCTGATTTTGACGCAGTTCTTTTGTTAATTCTTGGCCATTTTGACCAGGCATCATGACGTCCATAATAAGAATAGAAAATGTGAACAAGTTTAAAAGAGACTTTGCCTCTTGCGCATTGGCTGCTTCACTGACTTCAAAATTATTTTCGCTTAAGTATTTTTTTAATAATCGTCTTAAACGAGTATCATCATCAATGACCAATATGTGAGGTAAAATATTACTCATTATCACACTCCAGCTGTTTTAAAATGTGGGTTTCTAATTTTAAATTTTTTTGATTAGGTTGCATTTGAAGTACTTCAATCATATTTGATACATCTTTTTTGAATGAAAAAATATCTTCATTGGAATAAATTTTTTGTTTTTTTATTTTAGAGCAGATATGGGATGCAATTTTTGTAACAAGTGGGTATCCATACGTTGTTCCTTGGCCTTTTAAATCATGAGCTGCTTGAAAAAAAATAGATTGAATAACCCTTGTTTTTTCACTTTCTTTTAAAAAAGAGGTATCATTTAATATTTGTTGCATATGTAAAAGTGAAAGATTAGCTTCTTGTAAAAATGATTTTGTTAAGGAATGAATGAGATCTTGAGCTTTTTTTTCAAGAGAAATTGCATCTTTCTCAGAATGAAAAGCATGATTATTAAAATTAGTCCCTGTGACATCCGTATTTAATTTCATAATATAATCCTTTAAATTAATGTGAATATAACAAAAAAGTAAAAAATCATCAAGTTTTTTTTACTTGTTATCAAATAGGGAATTTTTTTTATTTTAAAAGAGATTTTATAATTTTAAGAGCAACTTGTTTGCCATCACTTAATGCTTCAACAACGCTTGAAGAACCATTTTTGCAGTCTCCTGCATAAAAAATATTTTCGTCATATTTTTGAATGCTTGATTTTGCGCCAGTCGCTCGAATAACAGCATCAAAGTTTGTATATAAATGAGTTTCATTCGGGTTGGATTTAAAAGTTGATTCAGTTACTTTATTTAGAATAACTCTAAGTGAAAATTTATTTTTATCTTGTAAAATTTCGACAGGGGAACAAAGAGGATTGATACTTATTTCTTCTTGAATAAGTTCTAGCTGTTGATGAGGAGATAATCGCATATCGCAAGAACGTCTTCGAATGAAAATATCGATTTCTTTTGTTCCTAATTTTTTAGCTGTAAGTGCACAGTCGGCTGCCACATTCCCCCCTCCAATAATTGCAATCTTATTAAAATGAGAATATGTTTTAGGAGATTTAAGATAATCTTGATATGGTATACAAAATTCTTCGCCCATAATATTTAATAAATGAGGTTTATCTTCTCCTGTTGTGATAATAATATGAGAAAAACCTTTTTTCAAAAGAGCTTGGGGGTTGGTTATTTTTTTGTGTGTTAAAATATGGATAAGTTCTGCATTTGAAAAATAAGAAAATTCTTCTTTAATAACTTGTTTAGGTAGTCTATCTTCGGGAATGAGATTAATTGCACCACCAATGTTGGGTTCGGCTTCAAATAAAGTGCTTGAGATTCCGTGTTGAGCAAAAGTAATTGCTGCTGAAATGCCGGCAGGACCTGCGCCAATGATTGCAATATGGGCCTGGCTATGGATTTTGTTTGTGCTTTTAATTGGGTCTTTGATGTTTGCTTTTTCAATGATTGTTGCTTGAACTTTTGGAATATTAATAGGAAAGTCAATTTTCCCACGAATGCAAGCTTTCATACATAAATGTTCAGGGCACACAAGTCCACAAATTTTCCCCAATGGATTTTGTTGATATATAGAAGTGGCAGCTTCCTTAAAATTATTTTCTTTTGCTTTTTTTATAAAGTAATGAGGATCGCATTTGATAGGACAAGCTATTTTGCAAGGTTTACTCGAGCATCCTAAGCATCGATCAAGCTCAGCTTTTAATTGAATATTATTTAAATAAAGTGATTTTTTCATTTTAAGTTCTCGTTTCTTATTTATGTTATATAAATAGAAAATAAATATCAAGCTATAAAAAATGAACAATTTTATTTTTCTTTTCGTTAGGAATAATGAGTTTTAAATCATAAAGGAGAAATAAAATGTTAAAAGTGAATAAACCAATAGCTTTTTCTTTATTGATAGCAATCACAATGATGGCAGGATTACCAGCTCATGCTGGTTATTATAAAACAATTTACGTGAATGAGCCACAACCTGCTACCACAGTCATTGTTAATCAACCAGTTCAAGAAAAAATTGTTGTTCAAGAAAAGTATATTCAAACTTCATCAGATGCTTCTGATGCTGCTATAACTGCATTAGGTATTGGTGCTTTGGTTGGGGGTATCATTTTAGGTGTTGCTTCACATAATCATCATAAAAAGATTAAAAATCATCATTATAAACAACATAAATCCTCAAAGAGACCTAAAGGCCATAAAGGACGTAGATAATGTTAAAATATAGCTATGATGAGTGAACTTAGAAAAACAAAAATCATTTGCAAAAATGCAAAGAATACAATAGCACTGCCGATATCTTTTGCTTTTTTAGAAAGGGGGTGAATTTCACTTGAAATTCTATCAATAACTGTTTCGATAGCCGTATTGATGAGTTCAGCAATTAAGATGATGAAAAGAGAAACAATCATTAGTAGCTTATAAACAAAAGAAACAGGAAGAATAAGTGCAAAAATAAATAAAAAGGTGCAGATAGCAATATCTTGGCGAAATGCAATCTCGCTTTTATAGGCAGATTTTATTCCACTATATGAATAAAAACAGGCGTCAATAATATGTTTAATGGCACTTTTTTTCTCTGTCATTATAGTCGTCTCCTTTGTTTATGATGAATATATTTTATTCAAAAAAAAATAGCAAGTTTTTGCTTTACTTTTTGTATGTTTTTATTAAAATATAAAAAAAATGTCATAAAAGGGGTAAAAATGAAAAAACATTTTTTAAGTTCTTTTTTAGTATTGTCATTGGCTATTTGCTCATCTTGTGCTGTTGAAAAAAAAGAAATAACGCCAACAAAACCAACAGTTATTGAAACAATTAAAACAATAAAAGTCCCAGCTGTCTCTCTAGAAGAACAGGTGTCTCAAACTCATAAATTAGGAATTATTGGTGAGGTTGAACCTGTTTATTTTTTACCAATGAAAAAGGCGATTTTATCTAGAATTGATACGGGGGCTGCGACATCTTCTATTGATGCTCAAAATATTAATCTTTTTGAAAGAGAAGGAGTTAAGTGGGTTTCTTTTGATGTTGTGAATAAAAAAAATGGGGAGACACACCATTTTGAAAAACGAGTTTATCGCCAAACGGCTATAAAAAGACAAAAAGAATCGGAAGAAAGAATAGTTGTTCTGATGACCATTAAAATGGGAGATGAAAAAATAACAACACAATTTTCTTTAGCTGATCGCTCTAAGTTTGATTATCAAGGTTTAATTGGGCGAAATGTTTTAAAAGGTAGAGCTATTGTTGATACGGCTCTTTCAAAAACGTTATATTAATAAGAGGATACCATGTTTAAAAAACTAGCAATTGTAAGATGGAGTTTATTTGTAGGATTAATCTTTTCTCTTTTGTATGCTGGTTTTGGAATTTATTACAAACAACATTTTTTGAATTTTACATGGGAGATTGATAAAAAGACACCTGTTTGGACAATTGAAGCAAACTTAAAATTTAAACCTGTCTCTGAAAATGTGGAAATTGTTTTTTCTCGACCCATTGTGGATGGCACATTTAAAATTTTGGATGAAAATACAATTGCAAAGGGTAATTATACTGTTCAAAAAAAAGATAGAACAATCAAGTTGGTTGGGAAAAATTTAAAAAAGACACAAAATGTGTATTATCGGATTTTGCTTTATGATACAGTTGATGCAAAAAAAGCAAAAAAAGAAAATAATCCACCAAAAATTGTTGAGCCATTGTTTGATGATGAAACAATGATGATTGCTAAAGAATTGCTTCAAGTTGCAAAAAAAGAAGAAGGGGATAATGCGCAAAAAATTATTGCACTTTTAAATAATGAGGAGGCAACAGAACTTGTTCAGTCTTTTTTACCTAAAAGAACTAAATTAAAAGAAAAAGCAGAAAAAATTGTCGATCTGTTGGCGCTTGAAAATATACCAGCCAGAGTCATTAGAGGTGTTCATTTAGTTGAAGGGAAAAAATCGGTTACAGCTGATGTGATGATAGAGGCTTATAACTTAAATGAAAAAAAATGGTATGTTTATAATATCGAAACAGGGAAAACAGGTTTGCCTGCAGATTTTATTGTATTTCAAAAAGGCAATGCTTCTTTGGTAGATGTTATCGGAGGAGGGGATTCTTCAATAAAATATTCTGTTTTAAAATCGCTTAATTCTTCATTTAGTATGGCAAAACATAGATCGAAAAATGCAGATATTGAAAACTTTTTTTCTTATTCTGTTTATAATTTGCCCCTCGAACAGCAAAATGCACTCAAATGGTTGATGGTTTTTCCTTTGGCGATTTTAGTCGTTGTTATTTTAAGAAATGTAATAGGCATTAAAACAATGGGGACGTTTACACCAATGTTGATTTCTATGGCTTTGGTTGAAACTGGATTTTTAAAAGGATTGATTTGTTTTAGTATTGTTGTTGGTGTTGGTTTATTTATTCGAATGTGTTTATCACGCTTGAATTTATTGCTTGTTCCACGTATTTCTGCTGTTGTTGTTTTTGTGATATTACTTATTCAAATATTTGCTATTTTGGGTTATCAATTTGATTGGCAAGTCGCTTCTTCAGCACTCTTTTTCCCAATTATTATTATAGCTTGGGTTATTGAAAGAGGGTCTATTATTTGGGAGGAAGAAGGTTTTAAAAATGCATTTAAAGAAATGTTATACAGTTTGTTTGCTGCAATTGTAATTTATTTTGTGATTGTAAATGAGTCAATTAGACATATTACATTTGCTTTTAATGAGTTAAATGTTGTTATTCTCTTTTTAATTATGTTGCTTGGAATATATACAGGATATAGACTTACGGAATTGAAACGTTTTGCTCCTTTGGTAAAAAGTAAAAAAAAACTGAAAAAAACAAATAAAAGAGGGGGAAATGTTTAAATTTTTTAGAATGTTTGCATCTCCTTGGGCTTTGAAAAAAGCAGGTGTCTTAAATATGAATTATCGTAATTTTTCAATTATTGGATTACATAATTCAAGACGATTATATCCATTGGTTGATGATAAGGTAAAAACAAAAGAGTTGGCAACAACGGTTGGGATTCAAACGCCAAGATTAATAGGTGTTATAAAAGCGCAGTATGAAGTGAAAAATTTTCTTCAAATGGTAAAAGGATGGAAAGGATTTGTCATAAAACCAGCTCATGGAAGCGGGGGTAAAGGGGTTTTAGTTATTAAACATTACACACAAAATCATTTTAGAACGGCTTCAAATAAAGTTATAAAATTCACAGAAGTTTACCAACACATCTCAAATGTATTAAGTGGATTATATAGTTTGGGTGGTCAATATGATGAAGCAATTATTGAGGAGGTTGTTTCTTTTTCAGATCAATTTAAAGATTATAGCTTTCAAGGGATTCCAGATGTGCGTATTATTGTTTATAAGGGATATCCAGCTATTGCTATGATGCGACTTGCAACAAAAGAATCAGGAGGGCGAGCCAATTTGCACCAAGGAGCTGTTGGTGTCGGTATCGATATTAAAACAGGGAAAGCTTTGGCAGCTGTTCAACATAATATGCCTATTTCATATCATCCAGATACAGGGGCTGACCTGTTAACATTAAAAGTTCCTGATTGGCGTACACATTTGGAAATTGCTTCAAAAGGATATGATATGACAGGTCTTGGATATTTGGGAGCTGATATTGTGATGGATAAAGAGCTGGGTCCTATGATGTTAGAGTTAAACGCTCGTCCAGGGTTAGCAATTCAAATAGCGAATCAAAAAGGGTTAGTCCATATTTTAAAAGAAATAGATTCTTACCCTAAAAATTTATCATTCAAAGAACGAGTTGATTTTATTTTGCGGTAAATAAATGAGCATAAAAGAAATTGTAATTGATTGCGATCCAGGACAAGACGATGCGCTTGCTATTTTGATGGCGTTGGGTGCTGAAAATATTAAGGTAAAGGCACTCTCGGTTGTTGCAGGAAATGTTGGTGTTGATAAAACATTACAAAACGCTTGCAAAATACTCTCATTAGCAAAAAGAGAAGATATTCCAATTTATAAAGGTGCAACTAAACCATTAAAACAAAAACATGTGACGCTTGAAGATGTTTTTGGATATTCTGGGATGGATGGGACATCTTATTGGCCCTGTTTAAAAGGAAATATATCCTCTGTAAGTGCTTCTGACTTTTTGAGTGATTTGTATAGTAGTCAATCAAATATTCATTTGTGTGCATTGGCTCCTCAAACAAATATAGCGCATGCTTTAAAAAGAAATTCATTAATAGCAACAAATATACCTAGTTTAACAATTATGGGTGGGTGTGTTTTTAAAGAACATATTCACAACAGATTTGGCAATATTTCATATGATGGAGGTAAAACTTATGCAGAATATAATTTTGCCACTGATCCAGAAGCTGTTCATCAAGTTTTGAGTTCTAAGATAAAACAGATTAATTTAATAGGGTTGGACGTAACACGAAAAATTTTATATAATGGTGAAATTGATAAAAAGTTACGTTCTATTGGTTGGATGGGCATATCTGTTGCTGATATGCTTGCAACTGTGGGACCAGAGGATGTTTTAGATTATGGGGCATTACGAAAAAACAAGAATGACCCTGTCCGAGCTATACATGATGCCGTTGCGATGGCATATTTAATTGAGCCATCGATTTTTGTTCAAGAAAAGATACCACTTAAAATTGATTTAACAAATACAAGGGGTAAAACTCTTATTGATGATGAAGGGTTCTTGGTAAATGTTATTCGAAAGGTGAATGAAAAAAGTTTTTTTGATATTATGTTTCAAACATTAAAGAATTTAAAGTAGAGAATAAAAACAAGAGCGCTTAAAAAAGCGCTCTTGTTTTTGAGTGAAAAATATAAAATCTCTTAAAAAGTTATCTGTTGTGGCCGTGATATATTCTAGCTAAACAAGAAAAATCAATTTTATCTTTATGATTTCTTCTCCAATCAATTGGTTCTTGAACAGATATTTTATGATTTTTTGAATGTCTTAATAATTCAGCTGCAACAAGAAGGGGAACAATTGGTTGAATGTGTGTTTTAAATGTATTTGAACTTGCTTCTTTTGTTTTTTGAGCTAATTCATGAGTTGATGTTAAAAGATAAAGTGTTCCTGAGCCATTTAAATTTTCAATTAAATTAGAAATAGGTAATGCATTTTGATTTAAAGTTCCTGTTTGTGTTAAAAAAGTTGAACTCAGAAAAGCTGTAACAAATTGAGGTTCTTTTTTGTTTCGAATAACATTTTGAATCTGTTCTAATATAGCTTGATCAGAAGGGTAATTTGTATGTGAAAGCAATGTTGCTTGAGAATGAGGAGGCAATTCTTGATTTGTTTTTCTGTTGATGAAATTGACAACGTCATTGTATATCAATTGACTTCTATCATGCCCTAATTTAACAACGTGGGAATCATTTAAGTTGTAGTGGTTTAAAATGCGTATAGAGTTATTCACACGTGAAGGGGTTATATTTGTTTGCGCTTCTTCAACACCATTGGATACAAGTAGAACAATATTCCTTCCAGCTGTTTTTTTGTGCGTGTCGAGCCTTTTTTCGAGCAAAGAGTTTGTGAAAATGTGAATAGGTGTTACCTCAAAAAAGTTTGATATGTCTGTGCAAAGTTCACGAATTGTTATATTTCTTTTATCTTGGTGTAAATCCATTAGAGCTCCATAATTTAATTAATAATGGAGTGAGTATAACAGAAAATTATTTTTCTGTCAATAATTTTTTATTAGCAAGTAAGAGCGTTAACTGCAAGGCCACCAAGAGAGGTTTCTTTATACATGCTATTGAGATGTTTTCCTGTTTCATACATTGTTTTAATAACGCTATCTAAGCTGACAATGTGTTCTCCAGAACCACGTAAAGCAAGTCTTGCTGCATTAACAGCTTTTGTTGCCCCCATAGCATTTCTTTCGATGCAAGGAATTTGAACAAGTCCAGCTATTGGATCGCATGTTAAACCCAAATTATGTTCCATTGCAATTTCTGCAGCATTTTCGATTTGTTTTGGATCACCACCCATTGCTGCTGTTAGACCGGCTGCAGCCATTGAGCAGGCAACACCAACTTCACCCTGACAGCCTACTTCAGCGCCAGAAATAGAAGCATTTGTGCGATAAAGTGAACAAATAGCTGATGCTGTTAATAAGAAAATGCCATTTCCAATCTCGACTTGAAAAGGTGATTTAGGGGCAGCAAATCTTTGATAGTAACGCATAACGGCTGGAATAATCCCAGAAGAACCCATTGTTGGAGCTGTCACGATTTTTCCCCCACAGGCATTTTCTTCAGAAACGGCAAAAGCCCATAAATTAATCCAGTCAATCACCATTAATGGATCGGCATCATTTTGAAGAAAATTTTCTTTTAATCGTTTGTATATTTGAGGCGCTCTTCGTTTGATATTTAATCCCCCAGGTAATTCACCTTTGTGATGAATCCCTGCATCAATAGAATCTTGCATAATTTGATGAATTTTATACATGCCCTCTCTGATTTCTTTAAACGGACGAATAGCTTCTTCATTTTGCATGACAATTTGATCGATTGTCATATTGTGTTTTTTTGTTAATTCAATCAATTCGGCGCAACTGTCAAAAGGATAAGGAACATTGTATTGTGAACGAGCAATTCTATTCTTAATTTCATCTTGCCTTGCAATGGTTCCACCTCCAACAGAAAAATAAGTCTCCTCAAAAATGGTTTTCCCGTCTGCATTGATAGCTTCAAATTTAAGTCCATTTGAATGTTCTTTTAAAAATGTTTCTTTTTCCAAAAGAATATCTTTATCAAATATGAAGGGGATATTTTTTTGATTGCCAAGACAAAGTGTTTTTGTTGATTTTATTGTTTCTAATGGATTTAAAGTTAAATCAATTTCTGCAGCTTCAAATCCTGCTAAACCATAAATAACAGCGTTTAATGTACCATGCCCAACCCCAGTTAATGCTAAAGATCCATAGAGGGTTGTTTTTACTTTTGTGGTTTGTTGAAGTTTATTTTGTGCTATTAAATTTTCAGTAAAGCGTTTAGCAGCTTTCATCGGTCCCACAGTGTGAGAGCTAGAAGGACCAATTCCAATTGAAAAAACTTCAAATAAACTATAGTACATTTTTGCCTCCTTTTTTAGGCTACTTTATGTTTAAATTGGGCTTGATAAAGGGTATAGTAAGCTTCTTTTTTATCTAGTAATTCTTGATGAGTGCCTGTTTCAACAATTTCACCTGAATTAATAACAACAATTTTATTTGCATTTTGAACGGTGGATAATCTATGCGCAATAACAATCACCGTTCTATCTTTCATTAAATTATCAATAGCTTGTTGAACAATGGCTTCAGATTTGTTGTCGAGTGCTGAAGTTGCTTCATCTAAAATAACAATAGGTGCGTTTTTTAAAAAGGCTCTTGCAATTGCAATGCGTTGTTTTTGTCCTCCTGAAAGAAGAACACCTCTTTCGCCAATTTCTGTTTTTAATCCATTATCAAGTGAGGCGATAAATTCATCTAGGCAAGCCATTTTAACAGCTCTATCAATTTCTTTTTTTGTTGCATCAAGTTTCCCAAGTAAGATGTTGTCTAAAATTGTGCCAGAGAATAAAAAATTGTCTTGAAAAACAACAGCAATTTTGTCTCTTAAAGAGGTTAAATTGATATCCTTAATGTTTTTACCATCAATTTCAATAGCTCCTTTTGTTACATCATAAAATCTTGGAATTAAACTGACAACGGTTGTTTTTCCACCTCCTGAATTTCCAACTAAGGCAATTGTTTGTCCTTTAGGAATGGTTAAATTGATATTTTTTAAGATGGTCTTTTCTTCAGTATAAGAAAACGAAACATCTTTAAATGAGATTTCTTTTTCCAATGATTGAATGGAGGCTGCTTTTTCTTCTTCCTTAATAGCAACTGGCATATCAATCATTTCAAATACACGTTCAATTGCCATTAAGGAGAGTTGAACAGCGTTGAAATTTTTCCCAATATTTTTAATTGGGGTGTAAAGCATTAACATGGCCGTCATGAATGCAACAAAATCACCAGCTGTAATGGTTTTGCTTTTGATTAAATAGCTTCCATACCAAATAGCCCCTGCCATTCCAGTCGCAATAATCATATGCATAACAGGGGAAAGCCAGGCTGTACGTTGTGTGTTTTTAATGGTAAGTTTGAAGCTTTGTGTTAAAATGTCAAAGAATTTTTTACGTTGATATGTGTGTAAATTGTATGACTTAATCGTTTTACTGCCAGCAAATGTTTCATTGAAAGCTGTTAAAACTTGTCCGTTAACAATGACGCTTTGAGCAACAATTTTTTTGATACGTTTTCTAATCTTTGTTACAGGGTAAAGTGAAAAACCAAGAACAATAATAGCAATAATAGCAAGTTGCCAAGAGGTGTAAAGCAAAACCCCAATTAAAGTTAAGGAAGAGAAAATTCTTGTTGTAAAGGTTTTAACATTATTTAAAAGACCTGAACAAGCTGTATTGGCATCTGAGTCAAATCGTGTCACAATAAGACCAGAAGAAGCATTATCTAAAAATGATGCATCTAATGTTAATAATTTTTCATAAAGCTTTTTTTTCATTCCTTGCGTAATTTTACCACCAGTCCAAGTGCTTAAATAAGCTGAACCATATTCAAGTGCCGATTGAAACAATGTGAATACAATAATAAAAACAGGGATGACATATAAAGGTAAATTAAAAGGTGTTGCTCCATTTTGTTCAATAACAACAGTATCCATAAAAGGTTTGAGAGCTAAAGCAATAACAGCATCCAGAGCGCCGATTGGGAGTGTAATTAATGTCGCTAAAAGGCAACGAAACCAATAGGGCTTAACAAATGGCCACATGCGTTTGTAGGCTTCAACAATGTTAACTTTTTTTATTTCAGGTTTTGACATAAGTTACTCCGATAAATTAATTTTTAATATGCTTTTGAATGAATTGAATCAAGGCTTCAACGTGCTGTGAGCTGATGCCATGTCCTAGAAGGGAATCATTTGATTCGGTTACAGAAAAATTGTTTCTTACTAATAATGGTTTTACTAATTGAGCTGCTTGAGGGGGGATAACCGTATCTTGTAAACCTCTTGTTAACAATATGGGCGTTTTTTTTGCAGTGCTTTCAATACTTGCCATTGGAACAGGAGACATTAAAATAAGCCCATTGAAGCAAGTGTTTGATTTGAAAGCTGTTTGAGCAGCAATAAGACCCCCTTGGGAAAATCCTGCAATGAAAATGTGGTTTCTTTTGATGTTTAGTTGATTTTCAATTTGAGATATATATTCTTCAACAATAGGTAGTTTTTCAATAGCTCTTGTTTCAAGAATTTTTAAATAATCAATATCAAGTTCTGGTTTTGAAAAATAGTCATCTAATGAAAACCATTCGTACCCACCCCCAAAAGTTATTGTAGGTGCATTAGGCGCAAAAAACGCCATATTTTTAAAGTGTTTTTTCAATTCAGTCGTCAATGTAAATAAATCTTCACCATCAGCACCGTATCCATGAAATAGAATAAGGGCATTCTGGGGTTCTTTAGGAACAAAAGATGGGCCACTGAGCATTAAATTCCCCTTGAAAATAGGTTTTAAATATGTTAAAAAACATAACTATAGATGGATACAGTATAGAATTTTTAAGGATGAAAAGCAATGAAAAAAAATATCTTGGTTCTTTTTTGCTTTGGTTTTGTATTAATGATGCCTTTAGAGGGGATGACAGCCAGTCGGACTGCAAAAGGAGTTTCTCTGACTGAACAGTTGGGAATTTCTGCTGGTGTTGCGCTTGCCTGCCAGGTGGATACAGATCAACTTAAAAATTATGAAATGATTGCAAGTCGAATTATTGCAAATCCACTCAAAACTGAAAAAGAAGAAAAAGAGGCTTTAAATGTTTATGCAAAAGCAAAGTTGAAGGCTTTTCAAGAACAAAAGAAAAAGTCTTTAATGCGTTGTAGTGAGGTTTTGAAACGGTTTGAAAAACAAGACATTTTTAAATCTGTTATTTATCGTGATGGAACAATAAAAATGCCAAATGGTCAGGTTGTGAAGCCTCAGAGACCTTTTAAAAGTTCCAAGAAAAAAGTTAAAAAGAAAAAATAAAAGGCTTTTTGATGCGTCCTGAGAGTTTGAATGGTTTGTTTCGTCAGGTATCTCAAATCAATGGGGTAGGTCCAAAGACATCAAAATTAATAGAATCCTTATGTGGGCCCTATATTGTTGATGTTGTGTTTTCATTACCATCAGGGGTGAATTATCGTCCCCTGTATAAAAATGAGTTTGAAATTCGACTGGGACAGTTAGGTACAATTCCTTTTTTAGTTGAAAAACATATTAAACCACCTAAAAAAAATATTCCTTATAAAATTCAAGGCTCTTTTAATAGTTGTGATTTTGAACTGGTATTTTTCAACTATCATGCTGATTATTTATCTAAAAAACTGTGTGTTGGTAAAACGTATTTTATATCAGGGAAAATAGAAAAATTTGCTGGAAAATTAGGGATGCTTCATCCTGATTATATTGTGAATGACCTGAAAGAAATTCCAGAATATGAAGCAATTTATCCTTTAACAGCTGGGTTGTCTGGTAAGGTGCTTTCAAAATCAATTTCTCAGGCTTTAGCTTGTTTACCAAATTTGCCTGAATGGCAAGATTTGCCTTTTATGAAAAAACAAGGGTTTCAAGATTGGAAGACATCTTTATTAAAATCTCATCATCCTAAAAGCTCTTATGATTTATTGCCCACATCAAATGCTAGAAAACGATTGGCCTATGATGAATTATTAGCAAACCAGTTGGCGCTTTTTTTAGCTAGATCGCATCATAAACGGCAAAAGGGAATTTGTTTTGAAAAAATTAAAAATTATGAAGAAGAGGTTTTAAAACGACTCCCTTTTGAACTGACGGGTGCGCAGATGCGTGTTATACAAGAAATTAGAAATGACTTGATGTCTTCAGATAAAATGATACGATTACTCCAAGGGGATGTGGGGAGTGGAAAGACGGTTGTTGCGTTGGCAAGTTTACTGATGGCTGTAGATTCTGGTTATCAAGGTGTGATTATGGCCCCAACGGATATTTTAGCTCAACAGCACTTTTTATCTTTTGAAAAAATGTTGCAGGGGATAGATGTGTCCGTAGCGTTGCTTACGGGCCGTGAAAAAGGAAAGAAAAGAAATTTAATATTGGAAAAATTAAAATCTGGAGAAATTGATATTTTAATTGGAACACATGCTGTTTTTACAACAGATGTTGAATATCAAAAACTAGGTTTGGTGGTTATTGATGAGCAACATAAATTTGGTGTTCAACAACGTTTAGCATTAACACGCAAGCAAAAAGGGGTGAATTTGCTTGTTATGACGGCGACTCCAATCCCAAGGACTCTGGCCTTGACAACGTATGGGGATATGGATATTTCGCTTTTAGATGAAAAACCAAAGAATAGAATTCCGGTTGAAACGAAAGTTATTTCTAGTGAAAAAGTTCAAGAAGTAATGGAAAAACTTTTTCATAAAATTAAAAATAGTTCTGAAAAAGTTCAAGTGTATTGGGTTTGTCCATTGGTACAAGAATCTGAAAAGATGGATTTAATTGCTGCAGAAAAACGATTTGATTCTTTAAAAGAAATTTTTAAAGATCGTGTTGGTCTTGTTCATGGGAAAATGAAAGGGATAGAGAAAGATGCCGTGATGGAAAAATTTAAATCAGGTGATTTAGATGTTCTTGTTTCCACGACAGTCATTGAAGTAGGGGTGGATGTTCCAACGGCGAGTGTAATTGTAATTGAGGGGGCAGAACGATTTGGTTTAGCTGGGCTTCATCAATTAAGAGGACGAGTTGGCAGAGGTGGAAGTAAATCCATTTGCTTATTATTGCATGGTAAAAAATTGTCAGAAACAGCAATTGCAAGACTAAAAGTTATGCGTGAAAGTGAAAATGGGTTTGTGATTGCTGAAGAAGATTTGAGATTGCGTGGAGCAGGGGAGTTGTTAGGGGTGCGTCAAAGTGGTTTGCCTGTTTTTAAGATGGCAGATTTGGCTATGCACTATCAGTTGCTTGCAACAGCTGCTCAGGATGCAAAGACAATTTTAACACTAGATCCAAATTTGCAAAGTGAAAGAGGAAAAGCTTTGCGTACTTTATTATATCTGTTTCAAAAAGAAACTGAAATTTTAACATTGAAAGCGGGGTAACAATGGCACTTCAATTTACATTACAACCACCTGCCGTCACAAAAGCTTTGAGAAAAGAATTTGACAGGCGCAATATGAATCAAAAATTTGTAAAATGGTTATATCGAAAAGGATATTTAGATCAGTATAAAGATGTAATTAATTTAGAACGTGCCAAAAGAGGAAAAATTCCACATGGTTTTGATGTGCATCACATTTTACCATTGTCTGGTGGTGGAACGAATCACGTATCAAATTTTTGTTTAATTGAGCGTTCATTACATAAATTTATTAATAAAAAATGTTTTGAGCCTGCGCTCAGACAAATTAAAATAGGTGAAACTGTTGAAATTGACATTCCAGACTTTCCTAAAGTTGCATTAAGACGGCACTATAATGGATTTATTGATGCGAAGCTTAAACATTCACGTGACAGACAAAAATTTTATCAATATTTAAGACGGTGGCAAAAAGGGAAATAACGTTTACATACTTAAACGAAAACTTAAATAATTTTTCACCTTATTGTATGTTCTTTGATCAAGATGATGATAGGAGCGATAGTTGAATCGGTGTCTTAATTCGGCATGGATACTATTAACGTGTCTGTGTTCTTTTTCAGCAAGTTGTTTAACCAATTTTCTTAATACAATTTTTTCTTGATTTGATATGGTGGTATCGTAAACAACCATTTGAGCTGTTTCATTTAAGGCTCTTTCTGCTTTTTTTGTTTGATTATAGAGTGGAAAACTAAACAATACAAATATAACAAATGGAGCCAAAGTAGAAATTGAAAATAATTTTACTTTATTGAGAGGCTTTTTATTTGAATTTGCAATAACTGCTTGTTGGAACAGTAGATTTATTTCGTCAGTGGGTGTCATGAAAAACTCTTAAGCTGATTGATCTAATGAAAAATCTGCAATCAAAGAACGGATATTTTGTTGAATATTATCATTTGATGAGCGTTTTGATAATTTCTCATAAAGTAAAATAATAAGTCTTGCTTTATTTTCTGGTGAAAATTGAAGTTTTTTTTCAATTATAAGATTTTCTATTGAAATAATAATTTCACTCAAAAGGGTTTTATTCAGATATCCTATTGATTGAGGTGTAAATTCTGGAGGTAAAAGGGCCCATTTTGAAATACCTAAAAGATCTGAGATGGAAATAACTTTGTCCAAAGGAATGGGATACCCTTTTTCATAACGATCCCAATGCTGTTGGCTCACTCCAATCTTTTTGGCAAGAGCACTTTGCGAAAGACCTAATTTTAGTCTTTTTACTTTCAATAAGTTAAAGTGATGGGTTCCTTCTTTTATCATAAGCCTATTATATCAAAAAAAATGAATTTGTAAACTTGATTTTTTAAATTGACACCACACATAAAATGTGTTACATAAAGTTTTATGTAAAAATTGAAGAATTATTTTATTTTTTTTATATAATATGAAAGGAAAATTCAAATGGGAAAAATTACAGATGAAAATATTTTAGACGCTTTACAAAATGGAAAAACAATTAGTTTAAATGGAGACATATTTTTAAAAGAATTGTTAAATGGAAGTGAGGGAGTTATTTATGCTCTTTATCAAGAAAATACCTTTTGGAAGCCTTATTCTCCAAGCATTTGGGAATTGTCTCAAAATAATTGGTCTATTGAAAATAACGAATAAAATATACACTTTTTATTGCAAAAAGAAATAAATAATAGCAAAATAAAAAAGGGAGTTATTGAAAATGAAAATAATTGGTGTAATGACTGGAAATTCATTGGACGGATGTGATATTGTCTTAACTGAATTTAAAAATGGAAGAATGAATGATCTTGCTTTTTTAAGCAAAAAAATTTCAGTATCATTACAAAAAAATATTTTAATCTTAAAAAAAAGAATAAAGAATCGCGAGATATTGTCTGAAAATTTAAAAAACGATTCGTTTTTTTTAAAAACACATGACAATTACATCAAGTGGATAAAATCATCTATTCAAGAATTACTTATTCAAGAATCACTAAAGGCAAATGATATTGATTTGGTTGGTTTCCATGGTCAAACATTAGATCATAATCCCCCCAGTGTTGCAACGAGTGAATTGCCGGCCTATACATTACAAATGGGGTCAGGTCAAATGCTTTCTGATTTGTTAGGTATTCCTGTTGTTTATGATTTTCGCTCTGATGATGTTTTTTTTGATGGAGAAGGAGCCCCTTTAATTCCTCCTCATAATGAGCATATGGCTTCTCAAATGGGCTTAAAGGACGCATTTTTTTATAATGCAGGAAATACATCAAATTTAGCTCTTATTTTAAATGGAAAAGTTCTTTTAGGGTTTGATGCCGGTCCTTTTAATGAGTTTAGTGATAAAGTTGTTCGAGAATATAAAAATATTCCGTTCGATAAAGATGGTTTTTGGGGGTTGAAAGGGCAATTAGATATGCAATTGCTTGAAAGACTTTTTTATCAATCAGTGAGAACTCGTGACGGAAAAAATTATTTAGAATTACCTATTCCAAAATCAGCTGATCCAACGTTGTACCATTTGGATGATATTATTTCTATTCATGATGAAAAAAGTTTTGTTGATACACTGTTTACATTGTCTTATTTTTCTGGTTATGTGGCAGCTTTTTCTTTAAATCATATTGAAAATATAGACTATTTACCAACAAATTTTATTCTATTTGGTGGGGGGTGGAAAAATCCAATTGCCTTTCAGTCATTTTCAAATATTTTAAATGGAACTGGTTTTGTTTTAAAAGAGCATGTTACAATTTTTGATTGTATAAGAAGAAAATTTAAAAAAGATTTAAAATTTGTTTTCCCTGATGGAGGTACTTATATGGAGGCTAGATTAATGGCTGATTTGGCCTATTCTTTTGAAAAAAAATATCCTTGGGGAGAGCCCGTTATTACTGGACGAACTAAAGATGTTGTTTTAGGGCGAAAAGCCATTCCGTCACAAAGAAAAGGTCAATATACAGATTATATCAGTCGAGCCAGTGAAGGATGGCAAAAAACTAAAGCAACAACCCAGCAATAGCTGCAGAAATATAGGATGTTAACGTTCCAGCAACCAAGGCCTTGTAACCAAGTTTTGCAAGGTCTTTTCTGCGTTCAGGAGCTAATTCTCCGATTCCTCCAATTTGCATGGCGATAGATCCGAAGTTAGCAAAACCACACAATGCAAATGAGGCAATAATAAGCGCCTTTGGAGAAAGTTGGGTATCCATACTTGTCATGTGAAGATAGGCAATAAATTCATTAAAAACGAGCTTTTCTCCCATCAAAGACCCAACAGTGAAAATTTCAGAAACAGGAACGCCTAAAATAAAAGCAAAACCTGAAAAACAAAGTCCAAGTAATCCACTTAATGAAAGATTTTGAATATCTAAAACCCCAATTTGAGCAGGAACATTCAACACATGAACAAGGAAAGAGCCAAACAAACCTAAACAGTAATTAAATAGAGCAATAAGAGCAATTAATCCAATAATCATTGCTATAATATTTGCTCCAACTTTTAACCCTGTTGAAGCGCCTTGTGCAATGGCATCAATTAAATTAATAGATGAAACATCTTTACTTAAAGTAACCTCTTGTTCTTGAGAAATCTTTTTTTCTTCAGGATAAATAATTTTTGAAACAACAAGAGCGCCTGGAGCTGCCATAAAACTGGCAGCAAGCAGATATTCAGCTGGAACACCCATTCCAATATAAACTGCCATAATACTTCCAGAGATACAAGCCAATGAGCCTGTCATAGAGGCTAAAAGTTGAGATAGACTCATCTTTTTTAAATGAGGTTGAATAAGCATTTGTGCTTCAACTTGCCCAATAAATGCACTTGCTATATTTGAAATTGCTTCTGCCCCAGTAATGTTCATCAATTTGTACATGCCTTTTCCAAAGACAAGAATAATTTTTTGCATAATTCCCCAATAATAGAGAATATTGACCAGTACCATAACGAATATAAGAACAGGAATTAGGGTAAGTGCAAAAACAAAATTTGCCCCTTCGCCAAGGACCTCAACTAATGTTTGCGGTCTATCTGTTAAAAAGCCGAAAACAAAATTTCCCCCTTCAACAGCAAAATTCAAAATTTTTTGAATCCCATTTCCAAGGGCTTTAAATGTGGCTTGTCCGATGCTCGTTTTTAAAATAAAAAATGCGATTAAGAATTGTAATGTAAGACCAACACAAACCGTTCTATAATTAATATTTTTTCGATTATTTGAAATTAAAAAACATAATCCTAAAATAGCAATGATACCTAAAAAACCCATCGTAATGACCTATTTAAAATTTTCTAACAGTTATTTTTTTGAGATGTTGCATCCACTTACTTTTTTCTTTGGCGGATATTTTTTTCTTATACATAAATTGGTAAATACAAAAACCATTTTTTGCTGGTGTGATGTATCCCAAAATATTTAATTTTTTATCATGTATAATACTTTCATAAAGGCGCGAGGTGGATGTTTTTTCAATTGTATCCATGTCTGCATTGCTTTTTCTATATGTTGAAGCCATCCATTCATTGATTTTGTTAAAGTTAGCTGTATCTTGTTTGGATGTATATGTACAGGTCATATCAAGAATTCTGCTCCATTTTCCTGAACGAAAATTTTCAGTTTTTAAAGCATAAACGACATGAACTGCTGTTTCTTTTTTTTCAACAAGAGCCGTTCTCCAGATATTTTTATCAAGTGGAACGATAATGTTTGAGAGTATTTTTTCTTTTTCTGCTTCGGATACAACCCAACTTTCAGCTTGTTCTTTTTGAATATTTGAAATTTTATTTTGATAATTTTTTGATTCTTTTTCAGGCATTAATTCCATGCTTTTACGATAGTATATTAATGCTTTTTCATGTTCATCTTGACTTTCATAGAATTCAGCCAGTAAAGAATAAGCCTTCCACTCATTAGGGAAGGCATCAATTGCCTTTAAATAAGTTTTTTCTCCTTTTTGAGGTTCATCATTTAAAATATAAGATAATCCAAGCATGCACCAAGCATTGTAAAGGTTTTGATCGATATTAACAGCATGCTCAAATGCATAAACGGCATTTTGATATTCTTGTCTTTTGTAGGCGTTCATTCCAGCATTATATGCATTTAAACCTTCAGAGGATGCAATTGAGATTGTTGAAAAACAAATAACTGAAAATAACAAAGTGACAAGATATCTGAATTTCATTTTTTACCCCTATTTTTTCTGTTTTGCTTTTTTTGCAGCATCTAATCTTATTTGGACTTTCTCGATAACGTCAAATAGTTCTTCAGGTGAATTTGCAAAATCAATAAAATCTACCTTATCTTGATTAAGTGTTCCTTCTTGAAGCATGTTAAAAATTAATTCACCAAAAGGAGCCCAAAAATTATTAAAATTTAAAAAGATGAGAGGTTTCTTTTTGATTTCTCCTGTTTGGATGAGTACGGCAAAATTAGAAATTTCATCTAATGTTCCCCATCCCCCAGGGCCAGCTAAAATAACTTCGCCAAGTTCCATCATTTTACGCTTGCGTTCATTTAAAGAATCGACAACCTCAATTTCCCCCTTTTGGAATAAGTCTGGATCTTTGCATTGTAATTCTAAAAGTTTTGGGGTGGTAATGCCTTTTACTTTTCCTTTTTTACTTCTGACACCTTGGAATGCTGCGCCCATCATCCCTTCATCACCAATTCCATAAACCATCGTAATCTTATTTTGAGCAAGGATTTGTCCAATTTCATGCATAGGTTTATGATGGCAAGCTGAAATTGTTGGTGCAGCACCAGCCCAAACGGTTATATATTTGTATTTTTTCATGGTTCTCCTATTTTTTTTATCCCTCGATAGTAAAATTGTATACCTTCTTTTTAGAAACTTCAATAAAAAAATACAATATTACTAATGAGATATAATTTGTATTTTTTATCCCTTAAAAGAAAAGTTAATCAATTCTTCTTGAAAATGATAAAACAAGACTGCAAGTATGTCCAGGGAGTGCGAAAGAATCAGTTGGAACAACATAACTACTCGCTTGTGCCTTAAAAGCTGCGAACATACGTTGGTCTTTTGGTGTAGTTCTAGGAAAATCTTTCAAACAAACGTTTCCTGCTTCATCTAAAACCATGTCAATCCCATTCGGTTTTTCAAGTCCAGCCGCTGCCAAAGAGTTAAAAGTTCTTCCACCAACGCCTTTTGCTGAGAATTTTGTTGCAATGTCCATAATGTTATTTATTTGGATACGCTGGGCAGATAAGCTATATCCTGCAAGGCCACCGATTGACAAAACACCAATAATGGCTAGAACGGCAAGAATTTCAATCATTGAACGACCAGTTTGTTCTTGTTTTTTCATGTTTGTCTCCTTAATTTTTAATGGCACCACAACAGTGTTTATATTTTTTTTGAGATCCACAAGGACAAGGTGCATTTCTTGAAATTTGCCCTTCAGGAGTTGAAAATGGGTCCTCTGTTGTTGGATTAACCGGATGCGGATGACTTTCTTTTATGTCATCAGAGGATTGAGCCTGTATTTGTAATTGCATATGACAGATTAATTCTGTTACTTTTTCTCTGACTTTATTTAAAAGAGTTTCAAATAAAATAAAGGCTTCTCTTTTATATTCATTTAAAGGATTTCTTTGTCCATAGGCACGAAGATTAATAGCTGTTTTCATAAAGTCAAGCGTTTGCAAATGTTCTTTCCACATTTGGTCAATAACTTGAATGAGAATACTTTTTTCTAAGTTGTTTTTAATATCTTCTGGAAGCATGCTCATTTTTGTTTCAATATCTTTATGAAGGAGGGTGTCTACTCTTTCAACCATTGCCCCTGGGGTGATACCTGGTTCCTTCACCCATGATGAAAATGGAACATCAATTGCAAAAACTCTAGCAACTTCTTTTGACAAAAGATTGGCATTCCAATCTTCAGGGTTAGAGCGTTCAGGTGCCAAATCATAGATTACATTTTGAATGGTATCTAGACGCATTTCTGCTAATGTGTCGGAAACAGAAGAAGAAAGCATAAGTTCTTTGCGTTGTTCATAAATAGCTTTTCTTTGATCGTTCATAACATCATCAAATTTAAGCAGGTTTTTACGAACGTCAAAGTGGTATGTTTCTACCTTCTTTTGAGCAACAGCAAGTGCTTTTGTAATGAAGTTATGTGTGATTGGCTCACCTCTCTTTAATCCTAATTTAGGCAAAAGGTTTTGAATGCGATTTGCACCAAATATACGCATTAAATCGTCTTCTAATGATACATAGAAGCGAGATAATCCAGGGTCGCCTTGACGACCTGAACGACCTCTTAACTGGTTGTCAATACGACGACTTTCATGTCGCTCAGAACCTAAAACAAAAAGTCCACCAGCATTTAAAACCTGTTCTTTTTTCTTTTGTACATCTGCTTTGATTTGATTTAAAAGCGTTTCTTTATCGGCTGTTGGATTTTTCTCAAGGGCTTCTTTTAAGAGCATTTCAACATTGCCGCCCAATTGAATGTCTGTCCCACGACCAGCCATGTTCGTTGCAATTGTAACAGCTCCAGGAGCACCTGCTTGTGCAATGATTTTAGCTTCTTGTTCATGATGGCGTGCGTTGAGTACATTGAAAGGAATGGATGTCTTTTTCCTCATTAAGTCTGCTAAAATTTCAGATTTTTCAATTGAGCCTGTACCAATTAAAACAGGTTGTCCTTTCGCGTGAGCTTGTTTGACATCTTCAATAATGGCTTCGTATTTTTCATCAGCAGTGCGATAAATAACGTCATTTTCATCCTTGCGTTGAGGAACTTTATTTGTTGGAATCTCAACAACGGCCAAATGATAAATATCATCAAACTCGCCAGCTTCTGTCATAGCTGTACCGGTCATACCTGCTAATTTTGGATACATTCTGAAATAGTTTTGGAACGTGATAGAGGCAAGAGTTTGGTTTTCTGGTTGAATTTCAACCCCTTCTTTTGCTTCGATTGCTTGGTGTAGACCATCAGAATAACGTCGACCATGCATCATTCGTCCCGTGAATTCATCAATAATGATAACTTGGCCATCTTTGACGATATAATCCTTATCTCTTGTGAAGAGTGTATTTGCTTTTAATGCTTGATCAATGTGGTGAACAAAGGCAATATTATGTGTGTCATATAAAGATCCTTGGATCAGATTTTCATCAGCTAAAAGTTGTTCAATATATTCGGACCCTTGTTCTGTTAATGAAACATTTTTATGTTTTTCATCTTTTTCATAATGCTCTGGCTTGACTGTACGAACGAGTTTATCAATAGCTATATAACGTTCAGAAGAGTTTTCAGCAGGACCAGATATAATCAAAGGTGTTCTTGCCTCATCAATTAAAATAGAGTCAACTTCGTCAACAATTGCATAATAAAATGGCCGTTGAACCATTTCCTTTATTTCAAAACGCATATTGTCTCTGAGATAATCAAATCCTAATTCATTATTTGTTGCATAGGTAATATCAGCATTATAAGCAGCGCGTCTATCTGTTGTTGACATGTCATGAACAATACAGCCGACAGTTAAACCTAAGAAACGATAAATTTGACCCATCCATTCGCTGTCACGTTTTGCAAGATAATCATTTACCGTGACAACATGAACACCTTTCCCTGTTAATGCATTTAAATAGACCGGCATTGTTGCGACAAGTGTTTTTCCTTCACCGGTTCTCATTTCTGCAATTTGACCATTATTTAAAATAATACCTCCTAATAATTGAACATCAAAAGGACGTAAACCTAAAACACGTTTTGAAGCTTCTCTCACACTTGCAAAAGCTTCAGGTAAAATGCTTTCTAAACTTTCCCCATTTTGAATACGTGTTTTATATTCTTGAGTTTTATCTCTTAATTGAGAATCGCTTAACAGTTCGTATTGTGATTCTAATTCGTTGATTTTATTGATTGTTTTTTTGAATTTTTTTAAATATCTGTCATTTGCAGATCCGAAAATACTTTTTAAAAACATACTCTTCCTTTCATTGAGCTGAATGAATTTTAAATAATCCATTTTTATGCTAAAGTCAAGGGTTTCTATATTTTATTGTATGTATTATTTGTTTGATAAAAAAACGTTTCAAAAATCTAATAGAGTCCAGCTATTTCAAGGATATCTTTTCCTGCTTGAGGAAGAGGATTGATACTTAAAATAGGGGTTTGTGTTTTAACAGCTTCACGTGCCATGGAGTCTAGATGAACGATTCCTGCTAATGAAGGGGTTATATTTAAAAATGTTTGGCATGCCTTTAATAAAGTATGGTATGTGTGTTCACCTTCTTTTTTTGTATTAGCCATATTAATTAAGATCTTGGGATTGGAAGAACTTTTAGCAGTTGTTATAATTTTAATAAATGCATAAGCATCTGCAAGAGATGTTGGGGAATCTGTTGTAACAACTAAAATTTCATGGGCAATTTGAGCTAACGTTGTGACAGATTTTTGTATACCGGTTCCAAGGTCAATGATGACTTTATCATAGTGATTGGCTAAAATTTTGATATCATCACATAAAAGTTGGAGTCTGTTTTCTTCCATGCCGGCCAGTGTTTGACTGCCGGAATGTCCGGCAATGACGTCACATTGAATTGTATCATCATGAATAATGGCGCTATTTAAAGGGGCATTGTGTGCAAGAACAACACCAATGTCACGTATAGCTGTTAGGCCAAGTTGAATATCGATATTAGAAAGACCTAAATCTCCATCAATTAAAAGAACTTTTTCCCCTTTTAAGGCAAAAGCATGTGCCAGTGAAACAGCAACCCATGTTTTCCCAACGCCTCCTTTACCAGATGCAATGGCGAAAATGTTTCGTCCCCCTATACGAGATAAAATATTATTTTGAATTTTGGGTTGCTGTGGTTGTACTGTCATTTGGTTACCTCATATGCAAAGGTGTTAGATGTTGTGAAAAGTTTAGTTAAATTTTGGGCTGATGCCTCAATTGGCGTGTCAATAATTTTATTTGAAAAACAAAATGCAGCCATATATAATTGGTTATATAAAAGAGTTTGTAGAATGTTAAAATAGTTGTGTGCACAATCAAGCTTTGTTGCAATAAGTAGGTGACATCCATTTTTTGAAAACAAAGCTCCTTGAGCTGTTGCTTCTTGAAAATCAAGCCCTGCTGGCATTGTTAAAATAAATTGCGCATCACTGATTTGGTGTTTAATACTTTTTAGTTTTTCAAGTTCATCTATTTTATATGGATTGATGCTTGGGGTATCGACTAAAATATAATTAGATGACAATCGCATCATTGTAACTGTTTCGTTTAAGGTTTTGATGTCTTTTGTAACAGTGCAGGGAATTTGTAACATTTTAGCGAAGTTTTTTATATCTGAAACAGCGCCACTTTTTTGAGTGTCTAACGTAACAATACTTGGTTTGAGATGCTCTTTTTTTGCCTGCAAAGCCATTTTTTTGAGTGTGAGAGTTTTGCCTGAACCTGCATTTCCAACAAAAACGTAAATTGAATTTGTTTCAATAGGATAAAGAGGTTTAAAATGAAAAAGTTCATCAAACGCATGAGTTAATAATTTTTCATCAGGTGTTTTAATGTTTTTTTTCAAGGAGGCAAGGGTTAGTCGTTCAATGAATTCATCTGGAATAGTTTGTTGTTTGAGTGCTTTTTGAAAAAAAATCTTTCTTTGTTTTTTGTGTGAATCATTTAAAGATGAGAAAAGATCTGCTTCGGAAGTTTTTTCTTCAGTTGCAACAATGAGTTTTACACCCTTGTTTAAAATTCTTGTTGATGAAATAATAACAGCTTGCTCACCATAAAGTTCTCGTATTTCTTCCATTGCTTGAGGAATGCTGGGAGCAAAAAAAGTTTTTAATTTCATTTTTTATCCTTTTTTTGTTTTTTTATTTATCAAAACGTGAGCTTTTTTTATAATAAAATACTGCGCTTCGTCAATCTCTTTTATTCTTTCTGGATGAGGTCTATTCAATTGTTTTAGAAAAACGCCCCATCTTTTGGGTGAGATGTTTTTTAAAAAGATTTCCCTTGTTTTATTGTTTGCTCCTAATAAGGCTAGTGTCAAAATGTTTTCAGGTGTTTTTTTGATAAGAGCACAAATGTCAGTGTTATTCCAAGAAGCTAAATCATCAAAGCAAATAATTTGTTGTGAAAGTTGTTTTGCAACTTGTGGAGCTGTTTTTGTAAGTGCTAAGAGTAATTTGTCTTTTTGCTGGTTGGTCATCAGGCTTAAAATAGCTGAAGCTTTTTCCCAGCCATGATAAAAAACGTGAGGTGTTATATTAAAAAAATATGACTCTAAGGATGTTTCAATATTTTGGATTCTTTTTTTTGAAAGTGATTTTAAAGCTGTTAGTCTTAACAAGGCTGTGCTTGAGATTTCTTTTGGTAGTAAGTTTAAAACTTCTCCAGCTTTTTTATCTGAAAGATTATAAAGAATAATAGCAATTGATTGAGAAGATTCGTTTTTTAAATAATTTGATATTTTTTCAGATGGAATTGAGTTAAGTTCTTCCCAAATATCAGCTTTTTTAGAAAAATGATTTTCTTTTTTTAAAATCTCAATAACAGGTTGTGAAAGCTGTATGTTTTGAGCAAAGGCAGATGTTTCTATTTTTTTTGTTGGTTCGGTTAACGTATTTAAAAATATTGAAAGAATTTTAAATTTGTCTTCAGTTGAAATATACCCCAAAGAGTGACATAGCTGTTTGAATGAATTAATTTCTCTTTTAGACATGCGTTTAAAAAGTTTTTTTCGTGACTTATTATCTAAGCAAGAAAGAATAATACCAGTTTGTTGAAGTGGAGAAAAAATATTTTGACATACAGAATTTGAAGATTGTACGGAATAATATCTTAAAATATTTAAAATTAATTCAGGTGCTGTTTGGGTAATGTGTTGAAGTTTTTCAATTAAGAGCTGTGTTTCATTTCTTAATGTCGTATTTTCATTTAGTAAAAGTGTTTGGAGCGAAAGTGAGTGACACACTTTTTTTAGTTTTTGTTTTTTTGTAAATTGAGGAATAACATAAAAACACACAAATAATACGAAAAGACAAATAAATAAAACAGCTGTATACTGATAAAGGGATATTTTAAAAGCATCTTTTTGAAAAGATATATTTTTAGATTCGAGTATCAAAAATGGAGTAAAACAAAAAACACCTAGGACTAGGCTTTCTGTTGTTATTAAAATGCTAAGACGTTGCCAGAATTTTTCCATATTTTTCTTGTCCACTCATCTTTAACAAATAAATATACATAATTTTGCCCTAAAAAGAGTGAATAAATGGTTAACAAAGAGGCTTTTTATTGTAAATATAAAAAGTTATTTTGTTTTAAATGAAATTTTATTAAAGATTTTTCCTGTTTCAGGAGAAATAATGATAATTTGAGTCGGGTGATTTTCTTTTTGAAGTGTTATGCAAATGTATTGACTGCAAGAAAATATATCTTTAACATTTTCTTGTTCTGACAAAAAAACACTTGTTTCATTTAAGGTGGTTTGATTTGCTATATTTTTAAAGTTGATTTTTTCTTGTCTATCTGTTATTTTTGAAATAATAAGACAAAATCCAGCTATTAAAAAGATGGATAACGTAAAGACGACTAATTTTGCAATTTTAAGTGCATTCATAAAACAATCCTTATTGTTGGAGAAAAAGATGAACACAGAACAAGATTTTGAAAATTTGTTAGAATCGGATGAGAATTATAACAAAAATGAACCTCTTGTCACGAAAAAAGTGTCTTTTGATGAAAAAAATATGAGATTAGACAAGTTTTTGGTTTCTTGCTTTTCTGAATATTCAAGGTCTCGTATTATTAAATTTATTGAAACGGATTGTGTGAAATATGTGGGGGTTGAAAAATATGCTGATAAGCCTGATTTAAAAGTTAAAGAAGGGGATTCTTTTGTTATAACTTTGCCTGAAAGTATTCCGGCTATACCTCAAGCTGAAAAAATTGAGTTAGATGTATTGTATGAAGATGATGATTTAATTGTTGTTAATAAACCAGCTGGTATGGTGGTGCATCCGGGTGCAGGTAATTACACGGGAACACTGGTAAATGCATTGTTGTATCATTGTAAAGAATCTTTGTCGGGAATTGGTGGCGTGTTGCGCCCTGGTATTGTGCACAGAATTGATAAAGACACGAGTGGTGTTTTGGTTGTTGCTAAAAATGATTTTTCGCATGTTCATTTAGCTGAGCAATTTTCAAAACACACAATTGAACGTGTATATCATGCATTTGTTTGGGGTGTGTTGAAAAAGAAAGAGGATGTGATTTCTACTTTTATTGGACGAAGTTCATCCAATAGACAAAAAATGGCTATTGTAACACAAGGGGGAAAACATGCTGTAACGCATTATGAGTGTATTGATAGCTATCCTAAAGCGCCAGCTTCATATGTTAAATGTGTGTTAGAAACAGGAAGGACCCATCAAATTAGGGTTCACTTATCTTCATTAGGTCATTCGCTGATTGGAGATAGTGTTTATGGGGTTGTTCCTAAAATGGCTGACACACGGTTACGTTTTTTTAATAGACAAGCTTTACATGCTGGTTTTTTAAGTTTTGTTCATCCTAAAACGGGTGAACGGTTGTCTTTTGAAGCGAAAATGCCTAAAGATATGCAAGAATTAAAAGAGCTTCTTGAAACTGAATTCGTAATAAAATAAATGCGTGGCATTGGTTGAAAAAAATGCCACGCACGTTTATTTTTAAGTGGGAGTCTTAAAAATAATATCTAGCAGTTAATTTGATGTCATGAGAACGCATGTCTTCTTTGCTTTTTCCTGTGAAACCGGCACGTGATTTAATACGAGCTTCGCCAAGATCAGAGTAACGATAGCCAAGATCTAAAGCCATGCAATCTGTGAACATGTGTTCAATGCCTGCACCAATTGTCCAAGCAAAATTACTTTTTGTTGCACCTTTTGCATCTGGCATATCATCAGTTTTGTTCCATGCCATACCAAGACCAGCCATACCATATACATCAAATTTTTGTGTTAATGGGTATGATAAATAGAAGTTAGCTAAAACAGGAATAGACCAAACATCAGTTTTTTTACTTCTGTCCGCACGCATATCTACATTACCCCAACCACGGTAACCAACGGTTAAGTCTGTACGGAAATATTTGTTGATATGATACCCTGCACCAACGCCTAAAATACCTGCATCCCCATTTGCATTTGTACCCATTGAATAACCACCTTCTGCTAATACATAAGGCTTGCTAAAATCGTACGCAGAAGCTGATGTTGCTGCAAATAACATAAGTGCAGCAGCAAAGCCTGATAATAAATGTTTCTTCATTTTAATCTCCTTTCTTAAAATAAACTGAAGCAAGTTTACATTAGGTATGAAAATAAAGGTTGTCTAGGTAAGTGGTTGAAAAAATTGCAAAAAAAATATTCCTTTATGTAAGGGGTGTCTTTTTTTATATTTTAATATGTGTGAATAAAATTCTTGAGTTTTCTTTTGAAGTATGGTACTTCTAAATTAAAGTGTATTTAAAGGAGGCGGATAATGAGTTTGAATGACAGAATAATTCAAAGTATTATTGATAAGGATGAAACTTTTATTTGGGAAGTGACTGGTTCTATTAGAGATGTTAAGTTTAATATTTTTTATTTAATTTTAACAATTGTAACATGTGGTATTTTTTTAATTGCATTGCACTATAATCGAATTTATCATAGTTATGTCTTAACATCACAGCGTTTAGTGATTATTTCTGGTATTTTCTCGAAAGATGTTGATGAAATTGAATTGTTCAGAATTGTTGATAGTTCTGCCTCGCAATCGATGATTGATGTATGGGCTGATGTTGGAGATATTTATATAAATTCAACAGATAAAACTGGATTATTAAAAATGCACAAGATTAGAGAGCCTCATAAGGTTAGAGATTCTCTTCGTAAACAATATATGGCTGCACGCCAAAAAAAAGGAACTGTTATTTTAGAAAGTTTGAGTTCTTAAGTTTTTTTGTTTATTCATACAATAGTATTTGACAATAGTTTTTGTTTTGATGTATTTTAAATGTTGTAAATAACAAAAGAAAGGATATTAAAATGAAAAAATTGTTATTGGTTGCAGCTCTTGTTTTTGCTGTTTCTACATTGTCCGGTTGTATGGGTGAACGTGGTCGTATTGGTGGTCAAAAAGTTTGTACAAACCAATATTTGTTTGGTGTTTTATCATTATCAGAAATTGTTTCTCCTTGTGGAAAATAGTTTTAAAAAAAAGTGGTGCCAGTATGGGTGCCACTTTTTTTATTTTAGATAAGATAAATATTTTTATAAAGAATTTAAAAAAAATCTTGCATTTTAAAAAAAACTTATCTATAATGCACCTAAATTTTGCGGTTATGGCGGAATTGGTAGACGCGCAGCGTTGAGGTCGCTGTGGAGAGATCCGTGGAAGTTCGAGTCTTCTTAACCGCACCATAAAAAACTCCCTTTTTGGGAGTTTTTTATATTTTAAATGAAAAAAACAATCTTTTTTATTCTATAAGTTTTTAAAGAATTATTTTGGTATTTTTTTATTGTTTTAAAGAAAATAAGTTGAATAGAGAAAAATAAAATTAAGGTGTTTAAAAATTGCAATGTTACGGGAAGATTATTTTAAAACATATTGATTTTATTCTTGAAAATTTTTGAAAAGACGTATATAATCCTTTAACGTAAAATAAGAATGATTTTTTTTGTAAATAACGGTTAAAAAAGGATTTAAACGATAATGAGAATACTTTCAACTTTGGTGAGTTTGGCATTTTTCTGCTGTTTTATTGTTTTTATTATCGGTTTTGCCGTTGTGATACATTTTTCAGTTGGGCTGCCAGATTATAAACAGTTGGCAGATTATAGGCCTTTGGTAACATCAAGATTATATGCAAATGATGGCTCTTTAATGGCTGAATATGCAAATGAAAAGAGGTCTTTTGTTCCAATTGAAAGTATTCCCACTCAAGTTGTGAATGCATTTTTATCAGCAGAAGATAAGAATTTTTACGAACATTCTGGGATTGATTTTATGGGACTTGCACGTGCCATGATTATCAATGTGAAAAATATTGGTACAGGTCGTCGTCCTATGGGAGCGTCAACTATTACACAACAAGTTGCGAAGAATTTTTTACTTTCTTCTGAACAATCAATTGCACGAAAAATTAAAGAAGCCTTGTTGGCAAGAAAAATTGAGCAAACCTACACAAAAGATCATATTTTGGAACTTTACTTGAATGAAATTTATTTGGGGCAGGGGGCATACGGAGTTGCAAGTGCTGCTCTTAATTATTTTAATAAAGATTTAAAAGATTTGACGATTGCCGAAGTGGCGTATTTAGCGGCTCTTCCTAAAGCGCCGAATAATTATCATCCGACTCGAAAGAAAGAACAGGCTTTGCTAAGAAGAAATTGGGTTATTTCTCGTATGTTGGATGATGGGTATATTACCTTAGATGAAGCAAAAAAAGCAACTGAGGAAGATTTGGTCGTGGTAGAACGACCTAAAAATGCTTTACGTGTGAATGGATATTATGCTGAAGAAGTAAGGCGTTTTATTGTCGATAAATATGGTGAAGATGCCATGTATAATGGTGGCTTATTCATTCGAACAAGTTTGGATCCTAAATTACAAACTGCTGCCGTTAATGCATTGCAAGAAGGGTTGTTGAATTATGATAAACGCCATGGATGGCGCGGGGCTGTTGAGCATGTGGATTTAAAATCAAATTGGCAAGTTGATTTTGAAAAAAAAGAAGTTCCTGCTTATGTACCTGAAAATTGGCTTTATGCTGTTGTAACTAAAGTATCTAATAAAGAGGCAGATATTTATCTTTCCAATGGTAAGAGTGGAAAAATTTTATTAACAACATTAAAATGGGCTCGTCAGGCATTGGAAAATGCGAGAATTTCATTAACACCGGTTGAAAAAGTTTCTGATGTTTTAAAAGCTGGAGATGTTGTTTTTGTTAGCCCTAAAGATGAAAAAGAAGGGACATATTTGCTCCAACAAGAACCCAAAGCCGAAGGGTCCTTAATTGCGCTTGACCCTCATACGGGGCGTGTTTTAGCAATGGTTGGTGGTTTTTCTTTTTATCGAAACCAGTTTAATCGTGGCATTCAAGCCATGCGTCAGCCAGGGTCTTCATTTAAACCATTTGTGTATTTAGCAGCATTGGATTCTGGATATACGCCCTCAACGTTAATTTTGGATGCGCCAATTGTAATGCGCTTACCTGATGGGAGTGTTTGGAAACCTAAAAACTATAGTAAAAAATTCTATGGTCCGACAACGCTTCGTATTGGGCTTGAAAAATCTCGAAATTTAATGACGATTCGTTTGGCGCAATCAATTGGGATGAAAAAAGTTTCAAGATATGCACGAAAATTTGGGATTGCAGATGATTTGCAAGAAGTTTTATCTTCTGCTTTAGGAGCACATGAAACGACTTTAATGAAATTGACAACGGCTTATGGCGCTTTTGTTAATGGGGGTAAAAAAATCACACCAAATTTAATTGACCGTATTCAAGATAGGGATGGAAATACAATTTATAAGCATGATATGAGACCTTGTCCAAATTGTGTGGGAGAACTTGCAAGTCCTGAAGCAAAACCTGAAATTGTTGATGACAGAGAACAAATTCAAGATCCTGTTAGTGCCTATCAAATGGTGAATATTTTAACGGGTGTGGTTGAGAGAGGAACTGGGCGTGTTGCAAAAGCTGTTCGCAGAACTTTGGGAGCTAAAAGTGGAACCAGTAATGATAGTTTTGATGCTTGGTTTATTGGATTTTCACCAGATTTAGTCGCTGGTGTTTGGATTGGATTTGATAATCCACAAACATTAGGGGCAAATGATACGGGTGGTGTTGTTGCAGGTCCTATTTTCAGAGATTTTATGAGTGAGGCTCTTAAAGATAAACCAGATGTTCCATTTAGAGTTCCACAAGGTATTCGTTTGGTTCGTGTTAATCCTGTAACGGGTGTTCCTCAAACAACAGGAAAAACCATTCAAGAAGCCTTTAAAACAACGGACAGTGATATGCCTTCAAAGTCTGTTATTGGAGGAAAAGATATTATTGAAGAAAAAGATGAAGCAATGCCTGAAATTGGTGGATTATATTAGGATAAAATATGCAAGATGAATTAATTAATTATTTAACATCAGATGAAAAAATAAAAATGGCAAAAAGGCTGTTAAAATCTGCCTTGGTATATAACCATGTCAAATCATTAATGTTAACACAAAGTGAGAATAAAGTTTCTTCAAATCCTATTGCGATTGAAAAAAATAAAGAAAGAGAAGTTTTTGATAAAACGAGAGATTATGCATCCGTTATTCAAGAAGGATGTGTTTTGCCGGATAGATTGCGCAATTATTATGAGATTTTAGATCATGAACTTATTCAAATGCGGTTACTTTTAAAAACAAAAGAAGTTCGTATGCAAATTGTTAAAGATATTTTAGAGGAGGAAGGTTTAGAGCTGAAAAAATATTTTGCAAAAAGTTGCAATCGCTTAGTGAAAAATATAAACCCAAGTTTTCCAAGAAAAATTGCACGTAAGATTGGAAATTTTTTCACGCGTTTTTCTAAAACAAAGGAAAATATTAAATGGTAAAAATTAAAAAGTCAGAGAACAATTTGATGGGGTTGAAAACAGCAAAAGAATTGTTGCAAACTCCTTTGGTATATGAGGCCTTTTTAATGATGCTGGATGCTAGTTCTTATCTTAAAAATATGCCCCTTTGCAAAAAAAAAGTATCAAATCATTTAGATAAAATGGTTTTTGAAACGGATAGATATGCTGATCAAAAAATTCAAAAATTACGTTATTTGTTGAAAAAAAATGAGATTGTGCGAAAAAAGTTGGTTGAGCGCGTTTCAAAAGAATGTCGTATTTTGTGTGTATCACATTGTTTAAAGTGTTTAGAAGAAAATTTAGGTGTTGATTTTCAAGAAAAAACAGAAATAAAGGATGTTGCAAGGAAAATCAATGCTTCTAAAAGAAATTTTCCTCTCTCTGATGGACAAGTGAAATCTTAAGGGGATAAAATGAAAGCTGAAATTATATCTTTTTATCAAAAATATCAAACGGCAATTGATTTGCTGAAAGGACGTCTTTGACTGGGATAACGCAAAACTCAGAAAGGACGAGCTAGATGCTTTAACACAGGAATCTTCCTTATGGGATGATCCTGTTCGCGCGCAAAAATTGATTAGTGAAAGAACACGATTAATTGATAAAATTGAAAAGATTCAATCTGTTGAAAATGAAGTTAAGTCATTGTATGAGATGATTGAATTGTCAGAATTAGAAGGAGAGGGTGATTTATTAGCTGAAGCTGAATCATCTTTTGCCTCTTTAGATACCGAAATTGAAGAAATGCTCTTATCCTCTTTGTTAAGTAAAGAAGGGGATGCAAATGACTCGTTCTTAGAAATTCACTCAGGAGCTGGTGGAACAGAATCGCAGGATTGGGCCAGTATGTTAGAGCGCATGTATATGCGTTGGGCTGAAAAAAATGGATACAAAGTAACCTTGTTGGAAGAAAGTCCTGGAGATGAGGCTGGTATTAAATCTGCAACCATCAAGATTGAAGGATTGAATGCATATGGATGGCTCAAATATGAATCTGGTGTTCATCGTTTGGTTCGTATTTCTCCATTTGATTCAAATGCACGCAGACATACAAGTTTTGCCTCAGTTTGGGTTTATCCTGTTGTTGATGATTCTATTGATATTGAAATCAATCCAGCAGACTGTCGGATTGATGTTTTTAGAGCATCTGGTGCTGGTGGGCAACATGTAAACAGAACGGAAAGTGCTGTTCGAATTACACATATTCCAACAGGAATTGTTGTTCAAAGTCAAACAGGACGCTCTCAATTTCAAAATAAAGACGAGGCATGGAGTATGCTTAAATCACGTCTTTATGAAGTTGAATTGAAAAAAAGACAACAAGCACAAGGGGATATTGAAGAAGCCAAGGGTGATAATGGTTGGGGTAATCAAATTCGATCATATGTTTTACAACCTTATCAAATGGTGAAAGATTTAAGAACAGGATATGAAACATCAGATACATCAGGTGTTTTGGATGGCAATTTGAATGCTTTTATGCGTGCGAGTTTGTCCGGATTATCTCTTAAAGAAAGTAAAAACGAGGAATTTTAAATGAAAAAACAAACATTACTCGGATGGAATATTTTTAAAAAAACACATGAACTTGAAAAAATGATTACATCATTCCTTATGAATATCATTCAAGCAGGTATTGTTTATGGGCAAGCGATGAATTGTTATATTTCATCAGGGGCAGATGAAGAGTTTAAAAAATTGTTACAAGCAGTTTCTAATTTAGAAGCTCAAAATGATTCTTATAGAAGATTGATAGAAAATAATTTGTATGCCTATATGATTTTGCCAGACATGCGTTCAGATATTTTAAGATTACTTGAAATGAGCGATAAAGTTATCAATAAATATGAATCAAATTTATTGGTTGTATCTGTTGAACAGCCTGAAGTTCTTAGTGACTTAAAGGAAAATTTATTAAAAATGATCCAAACAGATTTAGAATGTGTTGGTTCATTAATATCAGGGGTTCGAGTGTTTTTTGATGGGCAAGAAATTAAAGAGTTTACAAAAAAAACATATCAAATGGAACATTTGGTTGATAGTCAGGCTTTACAACTTAAAGCTGTTGTTTTTCAATCAAATATTGAGTTAGCAAGAAAAATACAATTAAAAGAGTTTATCTATAATATTGAAAAAATATCTGATATTGCAGAAGATACAGCTGATATTTTAAATATTATGGCCGTAAAGCATTCTTTATAGAAAAAGGAAGGGATAATGTCTTTTTTAGATGCTTTTTATTGTATAGGGGCTGTTTTTTTAGGATGGTCATTAGGCCGGAATAATTTGAGTAATTTATTTGGTAGTGCGATTGGTACTAGAATGATAACACTCAAAACAGCTGTTATATGCGCCTCTTTTTTTGTTTTTCTTGGTGTTTTTTTCAGCGGGGCTGAAACAACAAAACATGTGAATAATTTGGCGCAAATTTTTTCTTATAAAGAGGCTTTTTTTGTTTGTGTTTCTGCAGGATGTGTGATTTATCTTTTAAGTATGGTTGGTATTCCAGCTTCAATTACACAAACAAGTACTGGCGCATTAATTGCTCTTAATATTTTTAATCATTTAATGGTGGATACGAAACTTGTGGTGAAAAGTTTCATGGGTTGGATTTACACGCCGTTTTTATCTGGAGCGATGGCGTTTATCTTGTTTTGGATATTTAAGTTTTTACTAAAAAAACACCCTGTTAAATTGTTGTATAGAGATATACTTATTCGCATTTTATTGGTGATTGTAGGGGCTTTTTCAGCCTATGCTTTAGGGGCTAATAATATTGCAAGTATTGCAGGACCTTATATTTCTGTTAATAAAGAGATGACAAATATTTTATTTGCGTTAACAGCTTTAGCTGTTGCAATTGGTTTTGCAAGTGCCGACAAAAGAGTGATTAAAACAGTGAGTAGTGGGATGTTCCCCCTTTCTCCAATTGAAGCATTTATAACCATTTTTGCAAGTGCTTTAACATTATTTTGTTTTTCAAGTGCAACGCTTAAAATGATTTTAACAAGTCTTTCACTTCCCTCATTCCCTTTGCTCCCCGTTCCTTTATCTGAAGCAGTTATAGGATCAATTATTGCAATCGCCTTGGCAAAAGGAATTGATGGACTTAAATTAAAAGTTGTAGGCCAAGTTGTATCCTCATGGATTGCAGCCCCTTTAACTGCAGGAATTTTTTGCTATATGTTTTTATACTTATCTAAATTAATTGAGAGAGTCTTATGAAAAAGAAGATAAATAAACCATTGAGATTATTTTTAAGAGGGTTAAAATATTTTTGTTTATTGATGGTTGTCTTAATTGTTGGGGCAATTGGGACTTTGTATTATAAACTTGAAAAAGAACCTATTGACTTGAGTTTTTTATTGCCTCAAGTTGAAACGTATATTTCACCTTCGGGTAATTTGCATTTGAGCGCCGATAGTATTGTTTTAAACGCCTCTGCAACAAGGCTTGGATTATTTCATGTACAAATCGATAATTTAGAAATTAAAGATAAACAAAATCTTACGATTATTGCATTACCAAATGTTAAATTTTCATATGGTATTTGGCAACTTTTAAGTTTGAATCCTATTCCTAAAACAGTTTATGTTGAAAAAGCCTATTTACACTTAACCTTGACAAAAGATGGACGTTTTATTTTAGAAGACCAAGAGGGAACGATAGCTTATAGTACACCTATTGACCTTTTAAAAGACACTAATCAATCCGTTTTAGTTGACCATCAAGCAATCATTATTAACGATTTTGTAAAGCCATTAAATTTATTTTATAAGTTAAGACGTTTTACATTAAAAGATTCGGCATTGGTTGTAAATGATTTGAAGGAAAATAAAAAAATTGTATTTCCAAATTTAAATTTAACGGTAAAGCGAAGACGTTTTTTTCAATATGATATTGAGTCAACTGCAAAAATTTTAACTCAGAATAATGCCCCCATGCAATTGAGTTTGAATGGAAAATTAAAATCAGTAGCTAAGACTTTATCATTTAATGCTGCGTTTAATCATTTAAAATTAGATGAGGTAGGGAGAGCTTTTGATTTGTTTAAAGGTTTTAAGGTAACCTTAAAAGGCAATGTAAATGGAGAAATAGATTTTTCTAAAAAAGATGAAACATTACGCAATGTTATCAAAAAAATGGATTTTTCAATAGAAACAACCAATAATGGTAGTGTATATTTGCCTCATCCATTAGATATTGTTTATCCTATTCAAAAAATTACAGCTCAAGGTGTTTTTAGGGATGGATTAGATAAATTAAAAATTCAACCGGTTGAAGTTGCCTTAACAACGGGATTAACAGCTGATGTTGATATTTCGATTTCAGGTATTGGACAGTTTTTTGATACCAATGATATGAATGATATTCAAACAACAATTAATGCCAGATTAAAACACATTCCAATGAATGAAGTTTCAAATGTTTGGCCCTCTTATTTGGGCCCAACGGCACATGCATGGGTAAAAGAAAATTTAATTGGAGGGGAGGCTTCAACAGCTTTATTTACTCTTTATTTTACAGGAAGTGAAATTACAGATTTAGTTGGAGATGTTGATTTTGAAGGTGTTAGTGTGCATTATTTAAGACCACAGCCTCCTATTGAACAAGCAGGGGGCAAGGTTATGCTTTACCCAGATAGAGTTGAAATTTTCGCTCATACAGGGATGTTGGGTAATATTAAGTTGGATGTGGGAAATGTTTATTTAACGGAATTACTTGATGATATTTCGAATGCGAAAATTGAATTAAATGTAACAGGTCCAATTAATGAAATGTTGACAATTATTGATTCTAAGCCGTTCGATTTAATTAAACCACTGGGTTTTGCTCCACAAAAAACAAGTGGTTTGGCCAATGGACAAGTTGTTTTAAACTTCCCATTAACAGACGATTTGAAACCAATAGATGTCCGAGCAGATGTAAAAGCAAGTATTCAAAATTCAACGATAGAATTGCCATTTGATCAACTGCTTCTTAAATCAGCAAATTTAGAATTAGAAGTGAATAATGATAGACTTAAAGTTGAGGGTAATGCTCAGGTTTTTGAAACCCCATTTAAATTAAAATGGGAAGAATTTTTTGATGTTTCAAAACCAAAAGATAAACAAAGTGTTTATGAGGTTTCTGGATTATTGAGTGATTCATTTTTAGCTCCTTATTATAAGGATATTACAGCATTTTTAAATGGTCATTTTTATTCTAATATGAAAATTGAAAAAACATATGATGGAACATATTATTTTGATATATCATCTGATTTGACACCTGCAAATGTATCGCTTTATCCCTTGACGTATTTTAAAAATGCAGGTAAACGGGCTACTTTGAAAAATGAATTTTCAGTTTTGCCTAAAAAGGGATTAACAGATATTTATTTTGACTATAAAGAAGGTGAAAATGTAAAAATAAAAGGGAAGAGTCAGTTTGAAAAGGATGGTTTTTCTTTGTTTTTAGATAATGTAAAAACATCAGATTCTTCTTTTAATGGTTCCATTGAATATTATCAAAAAGAATTTTTAAAAGTTAATTTAAAGGGAAGTTCATGGAATTTAAGTGGGTTAAAAGATTTTCCATTGATTAAAAATTCATTACCTAATCCAAAAGCTGAACATAAAATGACGCCTATTGGAGGGAATGATTTGTCAGAGATTTATTTTGATGTTGATTTTGATTCTTTGACATTGAAAAAAGATATGCCTTTAAAACAAGTTTCATTAAAAGCTTATCGGAATGGGTCGTTATGGCAAAACTTGTTTTTATTTGCAATGGGACGAGAAGCTATTTCAGTAAATTTAACCCCCAAAAAAGGCAAGTTAGATGCTTTAACAAATGATGTTGGTGATTTGCTCAATCGGTTAGGTTTTTCAGACCAGTTTGAAAAAGGAAAAGCAAAAATTGAAGCTAAAATTTTGCCAAATGGAGGATTTTCTGGAGAATTGACTTTGAAGGATATTAATCTTAAAAAGCCTGGATTTATTATGCAAGCTGTTACAATTTTAGGTATATGGGATGCGCTTAGTGGTAACGATTTGAGTTTTTCAAACGGAAGCATTCCTTTTGCATTATCCCCAAATTTTACATTATTTATTCAAGATGGTGTAACTTATGGAACTGCTCTTGGTGTTACATTTTCAGGAAGAGCTTCTTTTTCAGCTTTAGCAATTTCTGGGTCTGTTATTCCTGCTTATATTATTAATTCATTACCAGGGCGTATTCCAATTATTGGTCAGTTATTCAAAGATTCAAAAGGAGGCGGTCTTGTGGGTGTTAAATATGATTTAACAGGGACTCCAGGGAATCCGAGAGTTTCGTTTAATCCTTTGTCAAGCATTGCTCCAGGGATTTTAGGACGATTTTTTAAATAAAAAAATAGCCCATTTGAATTTAAATCAAATGGGCTATTTTTACTTTATAACTTTTTATCTTTATTTAGCTTTTGAATTGTCTTTTCAAGTTTTTCAAGTGTTTTTACAACTGAATCCGGTTTATTTTCGAATGCAATGGTGTCAAGGATGCTTTGAGAGATAACATTTTGTCTTTTCATTTCAATCAACATTTCTTTTAGTCTATCCCAATAATGATTTGTGTTTAAAAAGACAACAGGTTTATAAACCATAATTTCCTGTTTCGAGAGTGTTTGTAAATAGTTAAAGGCATATAAAACATCAAAACTTCCAGGAAGAAATACAATGCCATCCCCATAAGAAAGAAAATAATCTATCTGGGCTTCAATACTAGATACTTTTTGATCATTGATTGTTTGACAAGGATGATTTTTAGGACAGTTGGTTTTGTCTTTTTCATTATATCCAACAGCACTAAAAGAGCCTTTTCTATCTGAAAGTGTTTTTAAAAATGCACCAGAAACGCCTGTTCCTTCATTACTGCAAAGGACAGTTTTTTTTTGGTTCACAAGCGATACAGCGAGTTGAGAGGCATTTTTTAAAAAAGAGTTGTTAAAAACAGGATCACTTGATCCGATAACGCTCACGCTTTCAATAGACGCAAGGCAAAGATTAGGAATAAGACAACAACTCGCTAAAAAAATGCCATATTTCATATGAACTCCTATTTCCGGTTAAAAATACTATCTTTGACACGTTCTAAAACAGGACGAGAAATGTTTCTTGCTTTTATTGCACCTTGTTTTAACATGTCTTCAACTTCATCATAGTGAGACAAGTAGTAATTGTATTTTTCTCTTTTTTCTCCGATGATGTCTAAAATATTTTGCAACAATATTTTTTTAATTGTGCCATAGCCCATACCCCCTTTTTCAAGTCCTTCTTTGATTTCTAAAAGAGTTTCTTGAGGAGCAATTCCTTTTGCTATATGATATAAAAGAATGTCTTCCGGATTTTTAGGGGCATTTATATCTTGGGAGTCTGTTTTAATTCCCATAACAGCTTTTTTAATTTCGGCGTCAGTTCCAAATAAGGGAATAACGTTATTGTAACTTTTGCTCATTTTTTGACCATCAGTTCCAGGTAAAACTTGAGCTTCTTCTTTAAGATAGCTTGTTGGAATTTTTAATACCTCTTTATTATAAATAGCATTAATAGCTCCAGCAATATCAGCTGCGATTTCAACGTGTTGTACCTGATCTTTCCCAACAGGGACAATATCAGTATCATAAGCAAGGATATCTGCTGCCATTAAGACAGGATAAGTATAAAGCCCCATGTTAATACCGGCATCTGTTGGATCACCTTTGGCTGTATTTTTATCAACGGCAGCTTTGTATGCATGCGCTTTGTTCATAAATCCTTTGGGTGTATAGGCCATTAAAATCGTTGTTAACTCAAAAATTTCAGGAATATCAGATTGACGATAGAAAATGGATTTATTTGGATCTAATCCTGCTGCTAAATAAACACAGGCAATTTCCTTAGTTGTTTTTTCCAAAAATTCAGCATCCTTAATTGCATTGATAGCGTGATAGTCAGCAACAAACATAATGTGGGTGCCTTCTTGTGCAAATTTTTTACCCAAATCAACCATAGGAGCAATGGCTCCAAAATAGTTACCAATATGTAGCGTTCCTGTTGGTTTAACCCCAGTTAAAATAGTTTTGTTTTTAAAATCGAGCATGTTCTTCCTTATTATCTAAAAATAAATGTGTAATTAAGATAATAGTACATTTTTTTTTTATAATTTTCAACAGGTTTTGAAAGAATAAAATTTTTAAATCTCTTGCAAACGCTTTTTTTTGATGTTATTGTAATAAAAAAAAGGGGATAAACATGATTACAAAAAGTTTAATTATTACATTACTTGGTATGGGAAGTGTTTTTTTCTTCCTGTTTATTTTAGTTTGTTTTATGCATTTGTTATCCGTTCTTGTAAAAGAAAATAAGAATAAAAATATGGATAAAAAAGCATTAGCAATTGTGTTAGCTATGACAGCTCAAAAGGGGAAATAAATGGTTTCAAAAACAAAAAAACAAAAAAAAGTTCAATGGTTGTGTACAGCTTTTAGAGATGGGTTTCAATCCGTTTTTGGGGCTCGTGTTTTATCAAAAGATTATTTGCCAATTGTTAAAGAAGCTGTTGCAGCAGGGGTGAAAAATATTGAAGCAGGTGGTGGTGCTTCTTTCCAAGCTGCCTTTTTTTATAATAATGAAAACGCCTTTGATGTTATGGATTCGTTTCGTTCAATATGTGGTGATGGAGTCAATTTACAAACATTAGCCCGGGGGGTTAACGTTGTTGCTCTTGATTCGCAAAGTTCGGAGATGATTAAATTACATGCTCAAATGTTTAAAAAACATGGAATGACAACGATTCGTAATTTTGATGCATTAAATGATCCTCAAAATTTGATTTATAGTGCAAAATGTATCACAGAAGCTGGGTTGAAGCATCAACTGTGCGTAGCGATGATGTCGCTTCCTCCACATTGTACTGGGGCTCATACACCGGATTTTTATGAAGATAGGCTAAAAGCATTTTTGAAAAGTAAAATACCATTTGACTCAATTTGTTTTAAAGATGCATCAGGAACAGCCGTACCAAAAGTTGTTTATGAAACAATTAAAAGAGCTAGGAAGTTGCTTGGAAATGATGTCATGATACAATTTCATTCGCATGAAACAGCTGGGACTGGTCTGGCTTGTTATTTAGCTGCTGTTGAAGGTGGGGCAGATATGGTTGATTTGTCTATGGCACCTGTTTCTGGTGGAACTTGTCAACCGGATGTAGCAACATTTTGGCATGCTTTAAGAGAATCTGATTACACCCTTGATTGTGATATTGATGCACTTATGCGTGTTGAAGACCATTTTAAAGAAGCTTTGAATGATTATTTCATCCCTCCTGAAGCGTTACATACAGAACCAATGATTCCTTGGTCTCCAATGCCAGGGGGGGCTTTGACGGCTAATACGCAAATGCTTCGTGATAACAATTTGATGGATAAATATGCTGAAATTATCAAGGCAATGGAAGAGGTTGTTTTAAAGGGTGGTTTTGGCACTTCTGTTACGCCGGTTTCTCAATTTTATTTCCAACAAGCGTTTAATAATGTCATGTTTGGAAAGTGGAATAAAATTGCTGAAGGTTATGGCAAAATGGTTTTAGGTTATTTTGGTAAAACACCGGTTGCTCCAGATAAAGAAGTTATTAAAATCGCTTCTGAACAATTGGGATTAAAACCAACAAAAGCAAGTGTATTGTCTTTGAATGATAAAAATCCACAAAAATCACGAACCCATTATGAAGGTATATTAAAAGAACATAAATTGCCATTGACAGATGAAAATGTCTTTATCACGGCTGCTTGTGGGGCAAAGGGGATTGCATTCCTTGAAGGGAAAGCCAAGGTTGGCGTTCGCTATAAGGAAAAGCCTGTATCAGTAGAAACAAATTCACCTTCAACTCAAGTATATAGTGTTAAAATCGATGGGGAAGAGTTTAAAGTTGAAATTAAAGGGGATACAGCTTTTGTAAATGGAGAGGTTTACCAAGTTTCTGGATTAAAAGCTTTAGAAAGTGATTCAGATAATAAAGCTGAAATTAAATCAGAAACAACAGGTTCTAAAGAAATTGTATCTGCTAAAATGCCGGGAACAATTACACAAATTTTAGTAAAAGAAGGCGACACTGTTTCTCAAGGACAAAATTTGTGTGTTGTTGAAGTGATGAAGATGGAAACATTTGTTCAAGCTCCTAAAGCTGGTAAAATTTCAAAAATATTTGTTCAAGCAGGTGAACAGGTTGAAACAAACAAAAAACTAGTAGAGGTTGCTTAAATGAAAAAATATCCTTTCTTTTTTTGGAGTGCACTTATACTTTTTTCGCTATTTTTAGTGATAGAGTTGTCGCTTTATTCAACAAGTGTTTTTTCTATTTTAGATCAAACAGCTATTAGTCAGCTTTTTAAAGAGGCAACACCAGCGGGTATGCTTTTACCGATTGGTTTTTCAAGGCTGATTATGATTGCTATTTGTTGCTTGCTTTTCTATTTTGGAATTTGCAAAAAATTTGAACCATTACTTTTAATTCCAATTGCAATGGGTGGGTTACTTGCGAATATTCCGGGAGCTGGGCTAACACAAGAAGGAGGCTTGCTTTATGTCTTATACAACATGGGAATTGAAAATGGAATTTTTCCACTTTTAATTTTTATGGGGGTTGGGGCGATGATTGATTTTTCTCCATTATTGGCAAATCCAAAAACAGCACTTTTAGGAGGTGCTGCCCAGTTTGCAATTTTTGGAACATTTTTGGGAGCGATTTGCTTGACAGGCATATTCCCAGAATTGGGACTTACATTAAAACAAGCTGCGTCCATTGCAATTATTGGGGGTGCTGATGGGCCAACTTCTATCTTTTTGGCTGGCAAGTTGGCTCCAGAATTATTAGGAGCTATAGCTGTTGCTGCATATTCATATATGGCATTAGTTCCTGTTATCCAGCCACCCGTTATGCGCGCATTAACAACAAAAAAAGAACGATTGATTGAAATGCCTCAATTAAGACCTGTTTCTAAAAAAGAACGGATTATTTTCCCAATTATGGTTGTTATTTTGACAGGCTTATTTGTCCCATTGGCATTGCCATTGATTGGGATGTTGATGTTTGGTAATTTATTAAAAGAATCAGGTGTTACGGAAAGACTTTCAAAAACAGCAGCAAATGAATTGATTAACATTGTTACGATTATGTTAGGACTTTCTGTTGGATCAAAGTTATCAGCTGAAATGTTTTTGGTTTCAAAAACATTGGTTGTATTATTGTTAGGGGTATGTGCTTTTATTGTTGGAACGGGTTCAGGTGTTTTGATGGCAAAATTTATGAACTTATTCTTAAAGAATAAAATCAATCCATTAATTGGTTCTGCTGGTGTTTCAGCTATTCCAATGGCTTCTCGTGTGAGTGAAAAATTGGGCGTGGAAGCAAACCCTCAAAATCATTTGTTAATGCAGGCGATGGGTGCAAATGTAGCTGGGGCAATTGGTTCTGCTATTGCAGCAGGTATTTTGTTAGCACTTTGCTAAAGAGAAATTTTTTCTAAAATATCTTGTGTGGTGAGATCTTGAATGAAAATGCGTTTTTCACGAGAGGTTTCACCACTTATTATTTCAATAGCACTTTTTCTAATGTGAAAATATTTTGCTAAAAATTGAATAAGACAAGAATTTGCTTTCCCATCAACTGCTGGTGCATTGATGTTAATTTTTAAATGTGTATCGTTCCAAAGACCACCAAATCCATCTTTTTTAGCATTTGGATGAATACGAACTTTTATTTCAACGCCAGTTTCTTTTTGATTGATGAAATCCATTTTTTATATTCTTTCCTTTTGTTGAAAATTTGTTTTTAAAAATAAATATTCTTGTTTGCTTTGGCAAAAATCAATAAATTTTTTCCCCTTTGAATTTTGATATGTTGCAACTTGCTTTAACCCTTTATTCCTTAGAAGCTGAATGGATTTTTCATTCTTTGCCTCACAACTTGCAAAAATAGATTCTGTATCTGTTTGGAATAATTCGTTTCGAACCGTATCAAAAGAGTGGCTGATAATGCCTTTTCCTTCTGATTGTTTGTCAATCCAATAGGAGATAGATGCTGTATTTTTAGGATAATGATAAATTAAAATTTCACCAACAATCCTTTTTCTCTTTCGTGAACAAATGGCATAACTGGTTATTTCATTGTTTTTAAATGCTTTTTCTTTGTTTTTAATTGATTCTTCAACTAATTCTTTAGAAATACCATCTATATAAAATCCGGGGAAGTAGGGTTTAATTCTACTTTCGTTTGATTTAAGTAAGCCTAAAAATGCAGAAACTTGTTTTTTTCTGGAGTTTTGCTGAATAAGTGTAATATCTTCATTAACGTGAAGGATTCTTTTCATCTTGAGCTGTTACCTAAAAAAATAATATAGAATAGCTGTATAAAGAAGAGGAATTGAAAAAGAAATTATAGATCCAACGAATTTGGCTTTTTTTAACAATTTAAACCCGGCAATTAAACAGGTTAAGAAAATAAATTCATTAAAAATAGAGATAATATCGTAAAAATCCTTATTCTGAATAGCAAAATCACTGCTAAATGTAATAATATATGCTGTAATATTCAAAATTAATAAAACGATAATTGTTGTTATTTGTATGGTAAAATTCATAAGATACACTCCTTGATTATATTATATCCGATAATATAAAATAAATAAAGGATAAAAATGATTGTTTTTTGTTAAAAATACGCCTATAATCTTTCTCATTGATTAAATAGAGGAAAGATAAAAAATGAAAAAAATACGTTTTTCATGGTTAGATGTTCAAGAATCAGCAGCCAATTGTTTGGAAAAAATAAAAGAACAAAATATTACTTTTGAAGCTGTTGTTTCTTTGGGCAGAGGGGGAGCAATTCCAGCTGGATTTATTGCTTACCAATTAGGGAAAAAACTTGAATATATTAACTATTCAAGGAAAAATGGATACGGGGGAACTTCCTTAAAGCATTTTGAAAAAAACACCCGTTTTTTATTGGTTGATGATGCGACAGAAACAGGAAAAAGTTTTGAAGATGTGAAGAATATTTTTCCAGAATATGAGTTTGTAACTTGTGTTTTGTTTCAGTCTGAAAATTCATCATATCTGCCTGATATCTGTGGATTTGTTTATCCACCTTTTAAACCTTTGCTCCCTTGGGAAAATAAACGATAGGTTTAAAATGAGACAAAAACAGGATATAAAACTCTGCTTGCTTGATTGTGGAGGGGTTGTTTATCCTTATTCGTTGGAGCCGTTTTACAAGTGTTTATCTCAATATGGAATAAAACAAAATTCGCTTCATTTAAAGTGGAGGGAATTAATGCTGGGTGAAATAACGGTTTCAGACTTTTATAAAGATATTTCTTGTTTAAGTGGTTTTTATTTTGATGATAAGATTGAAAAAGAGTTGAATTTATCTTTATTAAAAGGTGTAGGGCAAATTTATCAAGAAACAAAAGAGGTGATGTCTTATTTAAAAGGAAAAAATATAAAAATAGGCCTACTTTCAAATGCGTTGCCTCAATTGTCCTCAACGGTTGATAACCTTTTGTTTGATAAAGAATTTATTTTTCCGTCTTATCAATTAAATGCGCTTAAACCAGATGAATTGATTTTTAAAAAAGTGCAGGAACAAACAAAAATACCATTTCAAAATATACTCTTTATTGATGATAAAAAAGAAAATGTACATGCTGCGCTTCAATTAGGGATAAAATCACTTGTATATAATCCAAAAACAGTGTTAAATGATGTAAAAAGAATAGTGGGAGAAAAAAATGTTAGATGTTCTTGCAATAGGCGATGCAATTGTCGATAAGATTATCTCTTTTGATGAGCAAGATGAGGTGATGCAAAAAATTTTACCAGTGAAGGGGTTGTTTTTTGTTGCAACACATCAAGAGCACACATATTTAAGAAATAAACCTCATCAGGCATATTATGCAGGGGGTTCTGCTGCCAATACGGTTCGAAATATGGGACTTTTGGGTTCTAAAACAGGGTTTGTTGGTAAATGTGGTGTAGATGAAGAAGGGCAGTTTTTTCAAAAGAGCTTAATAGATTATAATGTTCATTCGTATTTGATTCAAACAGATAAAGATCGAACAGGGTGTAGTGTTGTTATGGTGCATGAGGATAAGGATAGAACGCAATGTGCTCATGCTTGTGCAGCTAATTTGTTAACAACGGATGAAATTAAAGATGAATATTTAAAAGAAACAAAATATATTTTAACTGAAGGGTATATGCTTAATCGCAGAGAAGACTTGATTGTTGAAGCAATTGAAAGGGCTTGTCGATTTGGTGTTCATGTTTGTTTTACCTTGTCGGATGTTCATTGTGTTGAAAACAAAAAAAAGGTTATTTTGGATTTGTTACCTAAAATAAATATTTTATTTGGGAATGAATATGAGTTTGAAGTGTTAAATATTAATCAAAAAATGCTTCAAAATACAATTTGTGTCAAAACATGTGGTAAAAAAGGTGTTGAAATTTTAACAAAAAACGAAAAATTGTTTTTTAAAACTGCATCAGCTCGAAAAATTATCAATACAAATGGGGCAGGGGATGCTTTTGCTGCTGGATTTTTGTATGAATGGGTGAAAAATAAGGATCTAAAAGCTGCTGTTTTAAAAGGACAGGAGATTGCAAAAAAAGTTTTGGCAACAGATTTGAGTTATTTGCCTTTAAGATAGTGAAAAAAGCCAATAAAAGAGCGATTTTTTTTGAAATAAAGTGAAAAAATGCTTTTCTTTTTTTGAAAAAAAAGTTAAAGTAATTATGATCGTTTTTGCAAATTGAAATACGAGATTTTTAAATGTTAGAAAGAAAGGAAATTTAAGATGGCTGGTAGCATTAACAAAGTCACATTGGTTGGAAATCTTGGACGTGATCCAGAAATTAGACACACAGCAACAGGTCAAAAAATTGCACATTTATCTGTTGCAACAAGTGAAACGTGGAAGGATAAATCTGGTGAAAGACAAGAAAGAACAGAGTGGCACAGAGTTGTTATTTTTAATGCTAATTTAGCAGATTTTTCAGAACGCTTTTTGAAAAAAGGTTCAAAAGTTTATGTTGAAGGTGCTTTGCAAACACGCAAATTCACAGATCAAAGTGGCCAAGATAGATACACAACAGAAGTTGTTTTGGGCGCATTTAGAGGTGAACTTGTTGTGTTGGATGGACGGTCTGATGGTTCTTCATCTTCATTATCATCTGATGCAGGGTCTTCCTCTTCTGGATGGGATGCAACGTCTCTTTCCGGTGGCACTGATTCATTTGATGACGAGATTCCATTTTAATTGTTTATAAAAAAATAATCATACGAAAGTAGAAAAAATGACTGATATATCAATAAGTTCAACTGCCGTTGATACGGTTGCTGCACCCATTGAAGAGGAAATGCGCAAATCTTATTTAGATTATGCAATGAGTGTTATTGTTTCTCGTGCATTACCTGATGTTCGTGATGGGTTAAAACCTGTTCATCGTCGCATTTTGTTTTCAATGCATGAAAATGGATACGATTATAATAAGCCATTTCGAAAATCTGCCCGTATCGTTGGTGACGTTATGGGTAAATATCACCCTCATGGGGATAGTTCGATTTATGAAGCAATGGTTCGTATGGCGCAAACATTCTCTATGCGTGTTCCACTTGTTGGTTCACAAGGGAACTTTGGTTCCATGGATGGGGATAAAGCTGCTGCAATGCGTTATACAGAAGCAAGACTTGCTCAAACAGCACATTGTTTGTTAGAAGATATTGATAGAGACACAGTTGATTTTAGACCTAACTATGATGAAACCTGTCAAGAACCTGAAGTTTTGCCAGCTCGCTTTCCAAACTTGTTGGTGAATGGATCTGGTGGTATTGCCGTTGGTATGGCTACAAATATTCCACCTCATAACCCAGGAGAAGTCATTTCTGCTTGTATCGCAATGATTGAAAATCCAGAAATTACAATTGAGGAATTGATGGATTACGTTCCAGGGCCAGATTTCCCAACAGGGGCTTTGATTTTAGGTCGAGGTGGGGCTCGTTCTGCTTATCAAACGGGGCGTGGTTCTGTGATTATGCGTGGACGAACAACAATTGAGGAAATTAAAAAAGACCGTATGGCAATTGTTGTAACAGAAGTACCATATCAAGTTAATAAAGCTGAAATGATTATCCGTATTGCTCAGCTTGTTAAAGATAAAGTCATTGAAGGTATTTCTGATTTAAGAGATGAGTCAGATCGTCAAGGTGTTCGTGTTGTTATTGAACTTAAAAAAGATGCTCACCCAGATGTTGTTTTAAATCAATTGTTTAAATATACTTCATTGCAAACAAGTTTTAGCATGAATATGTTGGCGCTCAACAATGGCCGTCCAGAGTTGATGAATTTAAAACAAATTTTAGAAGCATTTATTGCTTTTAGAGAAGAAGTGGTCCGTCGCCGTACGGTTTATGAACTCAATAAAGCACGTGATAGAGCACACGTTTTGGTTGGTTTAGCAATCGCTGTTGCAAACTTAGATGCTGTTATTGAGATGATTAAGAGTGCTCCAGATCCACAAGTTGCTAAACAGCGTTTGATGGATACAAAATGGGATGCTGCTGATGTCGAAACGCTCATTCAATTAATTGATGAACCTGATCGCAAGGTTGTTGATGGCCACTATATGCTTTCAGAAGCACAAGCTAAAGCAATTTTGGATTTGAAGTTAAACCGTTTGACCGGTTTGGAAAGAGACAAAATTCATGGCGAAGTTGGTGAATTAGCTGCTTTGATTAAAGGGTATTTATCAACACTTGCTTCTCGTGAAAAAATTTATGCAATCATCAAAGAAGAATTAGAGATTGTGAAAGCTCAAGTTTCAAGTGAACGTTTAACGACGATTGAAAATGCTGAATTTGAACAAGATATGGAAGATTTAATTCCAAGAGAAACAATGGTTGTTACTGTTTCAAATAATGGTTACATTAAGCGTGTTCCTCTTTCAACATATCGTGCTCAAAATAGAGGGGGAAAAGGGCGTTCTGGTATGTCAACAAGAGATGAAGATCAAGTCTCTCAACTCTTTGTTGCTTGTACACATAGCCCACTTCTCTTCTTCTCAAGCAGAGGGATTGTTTATAAAATTAAAACATATCGCTTGCCAGAAGGGTCCCCTCAATCTTTGGGTAAGGCATTGATTAACCTCTTGCCATTACAACAAGGGGAAACAATTTCAACAATTTTGACCTTGCCTGAAAAACAAGAAGAATGTGGTGATCAAACAGTGATGTTTGCAACGGCTTCTGGTGGCGTTCGTCGTAACAGATTAACAGATTTCTATAATGTCCAATCAAATGGTAAAATTGCTATGAAGTTGGATGAAGGCGATAAACTTATCGGTGTTCAAATTTGTAATGATACAGATGACGTATTGCTTGCAGCAGCAGGTGGTAAGTGTGTTCGCTTCCCTGTTTCAGATGTGCGTATTTTTGAATCTCGTGCTTCAACTGGTGTACGTGGGATGAAATTGCCAGAAGGTGAAAGTGTCATTTCAATGTCAATTGTTAAACATGCAAAAGCTGATATTGAAAAACGGGATGCTTATTTAAAAGAGGCTGCGGCTCGTCGCCGTGCATTGGGTGAGGTAGAAGAGGGTGAAACACCTGAAATTGAAACACCAACAAATGCAACTTTATCAGTCGAAGAATTTGAAAAAATGGCACAAGATGAAGAATTTATCTTAACAATCACAGATAAAGGTTTCGGTAAACGCACCAGTGCTTATGAATATCGCATTACAGCTCGTGGGACATCAGGTGTAACCAATATCAAGATGGATGAACGCAGAAAAGCAGACGTTGTCGCAACAATGCCCGTCCCAGATGATGCCCACTTGATGATGGTAACGGATGGAGGAAAACTCATTCGTATGCGTGTCAGTGATATTAAGATTGCAGGACGTAGTACAATGGGTGTAATTCTCTTTAGACTTGATAAAGAAGAAAAAGTTGTTTCAGCAACATGTATCACAGATGTGGATGAAGAAGTTTCCGAAGAGAATGAATTGGAAACTCAAAATCCAATTGAAAATTCTGTTGTTGAAGAACCTGTATCATCAATAGAGGAATCCTTATCTGATGAGTGATAGGCATAGATGATGAAAAAAGAGTGGATTTTCCACTCTTTTTTTTATATAAAAAATATAAATAGGAAAAAAACGACCGTTTTTTTTACATAAATAAATGATAGAATAAAAAATATAACTATATGAATTGTATGATTTTTTATTTTTGATTTTGTTAAAAAAATAGGAAAAATAAAGGACCGTTTTTTTTACAGGATGATGTTTTGAAAAATATAGGTGTAATACATTGATTTTGTTAAGAAAAATTGAAATTGTAATTTTGTTTTTTTGTCTCTTTTTTGTACCAAGAGTTGCAATGAGTTCCCAAGTGGATAATGAGCAATATAAGGATAAGCCTATACACATTTTTTTTGAAACATATGCGACACAACCTGCGTTTTTGGGCATGATTGATTTGGTTCAACTTCCAAAAGATGAACTAAAAGTAATTGGATGGCACCGTTTTTTAAATCGAAAAGAAAAAGTTGATTTAAAAGAATATAATATAATAGAAATTCCTTTGTTAGCAGAAGAAGAATCTGAAAAAAATGCAAAAAAATTTATGGAAATGGCTTTTGATATTGCATCAAAAAATCCAAATTCACCGATTATTTTATATACAAACATAAATAGTTATAAATTATTCACCGGATATTTCTTAAAAATGTTCCCTCGTGAACGAATTAAACATATTCATTTGTATGAAGATGGATTAGGGGGATTATTTACTGAATCAACATATTTTCAATCATTGATATGTTTAAAAGAATCTAATTTTAATCTTAATAATATAGATGAGATGAAATATTCGTTTCACAAATTTTATCCTGCCACATATCATATGTTTGGTATAAATGAGGCAAAAAACAAGCTCGAATTTCATCATTTTTTTAAAGAAATGAAAGATGCTCATTTTGAACAGATTGATTTTTATCAGTTAAAGGATAAGTTAACAGTGGAACAAAAAAAATTATTATATCAATTTGTTGGATTTAATTTTGAATACTATCAAAAATTATTTCAAAAAAATGATATTTTTATGTTCTTTGGGGGACATCATGGTAATAAGTTCAAAAGGTATAATGCAGAAATTTCTTATTTTAATGATTTGATTAAAAAGTACCCTGATTATCTTTTTCTTTTTAAACCTCATCCCTCGTATGGTTCTTATAACAGAAATCAAATTTTTAAAAAGAATTTTCCTAAAGTTGTAATAGTTAATGCAAAAATCCCCTATGAAATTTTTATTATAGCAGGTTTAGAGGCTGAAAAATTTTCAGGAATGGCGTCTTCTTTGTTTTACAATCTCAAAAATGAAAAAATAGAAAGTTATTTTATTCATAGAGGATATGAGAAAGGATTAGACACATTTAAAAAAATTGAAAAAACGAAGAAAATTGATTTAGATAGCTATTTTACAGCTGTAGCGTATTATGATGAAAAAATTTTGATGGGTTCTAAAATTGATTATTTAACATATCACAATGGAATGTTTTTTTCAATTTTAAACAATGATTCTTTTACTTTATTTTTATTTGGAAAAAAGGTTGTGTTGTATCCTAACAAGAAAAGTTATTTCTCAAAAGAGACAAAAGTTATTTATGAAAAAGAAAAAAATATCTATGTAGCTAAACCAATCAATCGTTTGACAATTCGTAATGATCTAAATGAAAAGATTAAACTTATTTTTGATGGAAAATATATTTGTGATTTAAACAATAAGTGTGGGGTTATAAAGAATAAATCAGATTTGAGATTGACAATTTGTTGGGAAAAGGGAAATTGTTTAGATTATCTTAAAGATAAAAAAGGAGATTATTCTTATATGTTAGAAAAAGTATCTTATTTCCTTGTACCTTATTTTATTCAATTTCTTTTATAAAAAAGCGCCGAGAATATCGGCGCTTTTTATAAGAGGTTAAAATTTATTTGTCAGCATCTGCTGCAACTTGCATTTTAACAATAATATCAGGATTTGAAACCTTGCCATTATTTGCTGACGTACCAGCTTTGATCATATCGACAAATTCCATGCCGGATGTTACTTGACCAAAAACAGTGTATTGCCCATCTAAGAATCCAGCATCATCAAAGCAGATGAAAAATTGACTATCTGCGCTGTTTGGATCCATTGCTCGTGCCATTGAAACAGTGCCACGTCCATGGTGTTTAGAGTTGAATTCAGCCTTTAACTTTTTGCCTGAACCACCCATACCTGTGCCGGTTGGGTCCCCTGTTTGAGCCATAAATCCAGGAATAACACGATGGAATTTAACGCCATTATAAAATCCTTCACGTGTTAATTCTTTGATTCTGGCAACGTGATTTGGTGCAACATCTGGGTATAATTCGATTGTTACACGCCCATTTTCAGTATCTAAGTAAAGTGTATTTTCTTTATCCATTGTTTGAGCTCCTACGCTTGATGTAATAAATAATCCTGCTATAAGTGAAAGTAGCCATTTTTTCATTGTTTGTCCTTTCAGTTTAAACAAAATTATTAAAATATAAAAATTTAAAAATGTAAAGATTTAATCCATTTCTTTGAGCATTATTTCGGCTAATTCAATATCATGCATATCATTAATATCGAGTGCGAAATGGGGGTCAACCTCAAATCCGTTTGGAATATCGTTTAAACTTGTTTCTAAAGAGAGCAGTTCTGTTTTGCTTAAATAAAGCATTCCGTTCACATAAACGGCTTTGGGCATATCTTGTCTGCGAACAGTGGATTGTTGATTTAAAATATTTGTTAATTTTCCCTCTTTATAAAAGCGCACTAAAATAGGGTTGTATTCAACTTGATGGACAGAAAGCATTTGATCCAACCCTTTGTCGATACATTCTTGAATGATGCCGTCAATGTGAAAGGCTTGTCTCAGTGGGCTTGTTGGTTGAAGCTGAAGAATATAATCAAATTCTTTGCCTTGTTTTTTCAATTCTTCGATAGCATGAACAACACAATCGATGGATTTTGATGTGTCAGAAGCCAGTTCTTTTGGTCTGTCAATTACATTAATCCCAGCTTGTAAGCAGGTGTTTTTAATTTTCTCACCATCTGTTGTGCAATAGATGGCGTCAAGATATTTTGATTTTAAAGCGGCCTCAATTGAATAATTAATAAGTGGTTTTCCTTTAATAGGATAAAGGTTTTTATCAATAATTCCTTTTGAACCGGCACGAGCTGTGATAAGAGCTAAAATTTTTTTTCCATTATACATAGTAGTTACTTTCTAATTGTTAGACACATTTTTTGACCTGTTTTAATAAATAAATTGATAAAATACAAAGAATAATTGTTGTAAAATAGAACATATTCCATTGAAATTGTACTTTATTAGATATAGAGAGTATATTTGACAAAGCTTCAAATCCAAGAAGAGCATAGCCAGCAACGATAGAACCCAGCGCTGCTGCAAATGATTTAAAAACAGAATTAACGGATAAATAAACCGAGGACATATCTTTTGGCATATAAAGAAGGCTTGTGTTATTAATGCCTAAAGCAAGTGCAGCAGTTGAGATGCCTAATAATGTATTCACAAAAATCAAAATGCCAAGCAAGAGTATACCTTGAACAGAAAATATATTTAATCCAACAAAAATAAGAGTGCAAATAATAAAGATAGGAATAGAAGCAATTAAGATTTTTTCAGGTCCTTTTTTATCAGACATCTTTCCCCATTTTTTAACAACAAAAGTATAAACAATCCATTGTAAAAGTGTCAGGCCAATAATTGTTGACATATCCACATTTAAATTTTTAAGCATAAAGACGGTTAAAAAAGGGGTAATGAAATTCATCGAAAAATTCAAAACACTTAGAGCTGTTAAGAGTTTTGAAAATGGTTTATTTTTGAACGTGTGAATAACCTTTTGAAGAAAGGGAAGCTCTTTTTTTGTTTCAATTTTTCTATCTTCCACATGAATGAATGTATAAGCACCATATAAACTAATTAAAAAGGCAAGGAAAATCAAAAAAGCATAGGAATACAATTCCCCATTTTGAAAGGGTTCGGCTACTTTGATAAGTGAAAAAGCAAAAATAAAACAGATAATTTTTGCAATCATCATCCATTTAAATCGATGGGAGAAAAATTTCCCCATCAAACGGGCTGGAATCAATGCTTTCATCCAAGGCATCCAAGCACCACCACACATTGACCCAATTAAGTAGGAGCAAAGTAAGGAGCCAATAAGAACAGGAACAGCCCAAGAGGCAGTTGGAAAGAAACAAAGACAGGCAGCTATTAAATAAAATGGACGGGCAGCAAATGAAGAAACAAGGGCAATTTTTTTTGCTGAAACTCCTTTTTCAATTAGATAAGAAGCAAAAAGGTGAATCATATTACCAATAAAGGGAATGGCACCTAAAATACCGATAGCAACATTCCCAGCGCCGAGTAATAAGGCGTAAGCTGTTAAGGTACTTCCCACAGCCAATGTATCCATTGCAGAAGTTGCAACACCCCCTCTAAAAACATACTCAAGTGAGTGATGTAGCTTATCTTCTTTTTTCATACAATAATATCCTTTTTATTTTTCTTGAAGCTAACACAAAAGAGAGATATTTGCAAGCTATTATTATTATCCCTTGATTTTTTTTGAAATTTGGCGTATTTTTCTCCTAACTGAAAGGATTTAAATGACCGATATTTTGAATTATGATTTTAAAATTTTGTTAAATGCAGAAAGTGTTCCTGTTTTTGAAGATGTTTTAGCTGAATTTGCTTCAGCAGTGTTAACGGTGATGATTGAAAAAGGTGAGCATAAAGGGAAGTGGGAATTGCAAGCTATTTTTGAAGGAAAGCCTGATGAAGCTCTTCTTGGTACTTTGATTGAAAATGCTGCTTGCTTGGCTGGAATTGAAAAACCAAAAATTCAAGTGAATGCTATGGAAAATAAAAATTGGTTGCTGGAGTGTTATCAAAGTTTTAAACCTATTTCAATTGGGAAATATTATATTTATGGTTCCCATGTTGAAGAGCAAGCCCCTAAGGGGATGATTCCTCTTCAAATTGATGCTGCAACAGCTTTTGGAACTGGGGAACATCAAACAACAAATGGTTGTTTGTGCGCTTTGAATGAACTTGAATTTGTGCCCAATAAAGTTATTGATGTGGGTTGTGGTTCAGGTATTTTGTCAATGGCATATGCGAAAACATTTGAAAAGAAAGTTGACGCTGTTGACATTGACCCTGAATCGGTTCGTGTGGCAACTTCAAATGCTCAAATTAATGGGTTGTCAAATTTAATGCGTGTTTGGCAAAGCGATGGATATAAAGATGTTCATGAAAAATATGATTTGGTTTTATGCAATATTTTAGCAAGACCTTTAATGGATATGGCATCTGATTTAAAAGACCACTTAACAGCAGGAGGGATAGCTATTCTTTCAGGTTTTTTAAACAGACAAGAAAGATGGGTTTTAAAAGCGCATACGGATATTGGGTTTGAATTTGTTAAACGTTACCGTATTAATGGATGGAGTACACTTGTTCTTAAAAAAGGATAAATATGTCTGATTTGTTAGTTAAAATTCAACAAGATTTGGAAAAAGAAGGTTTAGACGGCGTTCTTATCTCTCGAAACGATCCCTTTTTAACAGGGTATTATCCCCCTTATAAAAATAGATTAAAGAAGGTGACAGGATTTACAGGGTCAGAGGGAGTTGCTCTTGTGTTAAAAGACAGAGGGATTTTATTTGTTGATTCAAGATATACCGAACAGGCAAAAGAGCAATCTTCGTTTGAAGTATTAGAAGTCCCAAGAGATACACGTTTGTCTCTTTGGATAAAGGAAAATATGAAAGGCAAGAAAATAGCTTTTGATGCCTTAGTTCACTCATTTATGTGGCATGAAACGTTGGTGATGTTGTTAAAAGAAAGTAATGTTTCATTCGTTCCTTTGAAAGAAAAGACACTTTCATCTTGGTTTAAAAAGAAAAAATTTAAACAGGAAAGTTTTGATTATTCTATTGAGTATGCTGGACTTACTTCAAAAGAAAAATTAAGCCTTGTTCAAAGAAAGATACAAGATTTATCGTTAGATGCGATGCTTGTTTTATCGCCAGAAAACACCTCTTGGCTTTTGAACAAAAGGGCAAAAACAAAAAGTGATTACCCAGTTGTTTATGAGCAATTATTTGTCCCTACAACAGGGAATGTACAATCACTTAGTTTAAAAAAATTAAAAGGGTTAAAAGTTGGTGTTGATTTTTCAAAAGCGTCTTATGGTTTGATAACGAGACTTTTAAAGAATAAAATAAATATTCAAAATACACCGGAATTTATTGATGATTTGAAAGCACAAAAAAATAATATTGAAATTCAAAATATCAAAGAAGCTTGCTTGTTTGAAAGTTCTGTTATTTGCAAATTTTTAGTGTATGTTGAAAAAAATAAATCAAAAATTATTGAAATTGATTGTGATAAAAAGTTAAGATTGTTACGTCAAAAAAATCCACTTTATTTTTATGAGAGTTTTCAAACAATTGCAGCAAGTGGTGTTCATGCAGCGTTGGCACATTATCTGGCCACAAAAGAAAGTGCTTTTGACGTGAAGGATAACCCTCTTTTACTTGTTGACACAGGGGGGCATTATTTAAATGGTACAACGGATATGACAAGAACAATCGTTGTAGGGGAACCTTCTTCTTTGATGAAAAAAAGATATACTCAAGTTTTGAAAGGGCACATTGGTGTTTCAACAAGTGCAATAAAAGTGGGTGCATCTTCTGCATCAATGGATGAAAAGGCTCATGCATATTTGCGAGCAGATGGTGTTGATTTTTATCACTCAACTGGGCATGGTATTGGCATGATGTTGGGTGTTCATGAATATCCTCCTGCTGTTTATTCAAAAGACACAAAAGGGATTTTGCCTGGTATGGTATTTTCAAATGAGCCAGCTTTTTATTCTGTTGAAGAAAAGTTTGGTATTCGTTTGGAAAATATGTTATTATCTGTTACAGAAGGCGAAAATCTTATTTTTGAAGATTTGTTATTCATTCCTTTTGACTATCGGGCTGTTGAGTTTGATTTGTTGACGAAGGAAGAAAAAATTTGGTTAAAAAATTATCATCAACAAATAAAGGAAAAAGTTTTCCCCCTTTTAACAAAGGAAGAAAGAAAAACATTAACACCGTTTGTTGAAGCGTTTATGAAAGGATAAATTTGTGTCAAAATCTCTTATTTCAACAGGAACTGTTGCAACAAACAGAAAGGCCCGTTTTAATTATGAAATTTTAGAAACCTTTGAAGCAGGAATTGTCTTAACAGGTGGGGAGGTTAAGTCTTTACGTGCTGGACATGCAACCATTAATGAAAGTTACGCTGATACTGAAAATAGAGAGCTTTTTTTAGTTAATGCGCATATTGCAGAATATTTGGGAGCTAAAGGAGGATTTGTACAAGAAAAATCTTCAAGACCTAGAAAACTCTTGTTGCATGAAAAAGAGTTGAATAAGATTTTTGCAGCGATTGAACAAAAAGGAAAAACAGTGATTCCTTTGGAACTTTATTTTAACGCAAGGGGCATTGCAAAAGTTAAAATTGCGTTGGCTGTTGGTAAAAATATGGCAGATAAGCGTGAAGATATTAAAAAACGCGATTGGAACCGAGATAAACAGCGCATTATGGCTCATTATAATAATGGGAAAAAATAGTTAAAAATTAAGAAAATAGCCCTTATTCTGTAAAAGAATAGGGGGTGTTTTTTTTGTTTGTTTTTAATGTTGACAAAAAAGATTGACAATTTTGTTATTTTATGATATAATTACAAAAAATTTAGAGGGGAATTATATGAAACAACAAAATTTTAATACTCTTATTAGTGGTATAAAATCTTTTTTGCCAATTTCAGATTTAAGACCAGCTCAAAAAGATATTTTTGATGAATTTTTATCAAGAGTGGATGAAAATTTAACAAAAGGTTTTTTTGACCTTGCCACTGGTTTTGGTAAAACAAGGATGATGAATGTGTTGGCTGAAGGTTATTTATCACATAATCCAAAGGGTAAGGTGGTGGTTGTTGTTCCAACCCAAAGTTTGGTTAAAGATGAAAATGGCGAGGGGATGATTAAGCGTTTTCAAGATTTTCATCAAATGTATTATTCTGAACCATTAAGTATTGGTGCATTTTATACATATGGTAAAGATACAACAAGTAATGTTATTGTTACGACTTATTCTTCACTCAATACCTTTGTTAACAACATTAACCCAAATGAAGTGGGGCTTTTATTGTTGGATGAAGCTCACCATTCGTTGTCTCAGAGCAGAATGGATTCAATTAAATCTTTTTCAAATGCTTGTTGTTATGGTTTAACGGCAACGCCAGCCTATTCCCCAGATAAAAATTTGGAAAATTTGCTTGGTTCAGTGATATCTGAAATGAACACAGTGCAAGCTGTGAAAGATGGATTGCTTACGCCTTGCAAAAATGTTTTACTTTCTTCTAAAATTAAGGTGGATTTAAGTTCTGTTTCAAAAACAACCACGGGTGAATATAATGAAGCTGAATTTGAAAAAGCACTTTCTCAAAGCCTTAAATCTTATCAAGAAAATGGAAATGCAAAAAATTGGAAAAATGTGCATGAGTTAATTGCAAATGAAATTGCTGTGTTTTATCAAAATTATGTGGATGAAACGGTTGGTAAAGTTCAAGGTAAAAAATGTATGATTAACTGCCGTTCACAGGCTGAGGCAAAATTACAGGCCAGAGCTTTGAATAAATTGTTTGGCAAAACAATTGCAGGCACTTGGACAACCAATACAAAGGATAAAACAATTTTAAACAGATTTGTGAATGGTAATTTGTGCATTTTATGTCAGGTTGGAAAACTCTCCGAAGGATTTGATATGCCTGAATTGGATATGTGCATTAACTATCCAACTTGTTCCAGAGTGGTTGAAGCGCAACGAGGTGGGCGTGTTTTGCGTCTTAATCCAGAAAATGAAAACAAGTTTGCTTTGATTGTAGATATTGTTTTTGCTCATCCAGATTATGATAACCCAATTTTATCATCTCACGAAAACGGGCAAGTGCTCTATTGTGATATTACAAACAAAAATGTGATTATTTCAGATAAAAAGATGGATGAGAGAGCAGGTGTTTTAGAATCAAAGTCAAGAAAAGAACGCTCATTATCAAATCTTTCCCTTGAAGTTTTTGACATTTTTTCAAATGTTGAAGAGTTGATTACACTTGAAAATGAAACTGCTGGTGTATTGAAAGAGCAGGATATCCCATTGAAAAGAGAGGGAATGCAATCAAGTAAGGAGTTAGGGTTGTTATTCAAAAAAGCACCTAAATTTTTTGCAGAAAAACTACAAAAATATTATGATGAAAATAAAGTTTTTGAGATAGATGGAGTTCAATATCCATTGGTAGAAAAAGTAAAATCTGGGACACAAATTATATTAGCTTTACATGAACATGAAAATGCATTAGAAGTATTTAAAAAACTTTTAAAAAAAGAGGGAATTGAACTGGATCTTCCATTAAAAAGAAAAGGGATGAAAACAAGTAGAGATTTAGGAAATTTATTAGGTAAAAGGTATGTTTTTTTCGCAAAACTGTTGAAAAAATGCTATGATGAAAATAAAACTTTTGAAGTTGATGGGATCCAATATCTGCTGGTTGAAAAAGTAAAATCTGTTTCAAAAATA
>JAFTTR010000015.1 GCA_017466695.1 Alphaproteobacteria bacterium | reverse complement strand
GTTATGAAAGGTGAGTGGGATAAAGTAAGGGAAAGTTTAAAAGCGCATCCAGAATTAAAAGATGTTAAATTTTCAGCATCAAAAGGGGATGGTACAACGCATGAGGATATGACACTTATGCATATGCTGGCATTGCGAGGACAAACAGCCCTTGCAGAAGAAGTTCTTGGGATGTATGGGAATGAAGACGCTAAAAAAGCAGCTATCAATGCTCAAGATTCAAGAGGGAATACCCCATTGCATTTGATGCTGAGTGGTAAAAATCCATCAACAGAAATGATACAGTTGTTGCAAAGCAATGGAGCAGATGTGAATAAGACTAATAATCTTGGAAATACACCTCTTCATATTGCTGCTGGAATGGGGCATACTGAGAGTGCGAAACTGTTGATTGCAGCAGGAGCTAAGGTTGCAGCCAATTCGAAAGATGGCACAACACCTCTTCACATTGCTGCAAATCCAGAAATAGCAAAATTGTTAATTGAAGCGAATAAAGAGGCTTTAAATCAAAGAGATGCAAATGGTTCAACGGCTTTGCACACAGCTATTTCAGATAACAGGCTTGATGTTGCAGATACGTTACTTGGAATGGAAGGTGTCGATATTAATGCTCGAGATGGGAAAGACCAAAAAGGAAAAACACCTTTAGACATGATTGAAACTCAAATGCAAGAAGAAGGGGCTGATAAGAAAGGTTTGCAACCTCTTCGTGAAAAAGTGGTTCAAGCTGGAGGGAAAACAGCCTATGCTTTGGATTATCATAGAGATGTGGAAATTCATACCTATGAAACGGAAGCTTATAAACATGCTGAAAAAAGAGATAAAAATCATCGTAATAAATATGTTCCAGGGGTGAAAAAATACTTAAATGACGAACGTCGTCAAAAAGCTATGGATAATTTAACATACTTGTATAGGATGCAAGGTTACCCTGAAGAAGAAGCTAAAAAGCAAGCCCGTGTTATGATGTATAAGTTGGTACAAGCAAATCTTTTGTATCACCCAGATGAAAAGATTAAGGGTGATAAGAGAACTTTGACTGAAATGTTCACAATGAACCATCGTACTGTTTTAGATCATTTGTTGGTGCAAGATTTTTCTCAAAAATCTCCTGAGGAACGAGAGAAATATATGACAGCATTGGGCGCTATTGAAGAAGCAATCTCACCTGATGGTTTTGCAATTAAACCTGTCTATGTAACAGGAAAGATGAGTTACGATCCAACACGTACCAGTGGATATAGGACAGAAAAAATTACTGTTGATACAAAAACAAACACACGTGTTGGAGCTGATGCAGTTTTGAGAGAATCGCAAGCACCTGTTGAAGAAGCTAAAACACCTAAACCAACAGTTGTTCGCTCTTATGATGCAGCAGTTTATTCGAATTCTCAAAAGAAAGTTTCAGGTTTTAGAAACAAGAAAACTGTTGCAGGCATTCGATTGACAACAGAAAGACAAGAAACGGCTTTGAAAAATATCACAAGTATTTTAATGACACAAGGCTATACAGAGCAAGAGGCGAAAAAACAAGCTTATGTACTGCTTGCTAAATTAGAACAATTGTCATTACAATGTTCTTCAAAATCAAAAACAGGTGGTAAAAAATTAGAAGAATTGCTTGGATTTAATCATGATGCATTGCTTAAAAAATTAGTCGCAGGTGAAATAGATCCATCTGAATATGCTACAGTGTTGGAGCAATTAAGTGTTGTTGAAAGTCGTGTAAGTGTCAAAGGAACATGGGTGAAAAATCCTGAACCAGTTCGACCAGGACAAACACATCCATCTGGTTACGTTGAAAAGCCTATATCTCGAACAACAGATATTCCTGGGCAAGTTGTCAGGGAAACTGATACTTCTACAGTGTCACTTGTTGCATCCAGGTAAGCAGAAATAAAATTTTCAATAACCTATAAAAAAGCAAGGTATTACACCTTGCTTTTTTTGTTGTTAAAAAATGATTCATTTTAGAAATTTTTGAATGGTGAAAAATAAATTTTATTTTGAATCTTTACAATAAGTTATAAAATAATTTAAAAAAAACACCTATTTCCTGTTGACAGTGAATCTGATTTTATATACTATGGCGTCTTTTCCAGAATGAAAGAAGAGGATCTGATGAACGTTGGGGGACGGTTATATCAATCAAGTATGTTATTTAATTTAATGACAGGGGAAAGTGTTGAACCTTTGCTTAAAAAGGGATCTCGTGCTAATCAAATATTGATGGATGGTTTAAATTCCACACCTTTGCATGTGGCTGTTGAATGTAATAATATCCCTTCTGTTAAAGCATTGATAAAATATGGAGCTGATTTAAATGCTGTCTCAAAAGGAGGCTATACCCCTCTTATGAAGGCGATGAAAACGGGTCATATAGAAATCATTGATATTTTGATTTCAGCAGGCGCTTATTTAAACTCTAAAGATGATTCAAATCGCACTGCGCTTTGGTGGGCCTCTTATTATCGTCAGTCTCATCTTCTTTTTTATCTTGTAAAAAAAGGGGCCCATTTGAATGTTGTGGACACACAAGAGGGCTTAACGCCATTGATGGTAGCAAGTAAATATGCTGATCATAAAACGCTGGAGGCTCTTCTTGCATGTGGAGCTCAGGTGAATGATATTTCTTACTTGGGGCATTCTCCTTTGATATATGCGATTTTAAATAAAAATAAGATGCAGGCCCTTTTAAAAGTAAAAGCACTTATTCAAGCTGGGGCAGATATTCATAGCTCTCATCTGGGTGTTTTAAATACATTTTCACCTTGTCCATTAATGGCAGCTGTTGAACAAAAAAATGAAGCGCTTGTTCAGGTACTCCTTTTAAATGGGGCTAAAGGCGTTGAAGAGAGTTTCTTGTATGCTCAAAAAAGAAATTATGAGGAAATAACAGCTCTTTTTAAACGTTTTAATTTATCTCCTAGAATATCAAAAAATGTGAAACTTATTAACCTGAAAATGAAAAAAGAAGACCCTTTGTTTATTCTTGATAGTCAAATTGATTTTTCACATTCGATTAAAAAAGATAAACAAATCCGTCAGAAAATGTAATGATTAGGTTAAAAAAAAGGCAAGATTTTTTCTTGCCTTTTTATGTTTAATGACATGTGGTCATTAGATTTGAAATAAGAGTGATGCAATTAAAACAAGTAATAAAACAGGGGCAATAATTTTTAAAACAGTTTGCATATATCTTGTTTCAAAAGGGTTCATGCCTATGTTAAATTGCTTTTTTAATGATTGATAAACACTTCCAAAAGAAGCCCAGCCAATAAACGAACTGATTGCTAAAACAGACAATAATAAAACAATATCAGTTGTTGAGGAGACGACTTCAAACAGGGATGTTCCATATACACGAATAGTACTTGTTTCGGTGCAAGAAAGAAGTACAATCATTACTAAGGAAAAGTTCAACATTGCAACAGTTGTGAAGGCAATGCCTCGGGAGGTATCTAATTTTTTAGAAAGATATGTCACCAATGGTTCATATAAAGAGATAAAAGTTGTGAGTGCTGCCAGGAAGAAGATGCCATAAAATAAAAACATCAAAAATGATCCTGCAAACATTTGTTCAAAAGCAATTGGAAGTGAAACAAATGTTAAGTTAACTCCCACATCTTTTGGAATGTCGTAAGCTGATGAAATTGAAAGAACAAAAAGACTGGCTAAAATGGAGCAGATTGTATCTAAAAAAATAACATATTTTGCAGAAGAAACAATGTTCACATTCTTTGAAACATAGGCGCCATAAATATAAGCAACCCCCATCCCAATAGAAAGAGAATAAATAACCTGGGCAATAACTGCGCAAAGAGTTTCAAAAATACGTTTTACATCAATTCCCGAAAATGAAATTCCGACATCACTCCAATTTAAACTGAGGAGTTGTAACGCTCCGTGGGTTGCCCCACTTTGAGTTAATGACCACATGGTTAAATAAATTAAAATAAAGACGAGTGCTGGAATGAAAAAGGTGGAAAGTTTCACCAACCATTTAATTGATTTGTTACAAATAAAGAAAGCAACAATGATTAAGCTGATAAAACTCCAAAACACTTGTATTTCATATTTTGATGTTAATAGAGAAAATGTTTTTGATGTAACGGCTGTTGATGAAACATTGCCTAAATATAAAAAGTTTTGAACGAAGAAAAATAAAATCCACCCAATAACAATTGTGTAGATGATGTTCATTAAAAAGGCAGCCGAAAGAGATAGAAAACCAATTGTACGGCCCCAAAATTTTGGGAACATTGCCATTTCTTGAGTGGCAATTTTTGATGGTGCATCGAATAAATCATCCCCACTTGTTTTACCCAAAGAGAGTTCAGAAAGTAAAAGAAAATAGCCAAATCCAATTAAGGCTATTAAATAAAGTGCAATGAAAATGCCTCCCCCATAGTTTGACACAAGATAAGGGAAACGCCAAATGTTGCCTAAGCCGATAGCAGCACCGGCCATTGTTAAGACAAATTCTTTTTGTGATGAAAATTTTAGTGCCATGAAAAATCCTTTCTGTCATACCCCTTTTCATAATGTTGCATAAAAATAAAAAGTGCAACAAAAAAGACTGTTTTTTTAATTTTTTTTGTGTATAAAGAATTATTGGGGATATGTTATGAGAAAAATTATATTTTTTTTGCATTTTGTTTGTTTGATTTTTTGCCTTGTACCTCTTTCTTTTGCCCAAACAGAGGTGGATGAAACAAATAAAAGGTATTTAGAAAAGCCGATTCATATTTTTTATGAAGGGTTGGCGACAATACCTGCTTTGTTAGGTATGGTTGATATGGTGCAACTGCCAAAAGATGAAAAAAAGGTTTTTGCCTTTCATCGCTTCCCAAATAGATCTTCTTTAGTGGATTTAAAGTCGATAAATGCAACTGAAATTCCTATTACAGCAGGGGAGGGATATGTCCTTATTAGTGGAAATTATTTTCTTAAAGAAATAATAAAAATATTAAATGAGTATCCTCAATCTCCTATAATTGTTTATACGAACCGAAATAATTATCAATATTTTTTTGATGGTTTTTTGAAAAAAGTTGATCCTAAACGAATTAAACATGTTCACTTGTATGAAGATGGGCTGGGGGAGTTATTTACTGCAATTGATTATTTTTCAAAAATAAATTATCCGTCTTCTGATATTCAAAAGTTAAAAGATTTTTATTATGCTTCAGGAAAAGAAATCCCACCTCATACCAAAATGATGATGCATTATTTGTTCCCTGCAACGTACCATATTTATGGTTTAGAGCAGGCAAAAACTATGCCAGAATTAAAGAATTTTTTTGAGGTGATGAACGATGCTTCTTTTAAAGGAGTGGATTTTAGAAAAATAAGAAAAGATTTGTCTTTAGAGCAAAGGGAGATGTTGTTAAAATTAATTGGGTTTCCAAAAGAAAAATATGAAAAACTTTTTTCAAAAGGTCCTGTTTTGATATTTTTTAGTGGTTATCATGGACCTCGAGGACATGGATATTATCATGCAGAATTAAATCTGTTAAAACAATTAATGGAAAAGTATCCCCATTTTTCATTTATGTATAAACCACATCCTTCTTATTCGTCTACGAATTTAAAAGATTTTTTACCAAAGGTTTTTCCAAATTTAGAATTAATTGATGCGCAACTTCCTTATGAAAGTTTTATTTTGGCAGGGCTTGAACCAGCTCAAGTTTCTGGATATTCTTCTTCGCTTTTTTATACTCTAAAAAAGGAGCAAGTGGAGATGTATTTTCCACATGCAAGTTATCGAAAAGGACTGGCATTATATAAAAATATTGTTTCAGCAAAAGAGTTAAATTTTAAAGATTTTGTGCCAAAAGAACCATTCTTTTTTAGTCATGAAATTATTTATAAAGACAAAAAAGATTATCTGATTTTGTATAATAATAAAGAAGCTTTTATATATGGAGAGAAAAAAGCTTATAGTTATTCTTTTTTAAAAGATAAATTGATTTTAAAATCTTCGGATGAAACATCTGTTTATGAAGAAAAAGAAGGTGTTTATAGGCCTTTTTCGATGAAAGTATTTTTACTTGTTCATCCGGTATGGAGGGATGTTTTATATCAAAAAGAGGGGGATGTTTATTGTAGGTTAGGGGGCAAAAAGGATTGTGGTGTTGTAACGCTAACAGAAAACGAAGTGAATATTTGTTGGGAAAAATGGGGTTGTGAAACCTTTAAAAAACAAAAAAATAATATTTTTGAATATGATAAAGAAGAGGAAGATAAAAAATAATATTCTCTTTATATAAAAGTAAATTTTTAATCAGTGATAAACCCTTCAAAATGCCATTTTTCATCCTTGTATGATAAGTGAATAATAGAGCCATTTTTAACCTCTTCAACAGCTTGATTAAGGCTCAAGAGTATTTGTGTAATCATAATGCCATGGCCTGCGATGGCAATATAAGAATGAGGGGTGTTTTTTGCATAGTTATTAAGGGCGTTAAAAATTCTGGTGCGAACTTGTCGTTTGCTTTCACCCCCTTGAAATGAAAGATCTAAATATTTTTCATCCAAACTACGCCAGGCTGTGTATTTTTCTTTAAATTTTTCTTGTACAACTTGATAGTGAAGACCTTCAATCTCACCTACATTAACTTCAGTGACTCTTTCGTCAATTAAAAACGGAAGAGACGAAAATGATTTTAAAACCTCTTGAGAGGTTTGTAAGGCTCTTTTTAATGGGGATGAAATGAGCAATTCAATGGGATATTTTTTTAATCTTAATCCTACTTGAAAGGCTTGGTCAATGCCTTTGGGTGTTAAAATGGAATTGTTTGTTTGGCCTTGTATAAAACCATTGATATTATAGGTTGTTTCTCCATGTCTGAATAAAAAAAAGTGTTTTATCATTTTGTCCCCCTTAAATGTGTTAACAATTTTCTCTTTCAAAGAGTTGCTGTTGTATGTGTTCAATAGGTGCTATATGTTTATTTAAAATGATTTTCATAGGTGTTGGGGAATGAGGTTGATTTTTTTTCTCTCTCATAATTGCGCATCTACCAATTTCATGATATTTAGAAAGGAGATGTAATAACAAGAGTTTTTGTAAATTTATTTTAATGTCATTTTCTTTTTCAGCTTGGTTATAGGATGAAACTACTTTTTCTAAAAAATGATAGGACATTCCAAAAGAAGCCATAGGAACAAAATCTCGATAAACAGCCCTTGTTCTGAGTGTTTCCCAATCAATAACAGCGACTTTTTTTGTTTGAGGATTGTATAAAACATTTTGAGAACGGATATCCCCGTGGGTGAGTGTTGCAACCTCATCAGATGTGTCTCTATTGATAAAAGAGGTAATTCTTTTTTCCCACTCTTTATTTTCTTCTTTAGATAAATGAGGTTCAAAATAAGTGAAAACTTCACTGAGAGAATGGTGGCAATTTGGCGCGCAAATTTCAATATTGCCAATTTTATTTTGAGGTTTTTGTTGATGTAAAAAGTTTAAAAAATATCCCATTTGTTGGGCGATATTTTCTTTTTCAACATTGGATAAAGTGTAATCATATAATTGAGCTGTTAGAGGGACACCACAATATGGCTCGACAATATAGCGTTGCCCCAGTTCAATCATATCAGGGATAACAACTTTTCCTTCATATCCCAAGAGATAATGGCTGGAAATTTTTTCAGTCCCAATTTGACTTTCAACCCAACGGTTATCCTGTGGATTATTAGGGATTTTAAGAACATACTCTTCACCCTTAGGTGTTTGAAGTTTGTAAGCAGATGAGTTGTATCCACTTATGCCAATTTGTTCTCCGATTTGAAAGGCTGAATTTAATTTTTCTGAAAAATATTTTTTTTCTTCCTCTGTTAAAGGATTTTTTTGCCCAGGGATTTTAATAGAAAGCATAGATACTCCGTCTGTCTAATTTTTTATATAATGTATCATAAAAAAGGCTTAATTGTCAAGGTTTAATTTTGAAAAAAACGAGTTGACAGTTTTTTTTGCCTATGCTAGAAAGAATAAAGGATAAATATAATTTAAAGGGGACAATTATGGCTAAAAAAGCATCTTCGACAAAGAGTTCTACAAGACGATCAACCAGTGGAAAAAAATCAACAACCTCAACCAAAAGTTCTGCAAATTCTGTTGTCGCAGAGTTTAGTTATTTTGGCCTTGCTTTTCGTGAAGTGGGGGATGTTTTAGTCAGTGAGGTTCAAAAATTGCCACCTAACAGAGCAAGTGCTGTTTCTAAATTGGCACTTGATTTTGATGACAGATGTGTTGCAAATGGGAAAAGATATGTCGCTGCATCTCAAAAAAATGATACAGCTTCAAAAAAAGCCATTCGACAAGAAGAATACCTATTAGAATGTTTGTTTGTGAATAATTTGATGCGTTTAGGTTGTTCTGGTATGATTGAAAAAATACAGGCCGAAGCTCAAAAACATACAAAACCAGGGCCTAATGGGAAAAAGCCTGATATGTTTAGTGTCATCCGTCATAATTATATCTATTATCCCAGTGATATCGCTTTAATGAAGAAAAAAGGCTATGACTTTAATGCATTACATACCATTAATGGTAAAAAAATGGATTTTACCACTTATAATTTAGGCATTTTAACAAGCTCAGCTGCTAAATTAGAAGCGTGTAATAAGGAAATGTATGAGGCTGTTAAAGCTGTTCAAGAAGAAAGAAATGCTTTGATTGAAAAATATGAGAAATTAGAAGCAGAGAAAAAGAAGGCTTCTGCTTCTCGAAGAAAACAAATTGATCAAGAGATAGAAAAATTAAATACGGAGTATAAACGAATTTCACGTCAAATAGATTTGGCAAGAGCAAAAGGAGATGTTATTATTGAAGAATTTATTGCTGCAAGACAACGCTTGTTAAAAGCTGTTGAATTAGGTGTTTTGACACCGGAAAATGTTGCTAAAATTGAGCAAGCTCATATTCCTCAACTGGTGGATTCATTCCAAAAGCCCTATGCTCAATTTATGAGATTGAAAAAGGCTGTTTATAAAGAGGACGCTGTTTCGCAAACAACAAAACGACAAACGCCAACAAAAGATAATTCTAAAAAAACAGGGGTGAATGCTGTTCTTGCTGGGACGAATACATATTCACCTAAGGAGCAAGAGGCAAGTATTCCTCCATTACAATTGGGAATGCCAATTGATGCGCAAAATAATACGCCGTTGGTTCAAATCAATATGGATAATTTAAGTAAGGCTTAAGTTCTCGTGTGGATGAATAAAAAAACGCTGTTTAACAGCGTTTTTTTTATCGAATTTAAGGCTAATAAAATAAAGAGTTATGATTTTGTTTTTTGTGGAATAGCATAGCCTTTAAGCCAGGCATTGATAACCCCTTCAGCAACAAATGTTTTAAAGGGTTTATCTTCTTGTTTTGCTTGAATGACGGCGCCAATTTCATTTATAAAAGGATTGACATCAGATTGTTCAAAACTTGTTTTTTGTACGTTTTTTTGAACGATTAAATCTTTTTGCAGGGTCATTGCAAAAGTGTATAATTCAAGCAGTAATTTCCTATCCAAAATGGTTTTTGTTTGAATTTGTTTTTGTTTGAATGCGTTTTCAAACAAAGGCCTATCAGGGTCTGTTTCAAATGCGTTGTTCAAAAAAGGATATTGTGCTTTTAAGTCCTGAATACTGTTTGATTTTGGGTTATATTGCGTGTTAAAATATTCTTGAATAGAAGTGCCATATTTTTTGTTAATTCCTGTTGCAATTTTATCCATAATTGGTTTGGCTTCTAGAGCAAGAGTTTCAGCTTTTTTAGCAAGATCCCAATCAATTTTTCCATGGCATAGTTTATTGCGACATTCAAGAGCAGCTTTTAATATTGTTTCTTCAGCACTGTCAATGAGCCCAAGTGTTTTAAAAATGCCTTGTGTGCTGTTGGGTAATTTTTCACGTTTAACACAAATATCACGAAAAGCCTTTCTCGTATCCATCAAAGCAATCAGTGCTCGAACGTCAAAAATTTCTTCTTGTGTATGAGAATTTATTTTGTTTGCAATGTCTTTTTTACTGATGTTGAATAAAATGGATAAATATTCAATCATATCAGGGACAAAGGAGGCTAAAAGATTTTGATTCTTGAAAGGTTGTGAGTGATTGCCAAGCGGTCTTAAATTGTATTTTGTTGGATGTGCCATACTGTCTCTGACACTTTGATATATTTCCATCTTGTCAATTTCGTTTTGTTTAAATTGACGTGTTTTCCCTGGAATTTGATCCAAATCATCAAATTTCTTTGTACCAGAAAGGTTGGGAAGACCTTTTTTTAATTTTTTAATTAATTGGGCGAATAATTCAGAGGCTAAAATAGCATATTGTTCTAGACTGTTTTCTGCTTGATTTTTCGCATATTCGATACGAGCTTTTTTCATCTCTTCATCAATAAATTTTTGAGAAGGGCACCCTTGCGCTTTCTTATCAATTTCTTCAGCATAAGAAATAACATATAATAAATCTTTGATTTTATCAGGATGTTCATTAAAATAATCGCTTAAACTTTGAGTAGTTGAAAAGTTTGTTTGAATCATTAAGTGGTCGTTTATCCAAATTTGATGTTTCACAGATTTGTTGGGTTTAATGCGACTAATCAGCATTTCAACACTCTCTTGATTCGCAATTGAAACAGGGGTTGTGTTATTGAGAATAGGACCTATAGAATGATATTCTTGATAATGACCTAAATGTGTTTGATAAATATCATTGTTCGGACCTAGCAACCCTGTTTTTCCAACTGAATCAAAAAAACGAGCTGTTGTTTTTTGATCTTGAACAATAACATCAAAATCCCCTAATAAGGTGAAGGATTTTGCAATATGTTTGGCATAACTTTTATTAGCTGCAACTTTATAAACGTTATAAGGAACGTCATTGAGACGGGCACTCATTTCAAGATATGTTTTTTCTTTTAGCTTATTTTTGTTTTTAAGCGCGTGAAGCTTTTTAAGTTTTTCTACTCTTTCTTGCGCATTTTGATATATATGAGATGTCATTAGGTTTAAAAATGCTTCATAATCTGTTATGGCTAAACCTGGTTTGTATTTGTCATATAAAAAAGAAAATTGTGCCAAATTATAACAAATGACATCAAGCATATCTTGTGGTGTTAAATTTTTGTTATAGTCAATAGACATAGAAAGCTATCCTCTTTGATGGTGTTTTTTTTGCTTAGGTAATTGTTTTAATTGTTTAAATTTATTTGCAACGACTTGAAAGATAAAACTTCTTTTATTTGTTACTTCTTTTGATTTTTCTTTAAATGCAAGATTGACTTCTCTAATAAATGGTAATAAGTCTTCTCTTTCATAAAAAGGATTGTTATAAAGGGGTTCATTTTCAAACATAATGGCATTAACGGTACAGGCAAGACAATATAAGTTTAATAACAATTCTTTGTCCACTTTTGCTTGCTTGTTTTGGGATGCTACAGCTGATTCAATAATCTTTTTATCGTCATCAAAATGAAGGAGAACCCCTGGGTATTGGCGATTAAAATCTTCAATAGGGGTGCTTTTATTTTTTTGAGTTGTGAATAAGTAATCTTTCAAAGTCATGTTGAATTTTTCTTCAACTTCATTAGCAACGGTTGTAATAGCCTCAGCCAAATTATCCTTGAGTGCATTAGCTTGGTTTGCCATATTTTGATCGATTTTAAAATGACATAAATCATTCCTTAACAAAACACCTTTTTTGATGAGCTCGTCTTGCTCTTTTGAAATAAACCCAAGTTGGACAAATGGATCTGGTGTATCATAGGGTAAGCCTGCTTGCTCGATACAGATTTTTCGAAGTGTTTTTGCAGCGTCTGTCATTAAAATTAAAAAGCGAACGCTTCTAATTTCTTTGGTTTTGTTGCTCTCAATTTTCTTTAAAACAGCACTTTCGTCCATATGTAATAAGTTAGATACATATTTAACCATTGTTGGGAGAAAATCTTGAACCTCTTTGAGTGTATGGGGCCGTAAGTTATAGAGAGTAGGGTGAGCGATGGCATTTCTAATTTCAAGATAATTTTTCATCTTTTCAATATCAGCATCTGAAAAATTTGTCTTGATGGTTGGAATTTTGTTGATGTTGTTGAAGATATGACTGGTTGTGTTTAAAAAATGCTTTTCTTTCATTTGATAAACAAGCTTACAGAATAACTCAACTGTGAGAAGTAAATATTGTTCCATCATTTTTTCATTCTCACGTTTTAAAAACTCAAGGCGTTCCTTGTCCATTTGAGCGTCAATAAATGCTTGTGATTTATTTTCACCCATTTGTTTATGAATATTTTGTGCATAGGCAACGTAAAAGAAAATTTCTTCCATCAATTCTGGGTGCTCATCTAAGTAAGAATTAAGGTTTTGTTTTGTTTTAAAATTAGCTTGCACAACGAGTTCTGAGTTCACCCAAATTTGATGATATACCGGTTTTTTTGGATTTTCTTTTGATAAGAATAAGCCGATGGATTCTTGAGAGGCCTTTTCCCCTGGATTATAATTATCAAAAACAGGGCCAAATGATTTTGGCATTGTAAAATGAGGCGTGAATTTGGTTTGAGCTTCATTTGATGCAATATTACTTGACCCAAATAAATTAAAACAACCAATGGAATCCCAAGAATTGGCAGCCTTGTGTTGAGGAACATAAAGAATTTTAAATGAACGCAAAGGAATGGTTTCTTTAACCAGTTGTTTTGCGTAGCCTTTATTTTGAGAAACTTTTAACGGATTATAAGTTAAAACGGTTTGAATTTCTCCAATGCGTGCTTCCATGAGCTTTTTTTTAGTTGGATTGGTTGTTTCATTGAGCATTGTTGTGATTTTTGACATATACTCATAGACTTGTGTGGCTTGCTCTTGAAGTTGGTCCGTATAAAAATCCGTGTATTGAGCAAGTGTAGAAATGTTTTCAAAAGGTAAATAATCCGATTTGTAAATGTGATTATATTGTGCCAAGTTATAGCAAATCAGTTCAAACATTTCTTGAACACTTAAATTTTTATGATTTACAGGAATTTTGCTCATAGACCCCTCTTAAAAATAAAGACTTTTGTTATTTTAGCATAAAATGTTTATTTTGTCAATAAAATCGTATAAAATTAAACAGTGTAAAAAAAAAGACGCTTTTAAAAGCGTCTTTTGTGATTAAAAATAAAAGAGTTATATTTGTTTTTTTGTATTCAAAGAGGAGTATGTGGATGAATTTTTAGGAGATGGAATTTGAGGAACGACAGGGGTTTTTATTTCTGCTGCCTCGATAAGGGGTATCATTTTGTTTTCCTCTGGCTTTAATGAAAGGGCTTTAGTGTCTTGCGAGTTTGTTTCTTCTGATTGAGTTTGAATGTTTTCTTCTGTGGAGGAGGGAGCCTCTTGAGAGATTTTAGTTACTTGAGAAGAAGGTCCTTCTTCGCTCACAGGTGTTACAGTTTCTGTTTGAGATTCAGAAGGTTGCAAAGGTTTTTCATATTGTTCAATGATTTTTTGAACAGCTTCAGAAGGATAGGTATAGATAATTTGTGTATCTTTGCAAAGGGCATCAATCGTATAAGCTGTTAGTTGGCAAAGTCTTTCTTTATCTTTTGAAAAGGTAATTGTTACTTCAATCCCCTCTTTTGAAATTTTTGTGGCTTTAATTTGAATACCAAGTTTATCGGTTGAAGGATTCAATCCCGTTTGGTTGAAGGGAGGAATTTGAAAATCTTGAACACTGTTATTGGCTTGAGCATAAGCTGTATAACTTTGCTCAATAAGAGAGACATATTTATTGGTCGTGTCAATAATGGTGTTCATATCATAACGATTTGTTGCTTGTGTATAGCCTTCAATCCCACCCAAATAAGCAAATGTTAAAGATGTTTTATTTTCATGTGCTATTTGTGTTTGGGCTTCTTTAATCCAAGGATCGGCGATTTTTGTGCGTTGTTCATCAATCCAATCTTGGGCAATGGTATCAGGAACTTGCTCGATTGAAATTTCTTGTGTTTCGCCATTAGCAATCATTTCAACCGTTTCTGAATCGCCTTTAAAATGATATGTGCGATATGGTTTTGCATTTTTTGAAAGCTCAATTGTCCCTGTGACACTTTGTGTTAATGGCTCAATAACAAAATTATGAACACTTAACACATCTTCACCTTCATAATTTTTTAATTTTAAATTTTGAATGCTAATAGAGTTTGGAATGAGCGCAAACGGATTGATAGAGTTTTTGATTTTGTTTAATTCTTCTTCGTTTAATGAAGGGGCCTCACTTATTTTTTTCATAAGTTCTTCTAATCCAGGGCAGTCGATTTTCACATCAGCTGTGAAGAGGTCTTTATCCCCATTTGGGTAAGAAATTTTTAAACTAATCCCCTTATCAATTTTTGTGAGTTTTAAAACGGATTTTTCTTGTGCACTGAATAAATCAAAATGTGTTCCATTTCCAATCAGACCAACATCAAAACCAAGTTTTCCAACAAGTTCAGCATTCTTTTTGCCTTGAGGGGTTAATAAAAGGTATTTGTTGATGTTGATTTTTTTTAGAATATTTAATAGAATTTCTTCTTTTTCCGTTTGAGCATAGGTGTATAAATCCTCAACAATCGAAGAGATGTTTGAGGTGGTGTAATCTATTTCAACAAGTTTATTTTTGTTTTTGTTAAAGCCTTTAAAGAAAATATCCTTGTTATTTCCATCAATTGTAACGGTTGCATTTTGAAGAAAATAGTATTGAGAGTATGCCTTTAAATCAGAAAGATAAGGAGGCAGAGTTGCCATTTTTTCATTTTCAAGAGGGTTTGATTTTTCTAAAGTATGATTTTCATCTACGATATGAATGGTGGTTGTTTTTGTAAATGATGGATATTGAAATGCCCCGTCAAATTGAATGGATAAAGGGGGATTTCCAATGTTTTTATATTCAAAATTTTCAATAGCGATACATTTTGCAACTCCCATGAGGCGTTTGTTTTTATCTAATACAGTGATATTTTGAATAAATTCTAAGTCATCACAAACAAGTTTTCCTTTTATCTGATTTTGAATGGAAAATTGTCGGTCTAAATCAATTGTTGCAATGACGGTGTTATTCAACTTAATTTCACCAATTAATTTATTATCTTGAAAAGGGAAACTGAAAATTTCTTCAGGAGAATAATAAAGTTTAGACAGACCTTCTTTTTTCCCATTTTGATAAGGTGTTTCTAAACGAATTCCTTCTTTAAAATAATTGATTTGAACACCATTTTTAACATTTTTTGTGAAAGGTGTTTCCATTTTGAGTTGGCCATTTTCATAATATTCACGGGCAACACCTTCTTTTAGGTAAAATTTACGTGGGGATTCAGATTGAATTTGTCCATTGGGATAATATGTTCTTAATGGTGTGAACCCATAACAAATATATCCTGTGATACCAAGACCTAAAATTGCACTTGTGAGTAAAATTGTTTTATTGTTCATGAAAACCCCCTGTTTGCTTTTATAAAGTTTTATAGCATGACTTATTTTTAAATAGCAATAAAAAAATATTTCCCATTATTCAATTTTTAAAGGCAATTTAGCTCAAAGAAAAATAAGGTTTATGGGGTTGAATGCAGATGATGCGCCTTATTAAATGTGTGAAAAAAATCAACCATACAAATGGGGGAGTGCTTTTTTTATAAGGACTTTTTAAAAACATTATCCAAATATAGAGCTTGATTCATATGTCCTTTTTTTGATGTATTTAACACCTTTAAAAACACAAGATAGATTTTTTTAAAATAAAAACAGGTTAAAAATCGTAGTAAGTGGTGTCTCCGATATCTCTGGATCGGATATTTAACTTTTCGTCCCCAATTTTTCCACCAATATGTCCTGAATTTTCATGGTCTGTTTTTTTTAGGCGAACATTATAATCCCCAATATAGCCATTGACATAGGTGGTGTTCCCTCGTTCACGTTCTTGGGTTCTGACTTTTTTGTCACCGATTCTACCATCTGTGTAAGATGTATTGCCGATATTTCTTGTTTTTGTTCGAACCTTATCGGCGCCAATTTTTCCATCGGTATAAGTGGTATTCCCAACATTATATTTTTTGATGTTAACTCTGTTTCCTTTGTCATCATTGCCTTGACAATATTGTGTATTTCCAATATACCGACATTTAATATCAGCCTTTAAAGGAAGGGAAAAAAGAAAAATACTGGTTGTAAGAAGAATAAAAGTATATTTTTTCATTTATTGTTCCGTTGGTGTTGAGGAGGGTTTTTCAAAAAAATGTTCATAAAAAATGACTTGTTCATTTGAAACAATACCGTCTGTTGAAAGAGCTGCTAAATAATGATCATCTAACATGGCCATGGGGGATGTGTTGTATTGAGGACGTTTAGCATAGAATAAGATATCTTCTTTGTTGAGTGAAAAGAATAAAGAAGAACTAAATCCAGCTGTTAATGTTGGTTTTAAGCCAGCCAGAATGAATACCTCAAAAGGAACTTCTGGTGGAATTTCAATGATGTCTGGGAAAGTTTTCTTTATAACCTCTTCTTTATAGATTTCATCATAGGCTGGATGAGGTTTGAAAAACCAAACATAGTCTTGAGGGTTTTCTAATTTAAAGTTTTCTAATTTATTTTCTTTTAAAAGAGATAAAACCTTTATTTCTGCATCCATATAGGGTTTGAAGCCAAAATGAAACCCTGTTACAAACATAATTGATTTTTTATTAAGCATGAGATTCTTGTATTTTTCATAATCAAATCCACTGAGTTTAAAAACAATCTTTTTTTGTTCAGGGGTCAGTGTTTGCGCAAGGGTATAAAAATTGGTTTCAACTAAATTAAGATCATTAAATTTGGTAAATATGGATTGCAATCGTTTGATGTTTTTAAATTGTGATGCCTTTAAAAAATGGTATGTAACAGGATAGAAATATCTCAGCCCAAAGACATTACGGATAAGCCATATATTTTTATTTTCAGGTTCGAGAAGTTCGGCTGTTTCTTGCTTGAGTGTGTCCATAAATAGGGTTGTCTCATTCGAAACAGCATCATTCCACTTTAAGACATCACCATACCCATCTTCATATAAGTGAATAGCCTTAATGCGTTGTTTGGGGATAAAACTTAAAAGGGGTTTAACAGAGGTAGCCACTTTATCAAAACTTGCGTGAATGACAATGGCTGCTGAAGGTGTTTCAGAGATTTCATCCAAAACGGTTGTTGTTAAGTTTATAAGATTAGCAAAAGGTTGATTTTTAACTACAGGAATTTCAACAGTGTTATATTCATCTAAATCAAAGACTTGTCCTCTGTTTGGAAAACGGCTCCATCCAATGATTTTTTTTGTTTCTTTTGGTAGTTTTGAAAACTCTATAATCTGAGACAAGGCAGGCGCTGTTGCGTGTGTTTCAAAAAAAATGTGAATTTCTTTTTTTTGAAAAGGCAGATAGTGGTATATATCCCAAAAATAAGAGGCGCCATAACCCAAAGTAAGAGAGATAATAAAAGCAATAAGATATTTTTTATATTTTTTGAACATGTTTTATCCTTTATCATTTTTTATTCACCCATATTAATTGTATTTATTAAGTATGTCAAAAAAAATATGATATTTTTTATAAAAATCAAAAAGAGTTGAATTCTGATGAAAAATTTGCTAAAATATCGCCTGAATTAATGATGTGAAAATAAAAAGAGAAAATGTGAACATGTCCCCTTTAGAGTTAGAAAAATTAAAAAAAATAAAACAAATTGAAGCAATTGATATTTATTATAGAAAAAAAGCCTTAAATCAAGCCCGTCACTTTTTTACAAAAGATGCTTTGTTGGCACCTAAATGTATGCAAACGATTTGGCTTAAAAAACATAACGAGCTTTTTAGAAAACTTTTAAATGACCCATTATATGATGCAAGATGTTTTTTTAAAGTTAAAGAGCGTGATTAGGGGATATTTTTATTAATTTATCGTTGTTGTTGCAAATAGTCTTTAATGATTATGTCGGTAGCTTTTTTCTGTTCTTTTTTAAATTGTAATCTTCATGTGTTTTAACATGTCGCATATTGATACCCTTTCGCTTTAGGCTTATTTATGGCATATTTTGCTAAAAAATCAATGGGTTTTGTTTTTTTTAAACTTTTTATTTTTGATAAAAAAATGACTCTTGATAGAGCCATTTTTTTTTAGGTATAACTTTTAATATTCCATCAGAGTAAACCTGAGAATAAATAAAGAGTGAGAAAAATTAATTTTTAACGAGGCCTTCGTTTTCTAATTGATGAGGAGCTAAAGGTAATTTTTGAGAAGTTATAAATTTCTCTTTGTTTTCTAAAATGCTTAACATTTGATAGAGAGGCGTTTGATTAATTTCTTGTTTAATAAAAGAAGTTGTTTGTTTTGTTTGAGCGCCTGCCAAAACCAAAATCTGAAACATTTTCACATCTTTATTTTGAACGCTTAAATCAAGTGGTGTTTTACCATTTTTATCTTGTAAGTTGATGTTGGCTCCATATTTAATAAGTAGATTTGCTGCTTCAATATTTTTTGATTGAACAGCTGTGTGCAAAGGTGTTTGCCCATTTTTATCTGTTATATTGGGATTTGCTCCTTTGGATATGAGAAAAGCACTTAGTTGAGAATTGTTTTTACTGGCAGACAAATGAAGGGCTGTTTGTCCCCACACATTTTGGTGGTTTATGTCTGCACCTGCTTGAACAAAACGGATGGCTAGAGGTGTGTTGTTTGTTAAAACAGAGGTTAAAAGAGGTGTTTTTCCATGATTATCAGCTTCATCAATTTGAGCCCCATTTTCAATTAATAAATCAATAATTTTTGGATGGTTATTGTGTGTTGCATTGATTAAAGCTGTTTCACCTGTTGCCTGTGCTTTTTGGTTGGGGTTGGCGCCCATTTCAAGTAAATAAGCCGTCATTCGTTCATCTCCTCTTTCACTTGCACGTGTTAGAGCTGTTGTGCCAATTAAATCTGTGCAATTAACATCAACTTCTTTTTGACGAACCATGGCTTCGACTGTTATAAAATCCCCTCTGGTTGCTGCTTGTAAAAAATATTCATCTTGAGTTAATTTTGTGTCTTTTATCATTTTTATCTCCTAAAAAATTTATAAGTGAATGAAAATAGTTCATTCACTTAAATTAATGTTTGATGTGAAGAGTTAATAACTCTTGCTCATAATTTAGTTCTATGCTTTTTTATGTTTCATTGTCAAGATGAATTTTTTTGTTATTTTTTTTATGACCTTTCATCTCGATCTTTACCTTTTTGTGGGCGATAGTAAGGTTTTTGTGTTACAATTGGTTTTCCACTTGTCCAAGCTTGACTTAAAAGAGGAATACAATCAACACTATTTAATCTGACGGCATATTCAAATGGTGTTTGGCCTTGTGAATTTTTAACTTTTTGATCAGCGCCATAATTAAATAGTAATTGAATTAAATCGGGTCTATTGAGGCGAACAGCCACATGAAGAGGAGAAGTGTATTTGTCTTTTAAATTAGGGTCGGCGCCATATTCAAGCAACACTTTGGCTGTTTTTTCAGCACCTCGTTCAATGGCTTGCATTAACGGACTTTTATCATTTGTTCCAACGCTATTGACATGAAAAACAGAAGCGCATTTTTCTGCGATTGTTTCAATTGTCTTAGGGTTGTTAGATTGGGCTGCATAGTGGACAGCATTATTCCTCGATGGTAAATTCGGTATGTACAAAAATGCTGTTGAAAACATGGCTAATATTTTAACGCTATCACCAAGTGTACTGTATGTTGTGTTAATTTCAGCTCCAATGTCAATAAGAGCGCCAACGGCATCATCATTTCCCTTTAAAGCAGCGAGTTGAAGAGGGGTTAGTTCATTTTCAAACTTATCCACATCTTCAAATCTTCGGCCCATGGCTCTGATACAGTCGCCACGGTTTAATCGTGCTGCCAAGCGTAAAGGGTCAACGCCTCTGTTTTCTCCTTTTTCAAGAGGGGCGCCTCGTTGAGCCAGGGCTTCTAGAACATCAGGCCAATTTTTTTCTATTGCCATAACGACATATGTTTTGTCAAAAGTTGGGTGCGTTGTTGTATTTTCCATATGTGTAGCAATCATGCGAGAAATTTCTCTTTTCCCTTCGCACATGGCAGTGTATAAACCACATTCGAGACTGTTATGATCCATTTTATCATCCTCTTCATCAATGAGCAAAAAGACCATTTTGGGATTGTTGTTTTCAATGGCGATATCTAATGCAGTGTCATAACCATCTCTGGCATTAACGCTAGCACCCATACAAACGGCATGCAAAGCTCTTTGATAATCATTTTTACGAACAGCATCTAATAAATCATGATTTGGCATATAAATTCCTTTTGTTACAAATAAATTGAAGATATTAATTTTATTTTAGAATTTATGTGTGTTATTTTTTTTGTTTCCTCCTTAAAGGTGTATTTTGTTCACCTAAAAAAATGGTAACTTAAATTTCTTGT
>JAFTTR010000014.1 GCA_017466695.1 Alphaproteobacteria bacterium | reverse complement strand
ATCTGCAATGATTGTACCTGCGCATGGAAGCTCCATCGAAAATTTGGGTGTTTCGGTCTTTTGTGCAGGGGGTGCTGAGGTTTCTACCACAGCTGGCGGTGTTTCAAAACCAGTTATTTTGCCCGCAGAGTCCTGATTACCAGCTGAGGGATTCCCCTCGTCAGTCAGGGCGTCTATATCTATTACCTGAGCTTCGCTTTCGGATACCGCCTCCTGCCACGAATCGGCATCAAAATCCGAAAGTCTTTTGCTCATATTTGTCCTTAAGTGGTTGGAGTACATCGAAAACCCTGCAACGGCAAATACCGCACACAGGGTTATGTAGACCCCTTTGTTTGAAGCAAGCTTTTTTAAAATTCCTTTTGATTTTGTTTCCTTTTTTTTGGATTTCATTAATTGAACACCTCCGCATAAGGAAGTATTACCCAAAAAATTTTTTTCATACCAGAAATCAGGAAAATATAAAAGTTTTATGCGCTTTTGGTGTTTTTTGGGATTTTTATTGTGTATTCAATAAAGTCCTCATTTTCGTTTTTCAGAGTTTCAGCTGCAATTCCCGAACGCTTCATCATATCAACTGCCTGCTTGATTGTATTTGAAAAAATGCGAACATCCTGAATCAGGCGCAATCCCTTACCCGTGTCGGCAGGGCTATCCTTTTCGCTGCCCGTTAAAAGCTCTTCAATTAGATTTTCTGTGGCGGATACATTAAGTCCTTTTTTGATTATTATGCTTAAAGCGCGCTGTTTGCTTTTTTCGTCAGGAAGCTTAAGAAGTGCCCTGGCGTGGCGCTCGCTTAGGTTGTTTTCTGCCAAGATACGGCGTATTTCAGGCGAGAGCTTAAGTATTCTGATTTTGTTGGCAATGGTGGATTGGGTTTTGCCTATTCTGAATGCCAGTTCCTCTTGTGTTATCCCGTGTTCGGAGATAAGGGAACAAAATGCCTCTGCTTCTTCTATGTAACCAAGATTTTCTCGCTGGATGTTTTCGATAAGTGCCATAACTGCGCTGTCTGTTCCACCCGCGCGCACCACAATGGCAGGGATTTCGTCCATTGAAGCCATGCGACAAGCTCGAAGTCTGCGCTCGCCTGCTATAAGCTCAAAATCTTTGCCGTTGATTTGACGTACAACAATAGGCTGCATAAGGCCATAGCGCTTTATGGAGGAACAAAGGTCGTCAAGCGCCTCCTTGTTCATTTCGCGTCTGGGCTGGTAGGGATTTGGTCTTATGGAGTTGATTGGCAGGTGCAAAATTCTTGAGCTTTTTTCCTCTGTAAACATATACATCACCTTTCTTTTAGTTATATCTGAATGGAATACCCCGTATGCTTTAGGGGGCATATGCTCTTTATCAAATTTTAACACAGGAAAAACAAAATTACAAATTTTTCCATATGCAAAAGGTGAGAGAATGTCTTTTTTTTCTGTTGGTTTTGACGGTATGAACCTTGAAGTGATGATTAGTGACAAAAAAAGTTTAAAAATATAGGGGACGCTGTCCCCTTGGACCCCTGTTGACACCGATTTATAACTCAGGAGCTTGTAATTGCTTGCCTTTTCAAAAATAACGAATGCTCGGATACGCGAACTCTTCGCGTGCCCACGCTAAAATGCCTTGCCAGCAAATGAAGCTGATTGCAAGGCATTTTTCGATATTTTTGAAAAGCCTTACAAACAATCTCCAATCGTCATAAATAAGGTGTTTTTTCTTGCCCATATTTGAGGGTCTTAAACCCGCCATAGAAAAGACGCAGAGCAGCTACATCTGCCAAGTCTTTGAGCGGCGGATAGGGGGTACAAGGGGCTCTCCCCTTGGAAATAAATATAAAAATATGTTGTAATTTGAAAATAATAGTGGTATAATAATTATGCTACATTTCTAATTTAATATTTTTCTCACAAAATGGGGAAGCTTTGTAAAAAGCGCGTCCTTTAGTTCTTGACCCTTTTTGTGAGAAGATGGTTAGAAGTGTAGCAACTTTGAACTGAAGTGTACGCGTTTTTTAGTGCGTCAGCTTCGGTTTGAGAATTTTTTATTTGTAAGTGAGAATCCTTATGGCTAGCTATAGAAAACTTTATACTCAACTTTTTAATGAAACGACAGATGCAATCGAAAAATTAAAAAAAGCTCAAATTAATGCTGAAAACACATACATTAAAACTGATGAAGAGATAATGGATGAAGTTTTCGAAAGAATAAAAAAAGAAAAAATATCCCTTAAGTCATGTAATAGTGATGATTGGTGGAAAAACAAATATGATTATGTATATGAACTTTTTTCTGTCGACAAGCATAGTCCATTAGAAAGTGAATGTCAGGAATATTTTAATAAATTTTTATCTCAAGATGAAAAAGTCCACTATCATTTTGTTGAGAAAGCGGAAGAACCAGACCAACCTTGCTGGCATTTATACTTTACAAATAAGCAAATAATTCTTTTTATTCCAGAAACAGAATGTGGCTCGTATCATAGATTGAGACATTTAGAATTTATGCCTTATACTGTTATTCGTAGATGTGGCATAATCGGAACAAATAACACTGTAAATGATAATTTTTTGGCTATGGAACTTTGGCTTGAAGATGTTACCGTATGTTTTATTGATTATATGGAAATGACACAAGCTATTGAATTAAATAAATTTATTAATTCTCACCAATAAGGGGAAAGAAAGGGGGCGCTCTCCCCTTGTAATAAAGAATTTACTTTTAATAAAGAGGTTTTAGGGGACAGTATCCCCTATATATCAAAAAAGGGTAACCCTTTTTTTGAAAAATAAATTTTAGGGCAATTTTTTTGCCAAATAAAAGGATTTTTGACTTTTGTGTCGAAGAATAAAAGGTAAGCCTTTTTTTGTTACAGGGCTTAAAATATGAAAAAATGAGGGAAATGAAATGGCTAATGAAAATAATGAAGTGTTGTTTGACGCTTCCAAGCTGAATATTATTCCTGTCGAGATTGAAAAGGAGATGCGCAAATCATATCTGGATTATGCTATGTCCGTTATTGTCGGACGTGCCCTTCCGGACGTTCGTGATGGCCTAAAGCCGGTACATCGCCGCATT
>JAFTTR010000013.1 GCA_017466695.1 Alphaproteobacteria bacterium | reverse complement strand
GGTGCAGCTGATGGCCAAATCTTAACAGGTATCTTGGGTGCTCAATACACAATTGGATACACATTAGCTCCAGGGCTTGCATGGTATCCAGAACTCAGAGCTGCTTTGACATATGACTTTATTGAACCAGATATGGAAAATTCAGTTACCCTTGTCAACGGTGCAAGATATGATGTTGTCACAGAAAATCTTGATAAGTTTGGTATTGAAATCGGCGCCCGTGTCGGCTTAGATATCAATAGAAAAACTGAAGTTGCATTAGAATATGAAGGCTTATTCAAAGGCGATTACACCAACCATACAGGTCTTGCTTCTTTGAAATATAAGTTCTAATGAGCAACAGAAAATTAAAAGAGACGCTTTTAAGCGTCTCTTTTTTTTACTTTAACCTTGCGAAAAAACCTTTTTTATGCTATTTTTCTTTTAAAGAAGGTTATCATGCAAGAATTAGATCAAAAAAAGAAACATTCAACTTTACCATCCATAGCATCTCTTAATGCTTATGCAAAAAAGAATGTTGAAAAATTAATAACACTTCATAAAAAAATCGAATTTTCTAAAAAAAGAGAAAATATTGCTATTGCTCTTTTGGAACAAAAACGAATCGTTGATTCGCTGACAAAAAACACTTCAAATGGAAGCGCAATCGTTGGCTTAACAGCTTTACGTGCCATGATTATAACTGGAATGTCTTTTAATCGTTTTTACGACTTAACAACACCTTACTTAGACAATCGTGGATATGAAAAAATTCAAGAATTTTCAAAATTAGAAAATCTCATCCCTTTAATGCAAAAATACAGAACGATTGAAAAAGCCAATGATATTGTACCATTTGTTTTGCATTTACCAAATTTAAATAATACATCTTTTAATCCTGTGCTTTTTGATTTGTTAAATGAAAAACAGGGTAAAAAAAGTTTTCAAGAAAATTTATTTTCAAGATTAAAAGAGGATTATCTTCTGTCTTCCCCAGAATTGAAAAAACCAATCATAAGCGCTCTTAAAATGGCTATGTATAAAGGCTATTCATCTGCAGCTCTTTCATATGTTTCAATTCTTGAAGATGAGAAAAAAGATACTGATAAAAAAATCTTGAAAATTTTAACTTCTATTCGAACAAATAAATACGCATCTGATTCGAATAGAAGAACAGCTTTGTTGAAAATAAAAAAATTATCAACCTCTGTTTTGGCAAAAACAAAAATCAAAAAAAGACAATCACATTCTTTATAACTATTTGACATATAAATATATTTTAAAATAAAACCCTCTTGAAAAATAAAAAATATCTCCCACTTTAACAAGTGTGTCTTTTTATTTTCAGGAGGAAATATGTTAAAAAAAATATGTTATCGAAACATCTGGCTTTTAATTGTCAGTTTATTACTTATCACTAGTGGTGTTTATGTTTTATTTAATCCCCTCAGTGCTCTTATTGCATCAGTTTTAATTATTGGAATTTTATTTATTATTCTCGGAAGCAGCTATATTCTTGCTTTTAAGGATGGGGATTCTTATGCCATTTTAGCACTTGGTATTTTAGATGTTTTTATCGGATTATTATTTTTAACAAATATCGGTGTTTCTGTTATTACACTTCCAATTATTTTAGCATTTTGGATTTTGTTCAACAGCACAGTACAACTTGCTATGGGTTTAGAAATAAAAAATAATCCGAATGCCCCATGGAAACAGCTTGTCGGCGCAAGTATTTTCGGAATTGGCTTTTCGATTTTGATTTTTATTTACCCAACAATTGGTAATATCACCATCACTCTTCTTTTAGGCTTATATCTTTTAGGATATGGCATTTTTGAATTACACAGATTTATTACAACATCCCCTTGTGACAAAACTAAAGGAGTATAGAATGACAAACCAAAACACTCAAAAACGAATTACTTTATTACAATTTGACGAAGAGATAAGAAAAATTAGTGTTAAAACACTGAATCGTTACCTTGTCAATTTTTCAATTTTATCTTTAATTACAAAACAAGCACATTGGAACTTGCAAGGTTTTAACTTTATTTCTATCCATGAAATGTTGGATGAATTTTATGAATCACTTCAAAAATATGTGGATATTTTTGCCGAACGACTGGTCCAACTAAACTGCACAGCTATTTCAACACCTGAATACTTGGTTCAAAATACAAATTTTGAAGAATATCCAAGCCATATTTCAAATTCAATTGATCATTTAAGAGAATTACACATTCGTTATGCAAGCGTGGCTAATTCTTTACGCCAAGATATTGAACAAGAAAATGCAGATGCGGCAACGATTGATTATTATACACAAGCGCTAGAAGAACTTGATAAATTTGTTTGGTTTATTGAAGCACACTTAAATTAAATTTGATTTTTTGATTTGCCTCCCTTAAAATAAATATAAATTTATTTTAAGGGAATTTTTTTTATGCCAACAATACATCTTATCCACGGATTTATAGGTTTTGGAAAAACAACCATTGCCAAACGACTAGAAAAAGAACTTCCAGCCATTAGATATACCCATGATGAACTCATGATTCAAACATATGGAAGAAACCCAGAAGATTTTAGTCAAGAACGATTCGATATTATTGATAAAATCATCAAAGAAAAAACCATTGAAGAAATAAAAAATGGGAATAACGTTATTTTAGACTATGGTTTTTGGGAAAAAGAAACGCGCAAAAAATATTATAACTGGGCAAAAAAAATCACACCAAATGTTCTGTTTCACGCTGTTCAATGCGACCTTCTTTTAGCAAAAAAACGTGTTTTAGAAAGAACAAAAAACCATATTGAAGAATTTTATATTGATGAAGAAATATTTAATGATAGATTAAAAAGATTTGAACCCATGACAAAAGAAGAGGGATTCCCCGTTGTATTTTATAAAACAGACCATACATAAAATCAGATTAAGCTAGTATTATAAAAAATCCCGAAAATTATTAAAATAACTTTCGGGATTTTTTTTATTTTTTATTTACAGTCATTTTTTTGGGGGATTTGGTTTCTTTTGTACTTACCTCTAACAAAGAAGATATATCCACATTTTCTTGTACTTCATCAGAAACTTCCCCAATTGAAGGAACTGTTGCTCTTGACTTGATAGATTCTTTTTTTGTTTGAATTCGAATCTCTTTTCCTTCTAAAAGATCTTTAATTTCTTCACCTGAAAGCGTTTCGTACTCTATCAAACCTAAAGCTAATGTATCCAATTCATGTTTATATTCTGTCAAAAGTTCACGAGTCTTTTGATAAGCAGCATCAATAATTTTTCTAATTTCAGCATCCACTTGTTGTGCTGTTAAATCAGAAACATTTTTTCTTTTTGAAATACTATATCCTAAAAAGACTTCTCCTTCTGGCTCATCATAAGCAATTGGGCCCATTACGTCACTCATACCCCATTCACTTACCATTTTACGCGCAATGGTTGTTGCAACCTGAATGTCATTGCTAGCCCCTGTTGAAACATTTTCTTTTCCAAAAATCATTTCTTCAGCCAAGCGTCCTGCAAAAAGAATACTCAAACGAGATTTTAAATAGGTCATGCTTTGAGAGTATTTATCTTTTTCAGGCAATTGCATTGTAACACCTAAAGCTCTTCCTCTTGGAATAATGGTTACTTTATGTAATGGGTCAGATTCTGGCAAGTGAAGTGAAGCAATGGCATGTCCTGCTTCATGATAAGCTGTCATTTTCTTTTCTTGCTCGTCCATAACCAATGATTTTCTTTCAGAACCCATCATAACCTTATCTTTAGCATCTTCAAAATCTTGCATGGTTACCATTGTTTTGTTGCGTCTTGCTGCAAGAAGGGCTGCTTCATTAACAAGATTAGCTAAATCAGCACCTGAAAATCCAGGAGTTCCACGTGCAATAAGTGGCAATGAAACATTCGGAGCAAGTGGCACTTTTTTAACATGCACATTTAAGATTGCTTCACGTCCATTAATATCTGGATTAGAAACAACAATTTGTCTATCAAAACGTCCCGGTCTTAATAAAGCAGGGTCTAAAACATCTGGTCGGTTCGTTGCTGCAATCAAAATAATCCCTGAGTTCGTTTCAAAACCATCCATTTCAACCAACAATTGGTTCAATGTTTGCTCTCGTTCATCATTTCCACCGCCAAGACCAGCACCACGGTGGCGACCCACGGCATCAATTTCATCCACAAAAACAATACAAGGAGCAGATTTTTTAGCCTGTTCAAACATATCACGAACTCGAGAGGCGCCAACACCTACAAACATTTCCACAAAATCAGAACCAGAAATGCTAAAAAATGGAACATTAGCCTCTCCTGCGATTGCTCTTGCTAAAAGAGTTTTACCCGTTCCTGGAGGGCCAACAAGCAAAGCTCCTTTTGGAATTTTCCCTCCCAAACGTTGAAATTTAATTGGTGCTTTCAAGAAATCAACAATCTCTTGCAATTCTTGTTTTGCTTCTTCAATCCCTGCAACATCATTAAATGTAACTTTATCTTTCCCTTCCAACAACTTCGCTTTTGATTTACCAAAGCTCATTGCTTTTCCATTGCTAGCAGACATTTGCTTCATCATCATAATCCAAATCCCTGCAAATAACAAAATTGGAGCCCAAGAAATAAGAGCCATAAACCAACTAGATTCACTTTCGAGTGGAACAGCTGTTACTTTAACATTATTTGCTTTTAAAATCGGAATAAGTCCAGCTTCTGCAGGAGCATATGTTTTGAAACTCCCATTCTTTTCAAACTCGCCGGTTATAGCCTGCCCTTGAATTTCAACAGATTTCACATCTCCTTTTTCAACCGAAGTTACAAACTCACTAAAAGAGAGTTCAACTTGTTTTGCTTTTTTAGGATCTGGAAATGAAAAACTTGCCAATAACACAATAACAGTGAAAAAGACAAGCCAAAAAACGGCTGTATTTGATTGTTTTTTCATTTTACTTTCCTTTTAACGATCTTTTATAAACTTTATTTTAATGCTTTTATTTAAGTTTTCTTTATACTCAATATTGGAGCTATTTTCAAGTTCTTTTTCCACTTTAAAACAAGGAAAACTTTGTTGCACCAAATATGGGATATTCTTTTTGCGCTTCAATGGGGAATTGGCAAAAATATATCCATCAACAGGAGAAAAAATTTCAAATCTGTCCCATTTCATCCATATATTTGCCTTGATTTTTTTTTGTTGCTCTATTTTTGAATATTCTTTTGCAATAAACACCCCTTTTTTATGAGGAACTAAAATACAATTTGCTAAAGTTGTTTTTTGAGGAAAATTAAAAACAACCCGTTCAAGCAATTCAAGAGAAATGATTTTATCACTTTGCCCAATTGTTTTAACAACCTCTGCTAGAATGCGAATTTTAACTTCTGTTGGATATGTTAAATATTTTTCCTTATCAATAAGAGCATATCCTTCATTAAAATATGTCACACAAGATTGAACAGCCTCTTGAACAAGCCATTGCATTGTTTCTTGAACACGACAAAGTCTTTTTGTTGAAAGAGAAATAAATTGTTTTGACAAACCGTTTTTTTCTAATTCAGGTAAAAACTTTCGCCACTTCACTCGTTCATATTGAACATCTTGATTCATAGGATCTTCTATCCATTTAATCTCTTTTTTCATCAAAAAAGAAACGATATCTTTTTTCAACACATCCAAAAAAGGGCGAACAATTGTAATTCCATTTTTTTTCGTAATTGGTTTAATTGCACTTAACCCATCTACGCCACTTCCTCTTGCCAAACGAGATAAAAACGTTTCAACTTGATCTTCCATTTGGTGCGCTACAAACAAATGCGTAATGGATTCTTTTTCACAATAGGAAGTTAATAAGTTGTATCGAATCCGACGCGCTTCTTCTTCAACTGATTTATTTCCAATAGGTTCTAAATTTTCTAAAACAACATGAAAAATTCCATTTTTTTCACAAAAAGAATGTACTTTTTGCGCTTCACTCAAACTTTCTGGTCGAATATTATGATTAACCGTCAAAGCTATTAATTGAATATTATTTTTTTGACACAATTCATGCAGTAATATAGTCAAGCATAAACTATCTGCCCCACCAGAAACAGCCACAGCCCATCGAGTGCCTGTGGATAACTTTAATGAAGTTACAATTTTTTCAAACCGAGATAAATTTAAAGTCATAATTACTTACAAGATAATTTTTTTGCTTCAGCAGTGGCTCTATCTTTCAACTTTTTATCAGCTTTTGGAAACTCAGTCGCTAAAGATTTAAACGCCGTGCATGCTTCTGTTTTTTTATTCAACTTGTTCATTGTAAGACCAAGTTTTAAAAGATTATCAGCTGCTTTTGAATTTTTCTTATATTTTGTAAATCCATCTGCAAAAATACCAACAGCTTGTTCATAAAGTCCTCGAGCATAGTAAGTTTCACCCAACCAATAATTAGCATTCCCAATCAATGAAGACTTTGGATAATCCTTCATAAATGTTGTAAAAGCCCCCTCAGCAGCTTTATAATCACCCTTTTTCATAATATTATAAGCATTATCATAAGCTTTTTGTGCTACCTCTTTATTCGCTGCTTCTTTCTCTTTTGATGAAGTCACTGTTGATTTTTCATTTTGCAACATATTAAATCGAACATCAATATCAGCATTCATTTTATTCAAGCGCTCATCTAACTGTTTTTGTTGAAACTCTAATTGTTCCATTTTTGCCGTTAAATCTTTGACAACAGCATCTTGAGCGCTCACTCTATTATATAAATCTTCCAAATTACCCGTTAAACCATCTTGCTCACTTACACTTTCAGTTATATTTGATGGTGTTGATTGATAAATTTTTCGATTTAATGCGTTAATATCTTTCTCCAAACGAGTAACTTTATCACTCAACATATCCATCTTGATGTCAGCATATGCTGAAACAAAAGAAACACTTGAAAGTAAAAATGCTGTTAAGATAATTTTTTTCATATTATTTCCTCATATAAAAACTCTTCCTATTTTACTAGGAAGAGTTTTTTTTAACAAGTATTTTTTTTCAAAATATTGTTTTTAGTAAGCAACTGTTGTTGCGTTACGATTTTTTGCCCAAGCTTCTTCTGTTGAACCTGGAACAACTGGTCTTTCTTTACCATAAGAAATGATTCTGATACGATCTGAAGAAATACCTTTCATAACTAAGAAGCGACGAGCTTCATCTGCACGGCGTTCACCTAATGCTAAGTTGTATTCTTCTGTACCACGTTCGTCACAACGGCCTTCGATAACAACTAAAACACGTGGATTTGCTTTTAACCATTCAGCTTGAGCAGCTAAAACTGATTTTGAATCACCATCTAAATCAGAGCTGTTTAAAGCAAAATAAACAACGTTTTGATTTTCATCTTTGAATTTTTGTGTCATAGCTGTTTCTTGCAAATCTGAAATGTTCACATTATCATTCCAGCCACCTTGACCATTACCATATAAATCAGCCCCATCTTTTTGAGATGCACAAGCACTCAAGAAAGAAACAGCACAAATAACTGCGAGTAATCTTTTTAACATCTTTTTCTTCCTTTTTTAAAAAATTATTAACACATAAACGGTAGAGAAACCTCATCTATCCTTAAGTGTAATAAAAAACATAATCTCATTGAAAAGTCAAGATATTTTTTAAATAAAACATCTCTTTTTTTGTCATAAAGAGATTGAATTTTTTTTAAAAACTTCATATACTGCAACCAAAATTTATCAAGGTGTTAAAATGAAAAATATGACAACGGGGAATCCGTTAAAACTTATCTTGCTTTTTATGATCCCAATTCTTATTGGGAATATTTTTCACCAATTTTATATTTTATCAGATTTATACATTTTAGGTCATTATTTAGGAATCAGAGCGTTAGCTATTGCTGGAGCAATGACTCCCATTTTTATTATGGCTGTCATGACTTCTCTTGGATTTACAAATGGACTTTCTATCATTACAGCCCAACGTTTTGGGGCTAACGATATCAAAAATGTGAGAAAATCTTTTGCTATTGGAATTGTTCTTAGTACAGCTTTTGCTTTTTTTATATTTTGCTTTTTAATTTTAAAGATGGATTTAATCCTTGAACTTATGAATGTTCCTCAAGATATTTTTGTTGATGCAGGAAGATTCATGAGTATTCTTTCTTATGGCGTAATTGCTATTGTATTTTACAATTTTTTAGCTGGTATTTTAAGATCATTAGGTGACAGTAAAACACCACTTTATTATCTGATTTTTTCTTCTGTATTAAATATCCTTATCAACATAACATTTATTGTTAAATTTCACTTAGATGTTACCGGCGTTGCTTTTGGAACATGTATTGCACAATTTATATCTGCCATTTTATGTTTAGCATATATGCTCATAAAATACCCGATGCTTCGTATCAAAAAACAAGATTTTTCTTTTGATTTTAAATATGTTTTAGAACATTTAAAAATCGCATTTCCTATGATGGTCCAATTTTCAATTATTGGGCTTGGCGTTATCACGGTTCAAAGTGTTTGTAACCAATTTGGAACTGACACTATTGCAGCTTTTTCTGCAGCAACCAGAATTGAACAATTAGCAACCCTCCCTCTTTTCTCACTCGGCCATGCCCTTACAACTTATGTTGCTCAAAACTTTGGCGCCAGATTGATTCGCAGAATTAGACAAGGTGTTTTACAATGCTTTATTCTCTCATCTGGAGCCAGTGTTATCTTAGCAATTTTGTCTTACGCCTGGGGCAAAAATTTAGCTGCTCTTTTTCTTAACAATCCAAGTGAAGAAATTTTAGCTCAATCTGCACTGTATATTCAAATCACAACTTTGTTTTATATTTTCTTAGCTCAAATCTTTATTTTCAGACAAGCTCTTCAAGGAATGGGCAGAGCCATTATTCCTTTAATTTCTGGTATTATTGAACTCATCATGAGATGGTTTGCAGCCTTTTCACTTGCAGCATATATGGGGTATAAAGGCATTTGCTATGCTGGACCAATTGCCTGGACAAGTGCTGCTATTTTCGTCTTTATAAGTTACATTATTTTAATCAAACGATTCAATGTCCCTCTTTTTGGGCCACTTGATCAAAAATCACCCATCAAAAAAGAATTGCAACCAAATTATCCTCAAAAAAATATTCAAAATTGATTTTATACTTGCATTTTTATTTAAAATCCTATATAAATATCATCATTGGGTGATTAGCTCAGTTGGTAGAGCAGCTGACTCTTAATCAGCGGGCCCAGAGTTCGAGTCTCTGATCACCCACCACCTTTTTATTTGATATAAAATATGAAAAATAAACAATTCCATTTTTTTATTTTTAACTTTTTCGCCTAAGGGCGAGCAGATTTTTCATATTTAAATTTTTTCAATCATTTTATTGTTTCATTTTTTTAAAAAGGTTTTATCATGTCATTCTCAATTATTCGTCCACTTCCAACGGTTCAAGAAGTTGTTGAGCAATATCCACTTTCATCTACTTTAAAATTAATCAAAAAAAATCGTGATAAAGAGATTAGTCATATTTTTAATGGCACAGATTCTCGCATGGCTTTAATTGTTGGGCCTTGTTCTGCCGATTATGAAAAATCTGTTTTAGAATATGTTTTAAAACTCTCAAAACTACAAGAAGAAGTGAAAGAAAAATTTGTTTTAATCCCTCGAATTTATACCAATAAACCACGTACCAATGGATTAGGCTACAAAGGATTAATGCATCAACCTAATCCATGCCAAGAACCTAATATTTCTTCTGGAATTCTTGCTTTACGCCGGCTCCATTTAAAATGTTTTGAAGAATCAGGGTTAACAGCTGCTGATGAAATGCTTTATCCAGATGTTTTAGGATATTTAGAAGACATTTTAGGCTATATCGCTGTTGGTGCACGCAGTGTTGAAAATCAACAACACCGACTTGTTTCAAGTGGAATTGATGTACCTGTTGGGATGAAAAATCCAACCAGTGGTGATTTAGGTGTTATGTTCAATGCAATTCATGCTGCACAAAGTAAACATGCTTTTGCTTACAAAAAACAAGAAGTTCGTACTTCTGGGAACGAGCTGGCTCATGTGATATTAAGAGGTTATTCCACAAAAAATGGCGAAAATATTTCAAATTATCATTATGAAGATTTAAAGAATGTTGATTCTTTATATAAGAAAAATCAACATCTCAAAAATCCAGCCATTATTGTTGATTTAAATCACGCCAATTCTGGGAAAAATTATAAAGAACAACCCAGAATTGCCCATAATGTTATGGAAAGCAGACAAGAAAATCCTGATTTGAAAAAAATTGTCAAAGGATTAATGATTGAAAGTTATCTTGAGGAAGGTCGTCAAGAATTAGAAGATGGTGTTTATGGAAAATCTATAACTGATGCTTGCCTTGGGTGGAAAGATACTGAAAAACTCATCTTAAATCTTGCCAATATGTGTGAATAACTCTTATTATCTAAACAACAGACCCATGTGGTATACACGTGGGTCTTATTATAAACAAATTAATGAAATACGTCTTCAATTTGACTACCCTTTGTAGATATCATATCAAAGTTGTCAACCCTTGCATTCTCAAATTCTTTTTTTTGCCTATTATAAATTAAATATTTTTTTTCTGCATCAGGAACGACATTATAATTAATCTCTTTTTGAAAAATAATTTCTTTTTTTAAAACAAAAATGTAATCTAACTTGTTTAATTTAGTTAAATCCTTTGAAATATCTGTGTCTTTTTCGTATTCAAAATAATTCTTCCTATCAAAAGGAAGAAAATACTTAGCAATATTTTTCTTTTCTTCTTCTGTGAATTTCCCAATTTTAATAATTCCAACATCAGCTTTTTCTTTGATACGAATCCAATTATTGGGAATAACATTTTTTGTATCTTCATAAGCCTTTTTCCTAGACAACCAAACTCTAGGCGCAATGACTATTTTATCTTTGTTTTGATTTAACCATGCTCCCCACCAAGAAAATGTTGAATTTGCAATAATATTATGTTTGCACAAACTCATTAAATACATATCAAATACAGCGTCCCCTCTCCGATTATTTTCTACAACCATATGATTATATTTAACTTTTAAATTATTTTTAACCCATTTTACATCATCTGAAAAAATATAGAAAAAAGGATTATCTACTTTTGAAGCTATATAATCCATAGCCAACAAATAATAATGATTTGACAATACATCATTTTTAAAATGTCTCAAATAATCGCCTCTTCTAATATGAACAGCAACTGAATTTGTTTCATTCATTTTTTTTGCTAAATTTTTATTCACACTATTTAATTCTTTTTTTAATTTAAACTCATTTAAAATATCTTCACGATATTCCTTAAAAAACGCTTCATTTTGAAAATAACCATCTAAATACTGAAAAGAATCATCACCCATCACTTGTTCAAAATTTTGCTTGGAGCCTCTTTCAAAAAAAGCTTTTTGGTATTTAGGGTTTTCCTCTAAAATAATATTTTCAGGTATCAAAAAGGAATTAAAAATCCGAGGTGTTGTCCTACGCACTTTTAAAATTTTATTATGTTTTTTTGCATAAGAAAAAGCAGTAGCATATTGAAACATATTGTTCCCTAGTCCACCATACAAGTTAACAACAACTTCGTGTGGTTTTACCTCATACGTTGACGTAAATTTTTCAACAAAGATATATGGATTTTCTTTAACAAAAAAAATCTCTGTAATAAAAAATGTTGCACACAGAACAACAAAAAAACAAAACAGAACTTTTTTTAATTTATTAATTAGCGTTTGCGTCATTAAATCTTCTCAAAATATATGCTGATGGCAAAAATAATAACAAAAAGATGAGTAAGTTAAATTGCATTGTATTCCCATCCAAAATAAACTTGGACATAATCAAACAGATGGCTGTCAATAGACGACCTGCCATAGAATTAACCGAAGCACAAAGAGCTCTGTTTTTCGTTGTGCTAATATCATGAATTCTTGCAATTGCACTGATAAGCCACGTTACTTGCAATGTAATCATCAAACACACAAAACAAAGCAAAATAATTGCAAATGTTGCATTTGAAATAGATGCAGCCCACATCATTGCGAAAAAACTTAAAATAAATCCAAAATATGTGACCCAACCTAATTTTTCAAGCGATATTCTTTTTAAAATTGAATGCGCAAAGAATGACCCGCTTGCTCTTGAAATATGATTTAAAAAGAAGATGACCCCAAAAAGTGCAACAGGCACCATCGCCAATTTCATAACAGGTTGCATGCTCCACATAAAAATCTGATATGTTGCTGTCAAAAATGCCGAATAAGAAATTAAATTAACAAATTCCTTCTTTTTCAAAGCAATTTTGACAGATTTAAATAATGAAACATATTTTTCACCCAACGAATCCAATTTTTTTTCTGTCCCTTGGATATCAGGAATAAAGAACAACAAAACAGTTGAAACAGTTGCAAACAAAATTGTAAGCAAAATAACTTTATCAGCTCCATAGGCATTAAATAACCATGCTCCACTTAAAGAAGAAATACTTGTTCCCAATGAAATCCAAAAATATAATCTACCATATCGTTTTAACATGGCTGTTGTTTTGTTTTGTGTTTTTAATAATTCATAGATATAAGAATCTCCAGTTCCTACAAACGAAACAATCACAAAAGCGTATAAAAATTCACCTAAGAAAATAACTGGTTTTGTTGGCCACAAATATAGCAACAAAAATCTTAAAATTAAAACAAGCCCAGAGCAAATAAGGATTTTTTTCTTAGAAACACGATCAGCAATATACCCCATTGGAACATCCAACAAAAGACAAGTCAATGAACTTAATCCTTGCAATAAGAAAAAATCTCCTAATGTAATACCAGAAGCTGAATAAAATAAATATAAAACCGGCAATAAAAAAATGTGGCTTTTTAAAAAAACCGACAAATTTAAAAGACCTAAAACAGATGTTATATTTAGCATAAAAAACCCTTTTTTTGAGATACTATACTTTATTTTTGCTTTTTACAAGCTCAATTTGCATATATTTTTAAAATCTCTTGTATATTTGGGTGAGATTTGATATTTTTTAAGTATGAATACATTAAAAAGTTATTTTTATTCTTTGAAAAATATAAATCCAGATATTTTAAAACTCATTGCATTGATAACAATGACAATGGACCATATTGGACATGTTTTCTTCCCTGGCGAATTTATGGTATTACGTTTTTTTGGTAGATTTTCTTTTCCCATATTTATTTTTTTATTAACATCACATTTAGCCGAAAAAGATATTTATAAAAAATATATTTTGAGACTCCTTCCTTTTGCTTTTTTATCACTTATTATTGTAACACCATTTGACATATACATCAAAGAAACATTTAAACTCACAATTCTTTGGTCACTTTTATTATATACACTGACGCTGTTTTGTTTTGAAAAAATATCAAATGAAAATACCCCTTCTTTTATAAAGGGATTTTGTTATTTTTTAACTCTAAGTGTTGGCTTAACACTCTCTTTAATTGTTGATTACGGATATTTTGGATATTTATTTGCAATTACTCTTTATGGTTATTTTAAAACAAATAAAAATATTTATTTATATTTTACATTGCTATTTTCTTTTTTACTCAATTCAAAAGGCTTTTTTATTTACCCAACACTTATTTTAATTATGTGCACAACAAGTTTTCTTGTGACTTTATTTTTATTACAACAAAAACGCCCACCAAATAAAAATCATAGACGATTTTTAAAACCTTGGTGGGTTTTTTATACTTATTTTCCAGTACATTTTTTTGTACTGTACATTACTTATATTTTCCTAAATAGTTAAAGACTCATAAAACTTTTATCTCAATTTTTGCAAAATTTGCTGCCTTCTCTCTGAAGCAGTCGTTTTTTTCTTTGTAGTGGTAGTTTTTTTCTTCGTCTTATCTTGAGAACCACCCATGTCACCCAATAAAGGATTTCCTAAAGGCGATTTATATTTATTTCCCTTCATTAGGGTATCCTTTGTTTGTTTGGAAAAATCAAACGCTTGAGCAGGTGTTGCGACAAAAAAAATCGCTGCTGCAAATAACATAATAATATACTTTTTCATATGCCCCTCCATTTATATTCCTTCTTTTAGTATAACATATTTTGTAAAAATCAACAATAAAAAAATATTCCTCAGTTCATGTTAATCAACAACCTCATTGAAAACAAAATTTTCAATAGGATAAACCTTTCAAACATCTTACGTATAATTTAAGCAATAAAAAAACCCCTCTCGGGGTTGATTTATCTTTTATTATTAACCTTGTTTAGCTTTTAATTTTGGCTTTTTCTTGTTAATAACATAAACGCTACCTTTGCGACGAACAATGATACAATCTTTATCGCGCATCTTAGCTGATTTTAATGAACAACGAACTTTCATAGCTTAACCCTTTCTCTTAACTTATATATGAGTAGTGGCATTATATATAAACAAAATATATTTGTCAAGAGATTTTTTAATTGATTTTTAAATATTTTTTCTCTGTCTGTTTTTTGTAAATGCAATAATCAATATTATCAAAATAAGTGTTAAAGGAATCTTATTCCCATAAATGGAATAAAATGTCTTTTTCCCTGCCCGAGGAAGAGGCGAATCTAAAACTCCCTTTTCTCCCAAAGGCAATGAAGCAATAATTTCCCCATAAGGATTAATCACAGCACTCACTCCATTGTTTGTTGCTCGTACCAAAGGAAGTCCCTCTTCAACAGCTCGCATTTGTGCAATGCTTAAATGTTGATATGGTCCAGCTGAAATTCCATACCAGCCATCATTTGTTAAATTTAATATCCATTCAGGTCTTTTTGATTTATCCACAACTTCTGAAGGGAAAATAACCTCATAACAAATTAAAGGGGAAACGGGTGGCGCTTTTGGGATATACATTGTCCTAACGCCTTTACCTTTGTTAAAATCTGAAGGAATGGGAACTATTTTATCAATTTTCAATACCTTGCGAAACGGCACATATTCCCCAAAAGGAACGAGATGAGATTTATCATAATATCCTTGAATATTTGACAAATGGTCAAAAACAAAAAGAGAGTTAGCCAATTGCCTTTTTTTTAAATCAACAACACGCAAAGCACCAGTTAACAGCGTACCTCCTTGCCTGACAGCACTCATCAACCTTAACCGAGCTGCTTCATCAATTTCAGGATAATAAGGCATAGCAGACTCTGGCCATATCACGTGTGTTATCTTATCATTATTTTGACGGGATAAAGAAATAAGTGTTGAAAAATTTTCTTCAGCTCTTAACGGATCCCATTTTAAAGATTGGGCTATATTAGGTTGAACTAACCGCAGTTGAACACCCCAAACCATTTCTTTAGGAGATTCATAAATATGAAATGCACCCCCTAAAAAAAGAATCCCAAACACAAAGAACGATACCACAAAATATCTTTTTTTAGGAAACAGTCCCACAGAGGAAAATAACAAAACCGTTAACAAGGACAGCCCATAAACACCAACAAGTGATGCTGTTTGTAATACAGGTGGTGAAAAAGTCCATATATTACCTATCAAATTCCAAGGGAAACCTGTAAAAAGCCAACTTCTTACCCATTCAAAAAAAACAAAAAAAGCACCAAAAGAAAGCCATCTTGAAACAGGTGTTTTAAAAAAAGAGGAACACAAGGCTGGGAGCATAAAAAATAGTCCCATAAACAACGCCAAACCAACCAATACGATAGGAATGAGAAATTGATAAGCTCCCCCATCAACCAAAAGAGCATTACAAATCCAATTCAGCGACCCAACACCTAATCCAGCCCCAAATGCAAAGGCTAAAAAAGTTGTTTTCTTTTTTAATGTTTCTAAATTCATCAAAAACATTAAAACACCCAATCCAACAATCAAAAAGGGAATATAAAAATAGGGTGCAAATGAAAAACTAGATAAATATCCCAATAAAAAAAGAAGCATATTCTTTTTTAAAAAAGAGTGTTTTTCAAAAATTTTTTTAAAAAAAGACCTCATCACAAATTGAGTCATTTTTATCCTACTTTTCGATTCCTAAGTCTTCTTCTTGCATACGAAAAATTTCTTTTTTATTTGGATTTTCCAATGTATTTTTATCCAAATCGTAATTAAGTTCTTTTAAGACCATTTTAAAAAACTCAATTCTTGATAAGGCCTCAGACTTTGCAAGTTCATGTGTTGATGGAAGAGATTTAATTGCAATATCTAATTGTCTCTTTATTCTTTCTGGGTTAATTTTATCTTCCCTGCCACCCCAAGCTAAAACAGGACAAAGATTTCTTCTCACCTCACAAACACCAGATGAAATTAAAAATTTAATTGGCTCTTGATCTTTATTATAAACAATCATTCGCCCGGGTCTTAAAGAAAGAAAAATCGGAGCTCTGTCTGGTAAAATAAGCATATCGCCATCTATTGCTGGCAACAAAACACTATCTGCTTCTACAATAAAAGATTCAAACAAGGGTGTTATCAATTTCACCCTAATTTTACCATTTTCAGGAGAAGGTTCCGGTTGATTTGATTTTGACCCTAACACATATTCTTGATTATGCATTTTTAACTTTTCCTTCTGTCGCCCTCATTTCTTTTGCTTTTTGAACAGCTTCATCAATCACACCAACCATAAAGAATGCTTGTTCTGGTAAATCATCATATTTACCCTCCAAAATACCAGCGCACCCTTCAATTGTGTCATTCAAATCAACTGTTAACCCTTTACGCCCTGTAAATACCTCACTCACTGTAAATGGTTGTGTTAAAAATCTTTGTAATTTACGAGCTCTAGCAACAATTTTTTTATCCTCTTCAGACAACTCATCCATACCTAAAATTGCAATAATATCTTGCAAGGATTTATAAACTTGAAGAACACGCACAACTTCTGTTGCAACTTCATAATGGCGTTCACCTACAATTTGTGGATCTAACAATCTTGATGTTGAATCTAATGGATCAACTGCAGGATACAACCCTTGTTCAGCAATTTGACGAGATAAAACCGTTGTTGCATCCAAGTGCGTAAATGTTGTTGCTGGTGCTGGGTCAGTCAAGTCATCAGCTGGCACATAAACAGCTTGAATAGAAGTAATTGACCCTTTTCGTGTCGAAGTAATTCTTTCTTGCAAAGCACCCATATCTGTTGCCAAAGTTGGTTGATAACCAACAGCAGATGGCATACGACCCAACAAAGAAGAAACCTCAGAACCTGCTTGTGTGAAACGGAAAATATTATCAATAAAAAGTAACACGTCTTGAGCCATATTGTCTCTAAAATACTCAGCAACGGTTAAACCAGTTAATGCAACACGAGCACGGGCACCTGGAGATTCATTCATTTGCCCAAAAACAAGAGCTGCTTTGGATTGATCCCCTTGTAAATCAATAACACCTGACTCAACCATTTCATGGTACAAGTCATTTCCTTCTCTGGAACGTTCCCCAACACCTGTGAAAACTGAAAAACCACCATGCATTTTGGCAATGTTATTAATCAATTCCATAATAATAACCGTTTTACCAACACCAGCGCCTCCAAAAAGACCAATTTTTCCACCTTTTGGATAAGGACACAACAAGTCAATAACTTTGATACCTGTTTCAAGAATTTCTTTATTTGGAGCTTGATCCATAAAGGTTGGTGGCGCTTTGTGAATTCCTTCTTTCAACTCACAAGAAATAGGTCCTCGTTCATCCAATGGATCACCGGTAACATTCATAATTCTTCCCAAAGTTCCAAGTCCAACAGGAACGGAAATAGGTTTCCCAGTATTTTGAACAAGCGCACCTCTAATAAGCCCATCCGTATCGGCCATTGATAAACATCTGGCAATATTATTTGGTAATAACTGTTCAACTTCTAAAACTAAATCTTTTGAACCATTTTTAACAACCAAAGCATCATAAATTTTTGGCAAATCCTTTTCACTAAAAGATACGTCAACAACGGACCCTGTAATACGAATAATTTTTCCTTCTGACACATATTGTTGATTATTATTTTCTGTCATTATTCTTTTCCTTTATTCTTGCTCTTGCGCCATAGCTCCTGAAACAACTTCAGCTATGTCTGTTGTAATTTTTGATTGTCTTGTTCTTCTATAAATTTTTTGCATATCGTGCAACATATCACTGGCATTTCGTGTCGCATTGTCCATTGCCATTAAACGAGCTGCATTATCAGCAACTTCTGTTTCAAGCAAAACACGATTTAAATATGCCGTCATATATTGTGGTAAAATTCTTTCTAAAATTGCTAAATCACCATCTTCATAATCGTACATTTCGGGTGCTCTAGTCGCTGGTTTATCTAACGTTGCTTCAAGCGCACCTAATGGAGAAAATAAATCACCCTTCCCAAATGCTTTTAAAAATGAAGTTTGTTTCAATGCAATTTTCTTTTGTCCCAAAACGTCTCTTGAAATATAATCCAAATCATTTGTATCAATTAAAAATTGCCATGGATTTTCAGCTGAAAACATTTTCCCTGGGATCAATTGTTCAATTGTTGGACGTTGCGAAACAACAGATTTAAATTGATTGTATATAAAAAGGCACACATCAAATTTATTTTGATAAAATGCTTTTGTTAAATCACTGGATAATCGCTCAGCATCCAAATAATTTTCCCCCGTACTCAAAACCTTTCTTTTAACAGTAAGGATTCGCATATTTGGATAAAAACGTTTTAAAATTTCAGCCCCTTTTGTCCCAAAACAAAGAAGCCAAATATCTTTCTTTTCTTTTTGAAGATATTTAATAACTTCTTGTGTTTTTTGAACAACTTGTACATTTGATGACCCACTTAATCCGTCATCTGAAGTAATAACAACTAAAACATATTTTTCATTCTTACCATTCCCTTTTAATAACTTTGGCAAGGGTAACAATGTTGGATCATTTTCCCAAATTAAATCACTTTGACGTTTTGTTGCACTTCTGATAAGACGACGAATAACACGATTCATTTCAGCCATATATGGGGTTGTTTTTAAAAACGCAGTTTGCAACTTTCGCAACCGAGAAATTGCAACAACTTTCATAGACGAAGTCACCTGATAAGTTGATTTAATCGTTTTGATACGATCTGCTATTTTTTTCAATGAACTCATTTTTCAGAATTTCCCATTTCATCAGCAAGTTCTTTAACAACTTTTGAAAGCTTTTCTTTTGTTTCATCAGTCAAATCATTTGTTGAAGCAATACTTTCTAAAATATATGGATGCTTTGTTTTGATTAATTCTTGTAATTTTGTTTCAAACAAAGCAACTTTATCCAAATCAATTTCATCCAAATATCCATTTACCCCAGCGAAAATTGAAACAACTTCTTCTGGCATAGAATAAGGCTGATATTGTTTTTGTTTCATAATTTCTGTCAATCTAGAACCACGATTTAACAAAGATTGTGTCGCCGGATCAAGATCTGAAGCAAATTGTGAAAAGTTCATAACTTCACGATATTGAGCCAAATCCAACTTTAACGAACCTGCTACTTTTTTCATTGCTTTACTTTGCGCAGCAGAGCCCACACGACTCACAGATAAACCAACGTTAATTGCTGGTCTTATCCCTTGTAAAAATAAATTTGATTCTAAGAAAATTTGTCCATCTGTAATTGAAATAACATTGGTTGGAATATATGCAGATACATCTCCTTCTTGTGTTTCAATAACAGGAAGCGCCGTTAATGAGCCACCACCATTTTCTTGGTTGAGTTGTGCCGCCCTTTCAAGCAATCTTGAATGCAAATAAAAAACATCCCCAGGGTAAGCTTCACGCCCTGTTGGTCGTTTTAATAACAATGACATTTCACGATAGGCAACAGCATGTTTTGACAAATCATCATATAAAACAATAGCATTCATTCCATTATCTCTGAAATATTCACCAATTGTACAACCAGCATATGGTGCCAAATATTGCATTGCAGCACTATCAGATGCTGTAGCTGAAACAATCACTGTATAATCCAAAGCGCCTTTTTCTTCTAATGTGCGCATAATATCACGAACAGTGGATTGTTTTTGACCGATTGCAACATAGACACAAAATAATTTATCTTTATCTGGAAAAACAGCATTTTTTTCTTTCTGGCTTAAAATTGTATCTAAAATAATAGCCGTTTTTCCAGTCTGCCTATCACCAATAATTAATTCACGTTGCCCACGCCCAATTGGAACTAAAGCATCGATACCTTTAATCCCTGTTTGAATTGGACGATTCACAGAACTTCTAGCAATAATCCCAGGAGCTGGCGCCATAACAGGGTGTTGTGGCAAATCTTTTAAAGACGATTTTCCATCTATTGCTTCTCCTAATGGATTTAACACACGGCCCAATAATTCCATGCCGACAGGGACCGTATTCATTTGCTCAGTTCTTGTAACCAAAGCACCTTCTTTAATGTTTTGAGCATTGTCAAAAATAACAATATCAACAACATCAGGGTTTAAATTCAGTGCCATCCCATGTTGTCCAGACTCAAAGACCACACGTTCACCTGCTGCAATTGTTTTCAATCCTTCAACCCGTGCAACGCCATCGGAAACAGATAACACTTTTCCAACTTCTTTAATCTGCGTTTTTTCTTCAAACGTATCAACTGATTGAGAAAATATGGAAGCAATTTTATTCACATCAACAGCTTGAGCAACTTTATTTTCAATTTCTTTTTGGAATAATGCTAATTGCCCTTTAACCGAAGCATCAATCAAAAGAGAATCTACATTCAAAGTTAATCCACCCAATAAGGAGGAATTCACCTTAACTTGCAATACAAAATTATCATCTTTTAAAATATGAACTAATTTTTTTCTTAATAAATCCAATTGCTTTTCAGATAAAGAAACAGCAGATTCAACTTCTATGTATTTTGCTGTTCCTGATATCTCAAGATTTGTTGTTTTTGTCTTTTCAGCCATAGCAAATCAATCCTTTTAATTTGTTATAAAAAAATAATGACTTCTTGTAACATAAAAAGGTTTAATATGCAAGTGATAAGAGCTTTTTTTTGTAAAACACTTTTAAAAATTAAAAATGCAAAGAAACACCTATTTTAAAACCGTTATGCCTTTTTGCATTATCATAAAATTGATAATCAATAAAAAAATCATTATTCTTAGAAATTTTATATCCTAAATATATATTAAACCTCTCACTAAACCCAAAATTATTATCTTTTAAGCTAAAATATCTTTCATAAGAATTAATTATTTTTATATTAGACCCTATTCTTGAAATAATTCCTACTTTTGGTGTTATATAATAATTTGAAAAATTATCATAATGATACCCTATTTTAGGCAACACAAATAATGATGTTGACCATATTTTTTTAGCAAAGCCTAAACCAAATTCAGCAACAGGATTTAATTCAAAAGTTTCATTAAACAAATCATTTTCAAAACCAATCCTAAAATACTTTGAAAAACTGTTTGTTGTTTGAAAATCAATAATCGATTCCATTTTTAATATATCAATTTTATCAACCGTAAATTTTTTGTTTTTATTATAATAACTAAAAGAAAAATCCAATATTTTACTTTCCAAATCTGCAAAGTACGCATTTGAAATATCTCGCATATCTTGATAGACCGGACTTAACTCAACATGTGTAACATTATTTAATATATCTTGAGAAAATGATACTCTTGTTGGCTTAGGTGCATCACCAATATAATTTAATCCAAACTTTTTTATAGCGTTTTTTTGCGTTTCAGATGGAACAAAAGTAACACTTGATATTTTATCATTATCTTGCAACCACTGGATATATTCAATAGGAGTAATAAATGTTTTTTTTGCATCTAAATAAAAATCCTTATTTGCAATTTTCAATATATTTATTAAAGCAGTATTACAATTATGTTTAATAAAATTATATTTAATATTTTTACCTTTAAGTTCCCACAAATGCGCCTTTAAACGCTTCTTATCTTCTTGATTTAATTTAAGCTTAAATTCCCATAACGATCGTTTTTCATTATATAAATACTCATTTTCTTTTTCACTATAAGATGACAACACATAAGAACCATTAACACCACCCACAAACGCTTTTATAAAAAAATCAAACGAGGTTGTTCTATCAAATGTTGCGAAATAACTAAAAGCATGTGTTTTTTCTTGACCACTTATTTTCAAAAAAGAATGCCCCATCATTGACGAAGGACTTGTGTTACTTTCTGACGCAAATACAATAGAAATATCATCAAAAATAACTTTATTCAAATATTCCTCATATGCATCACATTTAACTTTTGGAAAATCATTTTTTGACAAACCCAATTTATCTAAAATATATTCAAATCTAGCAGGATAACGACAAATTACATGTTCATCACTTACATCATTTGATTCAAACAGTTCTTTTAATGTAGCCAAATATTCAGCTTTTGAATTCCGATATCCGTTAGAAGATAAGAAAAAATTACTATCATGATTGATAACACTTTTTTCATTTTCATAATGAATCAAATTTTTCCAATTAATATCTTCTTCTTGAGAGATTAATTTAGAAATCGGCATCCCCTGTGATGATATCGGCCATGCTAATGCTTCATGACCGATACAGCTCAAAAAGACCAATACAAGACTATTTTTTAACACAACTTTCTTTACGATATACAGGAACAACAACATTATCGTCATATGTCCACATCGCCCCATTAGGAATATCAGTTGTTGTACCAGTAAAGTAATTAAAAGCATTACCTAAGAAAATCATATTAAGATGATTTTCAGCCACATAGGTGGAGGACCTGTGGCAATCATCCTCTTTAACAGTAATTAATATTGGAACATTTCCTTTACTTACAGAAATTAAACCAGGTATTGTAACTGTCTGTGTTCCATTTTTACTCGATATATCTGCTTTTACAATATCATTATTTGATGTCATTACATTTATTCTTTTAGTTGTACCAGTAAACATTGTTGCACATGAGGATAACATCATAACAATTATACTTATTAGTAGTAAATTTTTCATCTAACCCATCCAATCATTTGTTACAAGAAACTTTTTCATCTATAGTTACGATAACTTGATCATCATATTGCCACATTGCTCCAGTTGCTGAATCAGTGCTAGATCCCAATATACCACCCATTAAAATATTTCCCCAAAACCATGGTTCTATATGAGAAGAAACAACAGAAACTGTTTCTTTGTGACAAACTCCTTCCTTTACATTAATAGTGATATTCTGACTATCTTTTGGCACTGTTATCACTCGGGGAATATGCATTTCTTGCATTCCAGAACTTGTGAAAATCGTTGCTTCAACTTCTTTTTCATTAGAAGTCATTACATTAATATTTTGCGTTTTACCCTTTATAACAGAAGCACATCCAGATAATACAGTTGCTGTTAATATTAACAATGCGATTTTTTTCATGATTTAACTTCCTTTCTTTAATCACAATTAAAAACCACCTCAATAAAGGTGGTCGGAGAGTTCATCAATCATATTCGCTTAAATGATTCTTTTAGCCTTTAAAGTCAAAAAACTTCTGAACATACGCCAAAAGCTCCCCGACCATACAAGTATGAATCGGGGATATATCTGCTACCGAATCAAGATATCCAATAGCATAACGATGTTATATCCTAACACCGAAGCGAATAAGAGCCGATGAAAGCTCCACACCATAAAGTGCTAAATACAGATAATGCTATCTGTATCTGTTATAGATGGTAACACATCATATTTAAATAATCAATAAAAAAAACAGTCTGCAAAAATTCACAGACTGTTTTTGGCTCAAGTCAAAAAATCAACTATTGCAATTTATAACCTTCATAATAATCTTTTCCTTGACGGACGTTTTCAGCTTCTTGCAGCCCATATTTATTTGCTTTTTTACCCAAACGAACGGAAGCATCAGTAAAATCATGCCACATTGATTTTACTCCCCCTACATAGCTGGACAATTGCTTATTCACCTTTTGACAGGCTTCTTGAGGATTAATCCCCATAAAAAACCACACAACCAAAAGAAATGCCCCAATATGAATTGCTAACCATTTTAATATACTCATTAACTTTTTCATTATTCATTTTCCTTTCTTTTATATAAAAAAAATGTTATAATTAGTATAAAGTAAAATAAGGTTGTTTGTAAATGAAAAAAATTAAAATTTGTGATACATATGTAAACTTTGTTAAACGGCGTAATCAAAAAACCATTCGACTTTCTATTAATAAAAACAATCAAATCACTTTATCTGCCCCTTTTTTTTGCTCTGAAAAAATAGCAACAGATTTTGCATTTAAACATCAAGAGTGGATTAAAGAAAAAACATCTAAAACCATCCAAGAAACAACCTTTCATCACAAAGATATTGTTTCAATTTTAGGAACAAATTATGAAATTATCCACAACCCTAATACCCCAGGCTATACAACCGTTAAAGGTGACACTCTTTTTATTGGTGGTGAGGAACAATTCATTCATCGGAAAATTTCAACTTTTGCAAAAAAAGAATTATTAAAATACATTCAAAAAAAAGCCTTTGAAATGGCCAAAGTCATTGGTAAAAAACCTCTTAAAATTTCTTTAAAAAACACCACCTCAAGGTGGGGCAGTTGTTCATCTAAAGGAAATTTAAATTTTTGTTGGAAAATTGGATTTGCGCCCTTATATGTGATTGATTATCTTGTTGCACACGAAGTGTCCCATTTAAAAGAAATGAATCATGGCCCCAAATTTTGGCAAACAGTTGCTTTATTAAACATTCAACAAGCAAAAGCTGAAATTTGGCTTAGAAAAAATGGTAAAAACATTATTCAAATAAAATAATTAATTTCCAACTTCTTTAAAATAAGCATTCACAGCACGCACCAATGCTTGCCCTAATTTTTTACGATAAGAAGATTTTTGCATTTCTCGTTCTTCTTTTTTGTTTGACATATATCCCATTTCCAACAAAACCGAAGGAATATTTGGCGATTTTAAAACAGCAAATCCAGCGAATCTATGTGCATTTGGTAATAACTGAACCGTTCTTTGCATTTCCTTAACAACCAAGTCAGCATACCTACGTGACTCTTTCATTGTATCTTGTTTTGCAAGATCAATTAAAACACTGCTTACTTCTTGTTGATAATCATCTAAATCCATACCCAATAGAATATCAGATTTATTTTCTCTTTCAGCTAACGCAGCAGCTTCTTTATCTGATGCTTTTTCTGAAATTGTATAGATTGACAAGCCGCGTGCCGATGTATTTTTAGCACTATCTGCGTGAATAGAAATAAACAAATCAGCTTTTGCTTCATGTGCTTTTTTAACCCGACCCCGCAAAGATATAAAAATATCTCTATCACGACTTAAAACAACTTTATAACCAGCATTTTCTAAAAGTTTTTTTGTTTCTTTTGCCATTTTAAGTGTTAAATCTTTTTCGTATCGACCTGCTTTTGAAATAGCTCCAGGATCTTGACCCCCATGTCCAGCATCTAACATAACCACTTTTTTTGATTTTGAAAATGGAAGTAATCCAGATGTACTTTCCTGTTTTTTAACTGTTGTCGCCTTAGGAGTTGTTGGTTTAACCGATTGAGGAATTGCTTTTTTTTCAACAGGTTTTGAGTTTGGTTTTAAATCAATCACCAATCGCCAAATACCCTTTTTAGCTTCTGGTGGGAGCATAAAATGACTTTCTTCCACCGTACGAGAAAGGTCAAAAACAACGCGCGCTGTATCAGACCCTTGTTTCCCAAAACGAACTTTTGAAACAACAGTATTTTTCTTAAATTCTTTTCTACGTACATGAGATTTAATAACACTCTTTGGCATATCCAAAACCAACCGATTCGGATTTTGCAGTGTAAAAATTTTAGAATTTAGTTTTGCATCCGACTCGACAACTATTCGACCCGTTCCATTTGAAAAAGCAGAGAGTCGAACGTCACTAATCGTTGTAGCCATAGCGCTACAAGCAACAAAAATAAAAGACAAGACCCAAAATACAAATGTTTTTATATTCATTGAACCCTAAAAAAATATTTTTGTATAAAAAAACTTGATAATTTACTTTTATACCTATATAATGCAAATTGCAATTAAAATGATTGCCCAAGAGTTATTTTTTTAATCCGATGAGTTAGCAATGAATGCTTTTATAACAACAAGTTATTTTCAGAATATTTTTTCTCTGATGGGAATCGGATTATTTATCGTTACTAAGTCTTTTACAACTATTCAAAAAAGACTTTTCATTAGATTGTTAAAGGAATTTAATTTATGTCAAAAAAGATGCTTATCGATGCAACGCATCAGGAAGAGACTCGCGTTGTTGTATCAGAAAATGGGAGAGTTGAAGAATTAGATGTTGACACCTCCACAAAAAAACAAATCAAAGGAAATATCTATTTAGCAAAAATTGTTCGTGTTGAACCATCTTTACAAGCGGCTTTTGTTGATTACGGTGGTAATCGGCATGGCTTTTTAGCTTTTAGCGAAATTCATCCAGATTATTATCAAATCCCAGTTGCAGATAGAGAAGCTTTAAAAGCAATGCTTAAAAAGACTGAAGAAGATGATAATGATGCACTTTTGGAACCTGTTGAATCCAAAGGAGATGTTGAAGTTGTTTCTGAAGTTGAATCAGATATTCGCACAAAATTCTGCCCTTCCTTTATTAAAAAATACAAAATTCAAGAAGTTATTAGACAAGGTCAAGTTATGCTTGTTCAAGTTGTCAAAGAAGAACGTGGCAACAAAGGTGCTGCATTAACAACTTATCTTTCATTAGCTGGTCGTTTTAGCGTTTTGATGCCAAACAATGGTAAAGGCGGTGGTATTTCACGTAAAATTACAAATGTGAAAGACAGAAAAGCTCTCCGTACTATTATTGATAAATTTTCAATTCCAGATGGGATGAGTGTTATTATCAGAACAGCCGGACAAGGAAAAACAAAAACAGAAATCAAACGTGATTATGATTATTTGATTAAAACCTGGTTAAAAATCAGAGAGGAAACGCTTGAATCACTTGCGCCAAAACTTATTCATGAAGAAGGCGATATCGTAAAACGCTCTTTAAGAGATGTCTTTACACCAGATATTGAAGAAATTTGGATTGAAGGCGAAGCCGTTTTCAAATCTGCAAAAGAATTTATGAAGATTTTAATGCCAAGTCAGGCAAAAAAAATAAAACAATACAAAGGCAGTGAACCTTTGTTTGTAACTCAACAAATTGAACCTCAATTAGAAAGTATTCACAGCAATATTGTTCAGCTAAAATCCGGTGGTTATCTTGTTATTGACCAAACAGAAGCATTAGTTGCTGTTGATGTCAACTCTGGTCGAGCAACAAAAGAACATGATATTGAAGAAACAGCTCTTAGAACTAACCTCGAAACATGTGATGAATTAGCTCGTCAACTTCGTTTACGTGATATGGCTGGTCTTATTGTTATTGACTTTATTGATATGGAAGAGGCAAAAAATAACGCTGCTGTTGAACGCAAATTAAAAGAAGCTCTCAAAAAAGATAGAGCACGCATTCAAGTTGGAAAAATGTCTGGTTTTGGATTAGTTGAAATGTCAAGACAAAGACTTCATTCTAGTTTCTTAGAAAGTAGTTATCACACATGTATGCATTGTGGTGGAAAGGGCGTTATTAGATCTGTTGAATCTTGTGCAATGCACGCTTTACATGTTTTGGAAGAGGCTGCTTTTAAAAATATTAAAAACAAAATTCTTATCTCGTTACCAGTGAATGTTTCAACCTATCTGTTAAATGTAAAACGTTCCCATTTGGTTGCATTAGAAACAAAATATAATGTAACCATTCAAATTATTCCAGATGAAACGTTATTACGTCCATCAGATTTCAAACTTGAACGCATTCGTGAAGATGGTGAACGTCAGAATATAAATCTTCATGCTTTAAGCAAACAAGAGCAAAAAGAGAAAAGAAAACCTGAAACACTACAAAAAAATAATATTGAAAAAGAACTTAAAAAAGCTGAAAAAATCGTTGCAGTTAAAGAAAAAGAAGCTGAAACAGAACAACCTTCTGAAACAACTGAAGAAACGAATTCTTTTGAAAAGAAAAATAAACGTCGCAACGAATGGCGTAAGAGAAGACGTGAAAAAAGAATGATGGCTCGTTTGAAACGTCAGGCAGAAAGAGAGGAAAGAGCGGCTACTATTGATTCAGAGCTTCCATCTGGTGAAGAAAAATTCACAGTTGTTGAACAAAAAGATTTTTCAGAGATTAAAGAAGCAGAACCAAAAGCTGAAAAATCACAACCTCAAAAAAAAGAAGAAAAGAAACTTTCTGAATCTTCAAAAAAAGCTGAAGTTAAAGAAGAGAAAAAATCCACTCAAAAGAAAAAACCTCAAAGAAAAAATTCACGTACTTCAGCGAAAAAAGAAAACGAATCACCTACTGAAGAAAAACCTGTTCAAAAAAAAGAAGAAAAAGCAAGTGTTGTTGAAGAAAGTCTAAACAACACACAAGAGACACGACAGGCAAAAAAAGGTTGGTGGAATAAACTTGTTAACTAAATAAAAAGGGGCGAGGAAACTCGCCTTTTTTTATTTTATGTTTATATTTTTATTGCAAATAAAAGTATTTTATGGTAAATATCTTTTTTACAAAGACCCTATCATCTAGTGGTCAGGATACAACCCTCTCAAGGTTGGTACACGGGTTCAAATCCCGTTAGGGTCGCCAATAAAAACATCCCCTTTTTAAGGGGGTATTTTTTATGGGCGAATTTCTATAAAATTGAACACGTAGGGTTCAGCCGAAGCTTTAGCGTAGGCAACGCCATCTGGCGAGCCCGAGCATAGCGAGTGGGTGAGGCGTCAGCCGAATAAATCCCGTTAGGGTCGCCAATAAAAACATACCCCCTTTTTAAGGGGTGTTTTTTATGGACGAATTTTAAAATTTCCTTTTTTTATCTTAAAAAGATTTACTTTAAAATTTTAATAGGCTAACCTACATTTAACAAACAAATTTTCGGAGCAATAAATTGAAAATTTTAATTATCGGACCTCTTGGTGCAGGAAAATCCTCTCTTGCATATGCTATAAATAAAAAATTTAGATTTCCACGATTAAATCTTGATGAACTTTGTCGTAATCCAAAAGATGGTAGCTATTATTCGCCTGAATACTCTTTTGAAAAATTAACTGAATTTACAAAAAAACATCCTTATTGGGTCATAGAGGGTTCACAATCATATTTATATGAAAAATTACAGCCTAATTTAATAATTGACATGCGTATTCATAGAATTAAAGCAATATGGCGTTTTACACTTCGTTTTTTTAAGGCTAAAAAATTAATAGGAAAAAACATTGATAAAAATTTACCTGTTCAAGCCTACCATTACAGAAAAATAACATTATCAAAAATTTTAGAATGGGATAGAGCAAACAAAGAAATAAACAAACAAATTGCTGATTATTTAAAAAATACAGAAATTCTGGTTTTGCCCTGCAAAAATTTTAAAGACTACAAAAAAATTTTTGATTATATTGAATTTCCATCAACATTTTTTTAATATACAACCTATTTAAAACACAAACAAGAGAGTTAAAAAATGAAAATTGGATTTCAGGGTGATTTATTCAGTAATTCAGAAGAGGCTAGTCAAATATTTGCAAAAAAAATGCATTTTGAAAATGTAGAATTTATTCCTCTGATTTCTTCAAAAAATGTTGTTAAAAACCTTATCACAAAAAATATAGATTTTGGTGTTATGGCAACAAAAAATATTATTGCTGGAGATGTTATTGAAACAAAAGAAGCGATCACTCCTAATATAGAGCTTATATCCTCAATTGACTTGGCCATTCATCATTGTTTATTCAAAAAAACGGCAAACAGTTCTATTTTATATGTAGCTTCACATATTCAGGCATTACAACAAACAAAAGAAACAAGAAAAAAAATATTAAAAGATGTTCCAGAGATAGAATGTTCAGACACTTCTTTAGCAGCAAAAATGCTTGCTAACGGCAAATATCCAGAAAATTATGGCGTTATATGCCGAGAAAATGCAGGTTTGTTTTTCAACTTATTCCTCGTTGCAAAAAACATCGAAGATAATCCTCTTAATACGACATCTTTCGGTCTTTTTCAATTAAAAAAATCCTAAAAATTTTATATCGTTATGTTTTATTAAAAAAACATCTCATTTAATTATATTCATTCCAAATCAAAAAAGAGGCCAAACTTCTTAAAAAAATACCTTATTTTATTAACATAATATCATCATTTATCAAAAAAATAAGACTATGCTCTAAGAGTTTTCTTAGAGCATTTTTTTATGGAGAAAAATATGATTTATGGATATTTAAGAGTCAGTACAGATAAACAATCAATCAAAAACCAAGAGTTTGAGATAAAAAATTTTTGTAAAAATGAACAGATAGAAATTTCCTTGTGGATAAAAGAAACCATTAGTGGCACACTTGATGTGGAGCAACGAAAACTTGGCCGAATTTTAAAAATATTAAAAAAAGGAGATATTCTTATTTGTTCAGAAATATCAAGACTTGGACGTAACTTATTTCAAATTATGTCAATTTTACACATCTGCATGCAAAAAGGTGTTCAAGTATGGACAATCAAAGACCATTATCGTTTAGGAAGTGATATTCAAAGTAAAGTTCTTGCTTTTGCCTTTTCCCTATCTGCTGAAATTGAAAGAACGCTTATCAGTCAACGGACAAAAGAAGCGCTTGCTCGACTTAAATCAAGTGGGAAAAGATTAGGAAGACCAACCGGAAGTAAAAACAAAAAATATATTTTAGATGGAAAAGCTGAGATCATTCAACAAATGATATCAAACGGCCTACCTAAAAATCAAATAGCAAAAAAATTATCCGTTAGCACGAAATCTATTTATAACCATTTAAAAGAAAAATAACTTTCTAGTTAAACTAGAAAGTTATTTAACAAAATCCATTGATACACGTCCAGACTTTAAAATTCCATTTAATATTTCATATCCAATTGTACCAGCATCTTGTCCCATATCATCAGCTGTATACTGAGAACTTAAAACATCTACAAAATCGCCCTCGTTTAAATTTTTTATATCCGTTACATCACACATAATGTTATCCATGGAAAGTCGCCCAACCATTCTAATTTCTTGACCTGCAAAGAAAACACGACCTCTTCCAGCTAATGATCTTGGTAATCCATCAGCATATCCCACGGAAACAATTGCAATCTTCATATTTTTTGCAACTTTATAAGAAGCTCCATATCCAATATATTCACCTTTTGCAACATCTTCAATTTGCAAAACGGGGGCTTTTAAATAAACAACATTTTTCATTCTATTTTGCCTGTCAGGAGCTGTATTTAATCCATACATAGCAGCACCTAAACGCACCATATCTTTTTGAAATTTTTCACCTAAAAACAACCCATCAGAAGCTGAAAGTGTTCGTGGTGTTTTTGGAAAAAATTTAGAAATATTATCAAATGCTTCAATTTGATGCCAGTTCATAAAATGGTATGGCTCGTCAGCACATGAAAGATGGGATAATATATATGAAAACTCTTTTTTATCTTCTTCACTTAAATTTTGAATATCTTTTAATCGAAACCCTAAACGATTCAATCCTGTTTCCACATTCAAAACTGGTCGAATTCCTTCAACTTTATTTTGTTTCCAAAATTGCCACATTTTGGGTGTAGCAATAACAGGAGTTAATTTTTCTTTTCTAAAAATCTCAATCGAATCCTCACCGACTCCTTGCAAAACATAAATATGGGCTTTTTTTGCAAATTTTCTTACTTTTTCACCTTCATTTGCCAAAGCAACAAAAAAATGATTACATCCTTCATTCACGAGAGATGGAACAACATTTTCAATTCCAAGGCCATAAGCATTGTTTTTAACTACGGCTGCTGGTATTGAATGAGAAGCCTGCTGTTTTAAAAAATTATAATTTTCAACTAATGCTTTTAAATCTACTGTCAATACAGCTTGTGTATAAATCATTTTTATCTTTTCCTCTCTGATTTGCGTGAATTTTCTCTAAAAACTTTTTTCATATTAACAGGTCTTTTTAAATATTGTTGTTTTTCACGTTTTGGGAAATGTGTTTTAATAAACTCTTCAGGTTCAACTAAAAACCATTTATCATCAACAAATCGATTGGGATCAACAACTCTGTTTTTTTGATATTTTTTTCTCCGAATTTCTTTTTTATGTTCAGCCACAGAACGAACATTTTCAAATGTTTTATAATCTCCCCCCATACCCCATGTCGCATCAACAAATAACCACTTTTTATTTATATATACAGCATTCCATGCATGAGCAAAATCTTTAAAATTATCCATTGTCAAATTAGACCCTGCATACCCTGAAATCTGTTCTTCTTTTATATTTGCTAATTTTGCCATTCTAGAAAATAAATCGGCAATATCAGCACAAACACCGACTCGTGTTTTAAAAGCATCCCCTGTTCGTAGCGCTTTATTCCGATTATGAAAACTCTTCTTTTCGCTAATAACATCATATTTAAACATATCATATTCGACATGATATACAATCCAAGAATATAGCGCCCTTACTTTCAAAACATCATTTTGTTTGTAGGGTAAAATCAAATATCGAACAAGAGAATCTAAATTATTTTCATACTGTGAAGGAACATTTTTAGCACGTGCATCCACCTCAGTATAATCCATAGAATAAACAGGTATAGAAAATAAAAAAAACAATAATGAAACAAGTATTTTTAACATGCATAACCTCTAAAATTTAGTATAAGAAGTTCAGTTTTTTTTACAACAAAAAAAATGCCCTTAAAAGGGCATTTTTAATTTATTTTAGAAAATTACGCTGCTTTTACTTCGCAATCACAATTTGCTTTTTCTTCTGTGAACCACATTCTTTCTTCAAATTCAGATTTTTTACCTTTATTGAAGTGGCTATATGGTCTGAAATAACCCATCACACGTGTCCAACATTCAACTGATTGTCTTTCATTTTCACAGGATTTCAAGATTTCTGCATCTGTCATTTTATCTTTTCCTTTCAATTGCTATTTTTGTTTTTAAATCTGTTTTTTGCTTTTCATAATTCATTGATAGCGATGAATCTAAAAGAATGTCAATAGCTTTTTTGATTTTTTTATATCATATTGAAATATAATCATTTTTTATATTTTTAATCACGCTTATTTTGTGTTGATTTTAGACTAAAAAAACGACTAAAAGTAATCATTTTTTTAAAAGCCTTTGATTTTCAATTGTATGTGTTTTTTTGTGTAACGAATCCGAATCTACTGAATAAATGATTCGATTTTTATAAACAAATTCATTTTTTTTCTTGCATATAACTCTATGTTTGTCTAAAGTAGATATCAGCAGGGAAATCCTGCATATCGATTGGAAACAATCAATCTTTTTATAAAAGGAGTTATTCATGTTTAAAAAAGCATTTTTATTATTAGGAGCAATGACTTTTGCTACATCAGCAATGGCTGTTGAATCAACCAATCCATTTTTTGTTCCAGCAGAAAACAGCTGGGCATCAACAACATCTTATTCATACAGCACAGTAACTGTTAAAGATGCCACATCTCGCACAAAAGGTTATGGTCACACAGCCATGCAAACTTTAGAATATGGTTTGTCAGATGCTTGGTCTTTAGGTGCAACAGTTTCAAATGATTGGACAAAAGTTACAGGCACCTCTTTAGATCAAACAGAAGAATCAGACAAAAGTATTGATTTTGAAATTACATCAAAATATAACATCTTAGCAAAAGATGCTCTTAAAGTTCAATCACTCTTAGCTTATGGTCAAGAAGAAGGATATTATGGACCTTTGGGTGATGGCGCATATAAATATGCAAAAGTTGGTGCTAAAGTCGGTTACAAAATGGGTTATTGGACACCATATTTAGCTGGTACTGTTGAAGTTCCTGTTTTCCAAAGCAAACGTGACGACAACGAACTTAAATATGAAGGTACAGCTGGGTTATATACATATTGCCCAAAAATGAAAGTTTCAGTCGATCATCAATTAAAAGTTAACTATGATGAATATGATGAATCTCGTATTTATAGCTATGGCATTGAAGCTGCTTACCACTTCACAAAAAGCGTTGCTTTAAGTGCTTACGGACAATACATCATTGATGGTGAAGAACACAAAACAGACATCCATGGAAACACAATCGGTTTAAGATTGCGTATTGGATTCTAATTTTCTTTAAACCAATTGAAAATGCCCTCTTTTTAGAGGGCATTTTTGTTATACACTTTTAAAAAAAATAGCTCCTTCATGATTAAAAGAAGTTACTGTCATTTTATAACACTACTATTGAACCATAACTGGTAAATCTTTTAAAATATATCCCCTCCCCCAAACGGTTTGAATATATTCTTCTGTTGGAGAAAGTTTTTCAATTTTTCTTCGAATTTTACACAAAAAGACATCTATAATTTTCATCTCAGGTTCATCCATACCCCCATAAAGATGATTTAAAAATTGTTCTTTATTAATCGTGGTTCCCTTGCGTAGCGCTAATAATTCAAATAAAGAATATTCTTTACTCGTTAAATGAAGCGTTTTTCCTTCAATTGTTACAATTTTTGAATTTAAATTAACTTCCATACCACCTGTTCGAATAACACTTTCTGCATATCCTTTAGAACGACGCACAAGAGCATTCACTCTTGCAATTAATTCTCTCGAATCAAAAGGTTTTGTTAAATAATCATCAGCCCCACAAACAAGTCCTTTAACTTTTTTATCTGGCGTAGAAAGACCTGATAAAATCAAAACAGGGGTTGAGATATGGGAAGAACGCAATCTTTTAATCACTTCATATCCATCCATATCAGGTAAAATTAAATCTAAAAGAATTAAATCATAATCATAATGCCTAGCATCTTCCAACCCATCCTCACCCAAATAGGATGCATCAACAATCATATTCTCTCTTTTTAAAATTAAAGAAATGTTTTGACTGACGGCTTTATCATCTTCTATAAGCAAAATACGCATGAAACCCCACCTTAAAAAAGATACAATTTATTAACCTTAGTTAACAATAAGTTAATTTTTTATTTAATGCAAGCATAACTTTACAAAAAAACTTTTTTTTATAAAAACATCTTTATAGGCCACTAAAAGCACAAAAAAAATACCTTAACTTGCTCTAAAATGACTTTTATGATAAAATAGAAATAGATGGGACTTTATAAGAGGAGATTATATGGCTGTTTTTTTTGATAAAATTTCTGCATTTATATCACAAAAAACATCACAAGAAAATACTGATGTATCCCTTGCTGCTACCCAAGAAAGTAAATTCCATCAAGCTGTTCAAAAAGGAAATTTCAATCAAATTCATAGCGAAGTTAGTCGTGGATATGACGTAAATGCCAGGAATATGTATGGCAAAACAGGTCTTGAATTAGCTGCAGAAACAGGGAATATTTCCATGGTTGAATATCTCGTTTCTCTTGGAGCTGATGTCAATATGCAATCAACAAGTGGAGATGGGCCCCTTTTAATTGCAACAAAAGCCAATAATGTTGATATGTTATATGCACTCGTTAATCTAGGTGCTGATATAAACAAACCAGATTCTTATGGCGAAACAATTTTACACAAATTCTCAATTCAAGATGAAAATGATGCTTACACACATCAAGAGTTATTAAATTTAGGAGCAAATATCGAGGCAAGGGATATTTATGGAAAAACACCATTACACCATCAAGTTGGAGCCAATAGTACAAAAACAGTTTCTCAATTATTATCATTTGGAGCCAATATAAATGCACGCGATAAAGAAGGTAGAACACCTCTTTATGATTCCATATCTTATGGTCACAATGAAATTTTTGAAACACTCTTAAGTTTCAATCCAAATGTAAATATTCCTGATAAAAACGGGTTAACTCCTCTTCATATTGCCATTCAGTCAAAAAATCCTTATTTTGCAACCCGTCTTATTGATATTGGTACAAATATAAATGCTCAAGATACATACGGACAAACACCACTTCATCATGCAATTGCAACAGGCAATGTTGAAATGGCAACATTATTAATAAAAAGAGGGGCCAATCCTTTTATTCGGGATAAATCTGGCCAAACACCCCTTAATAAAGCACCTAATCATCAAATTTTCACTGAAATGAAATTATTAGTTCAAGAACACCAAACACCAAATGCTTCTTCAACACTATCAAGACATGAAATACGTCATCCAAATAGCTTTTCACCACCTTCAAGGTCAATGTAAAAAAAGGGCTGTGCGCCCTTTTTTTTTAAAATAGTTTAACCAAGAAAAATCCACCAACAAGTAATACAAAGAAAAGAATAGAAAGCCAACCCAAATTCTTTTCAATATAATTTTTCATCGGTTCTCCCCACTTCCATAACAACCAAGCGATTAAGAAAAAACGAATCCCCCTTGATAAAACAGAAGCAACACAAAATACAAATAAATTTAACCCTGTAACCCCACTGGCAATAGTGACAATTTTATAAGGGAAAGGAGTCACACCTGCTCCAAAAACAATCCAAGAACCATAATTATTATAATAATTCTTAAAGGTCTCAAACTTATCCACAGCATTATAGAATTCTAAAATTGGAATACCTATAATATCGTATAGGTAATACCCAATTGCATAACCAAAAAAACCACCTAATACACTTGATAAAGTTGTATAAAGAGCAATTTTAAATGCTTTTGAACGACAAGTTAAAATAAGTGGAATCAAAAATAAATCAGGAGGAATAGGAAAAAATGAACTTTCAATAAAAGAAATCGCACATAAAACTGGCAACGCCCACTTTCCAGCCACCAAAGACATGCACCAATCATACATATCCTTCATCATTTTATTCCATAATTTTAACATTTGTTGACTTTCCTATTTTTGTTGATTATAGTAAAAACATCAATATTCTTTTAGTTAAATTACCTTGTTCAGAAAGGAAAATCAATGAAAAAAATTCTCTTTTTAATTTTGTTTACAATTGGATTAGCTAGCTGTGCTGACAACTATTCTAACACATCTTATTCAAATTATGAACTTGGTAAACAAGGCGCTGTTTCAATGGGAAAAATCATTCAAATGACACCTGTTCAAACACAAGGAAGTAATTCTATTGGAACACTCGCAGGTGCAGGCGCAGGGGCGGCTGCTGGCTCCATGATTGGGGGGAATACAGCGATTAATATCATCGGTGGTATTGGTGGAGCCTTAGTGGGTGGCATGATTGGTTCCACAGCTGAAAGCGCTCTAACAAGTACAAGTGCTTATGAATTTATTATTCAAAAGACAAATGGGTCTTATGTTTCCGTTCTTCAAACAAATGAACTTGGACTTCGCCCTGGTGACAATGTATGGCTTTCAACCACCAATGGAACAACAAGAATTCGTTCTCGGGCTTCTATGTACTAATTTAAATCTGATTATACAATTTAAATTTAGTTAAAAAAAATAACTTGTCTATTAAATACAAGTTATTTTTTTTATTTTACACCATTGTATGAATTTTATTTTGTTTGTGGGTGATTCCTTTTTTAGATGATGTTGTTATTTTTTTGGGCGTAGGAACAAATTCATTCATAGAAATTTGAAGATCCATAACACGCATTTGTGGAACATAACCATCTCTTAAAGGATTTCCAAGAGGGGACCGTTGCCCACCTCTCAACAAAGGATCACCAACTCTTTCTGAAAAACTCGGACGTCTTGGTTGAGAAACAGGCTGCTCTGCTTTTCGGGTTTTTGCAATATTTATTTTTGAAACAGTTTCTTGATTGGCCGGCGTAATCTTTGCTTTATCAAACTTGTCCCTTACATAAGAAGCCCCGTCCTTTAAATGTCTTTTTTGTTCATCTGGCAAAAAGTAACCCTTATCCATCATAAATTCTCTGGTTGTATTTACAATAATAGCAAGAGCCAAACTAACGGCCCCAAACAAAAATATCCTATCAAACCAGCGCCAACCTTTCTTAGACATTTTGTCCTCCTTTTGCGTTATTTTTTGTATATATTTTTATAAAAAAGAGTGGGAAAATCCCACTCTTCAGATATTCCTTGATGTATATTATATCACTAAACGTCTAAATTTGCAACATCTAATGCGTTTTGTTGAATAAATTCTCGTCTTGGTTCAACAACATCACCCATCGAACAAGAGAAAACTTGCTCTGCTTCATCTTGATGTGTCACCTTAACTTGAAGCAATCTACGCGCATTTGGATCAAGAGTTGTTTCCCACAACTGTTCAGGGTTCATTTCTCCCAATCCTTTATAACGGTTAATAGCAATACCTTTTCTAGCCCCTTTAAAGACAGCTTCAGCTAATGACACTGGATCATGAATAACCGTTTCAGCATCTTTTGTTTTTAACAAAGAGGGAGCAGAATAAAATTCTTTTAATTCATCACTCATCTCGGCTAATTTGCGTGCTTCTCCACAGGTTAAAACAGAATGATCAATTACGATTCGTTCTGTCACCCCTCTTAATGTTCTTTCAAGAACAAGCTCACCTTTATCATTAAATGATTCGCTCCAACCACGTTCATATTCTGGTTCAATCGTATCTAAACGAGCAGCCAGCCCTCCATTTTTAAGAGCGCCTTCTTGGAACAAGCCTAACACTGCCATTTGACCAATAATGCGAGAAGGAACACGATTTGACATAGCTAAAATTAAATTTCGTGCAATACGAGCTTGCTCCACACGTGCAACTAAATCAGCTCCAGCAATTTGTGCCCCGTCAGCTAAAACAAGAACAGCATCATTCGTCCCCACTTGGATAAGATATTCTTCCATAGCCTTATCATCTTTTAAATAAATCTCTGAATTTCCTCTTTTTGCTCTGTACAAAGGAGGTTGAGCAATATAGAGATAGCCTTTTTCAATAATTTCTGGCATTTGTCTAAAGAAGAATGTTAACAATAATGTTCGAATGTGTGCACCATCAACATCAGCATCGGTCATGATAATAATTTTATGATAACGAATCTTATCAACGTTAAAATCATCTCGTCCAATACCAGTACCAAGAGCTGTTACAATGGTACCAATTTCAGCAGAGGATAACATCTTATCAAAACGAGCTCTTTCAACGTTTAAAATTTTACCTCTTAAGGGCAAAATAGCTTGATGTGCTCTATCACGTCCTTGTTTTGCAGAACCACCAGCCGAATCCCCCTCAACAATGAAAACTTCAGAATCTGCAGGATCACGACTTTGACAATCTGCCAATTTTCCAGGAAGTGAAGCCATATCCAAAGCGCCTTTTCTACGTGTTAATTCTCTTGCCTTTCTGGCAGCTTCACGAGCAGCTGCAGCCTCAACAACCTTACTAATAATTTTTCTTGCCTCAGCAGGATGTTCTTCAAACCATTGTTCTAATTTATCACCAACAATACCTTCAACAACAGGTCTTACTTCTGATGAAACCAATTTGTCTTTCGTCTGTGATGAAAATTTTGGATCAGGAACTTTAACAGATAAAACAACCGTCAAACCTTCACGCATATCTTCACCTGAAAGTTCAACTTTTTCTTTCTTTGTCAACCCAGTGTTATTTGCATATGCATTAATTGTTCTTGTTAAAGCAGCTCTTAACCCTGCCAAGTGTGTACCACCATCCCTCTGTGGGATATTGTTTGTAAAACATAAACAAGTTTCATGATAACCATCTGTCCATTCAAAAGCTGCCTCCACAGTGATACCATCTTTTTCACCACTTAAATCAAATGGAGCATCATGAAGCGTATTTTTTGATTTATTCAAAAACTTCACAAACTCTAAAATACCACCTTCATAATGCAAAACAACTGAACGAGGTTCACTCGAACGATTATCTGTCAAATGAATACAAACACCTGAATTTAAGAAAGCTAATTCACGAATACGATGTTCCAATGTTTCAAAACTAAACGTTGTACTTGTAAATGTTTCACTAGATGGATGAAAAGTAACCATTGTCCCATGCTTACCTTCAGCTTCACCCACAACTTTAAGTGGCGCAACAGATGTTCCATTTTCAAAACGAACAAAATGTTCTTTATCATTTCTCCAAATGCGTAATTCTAACCAATCTGATAAAGCGTTAACAACAGAAACACCCACACCATGCAAACCACCAGAAACTTTGTAGGAGTTGTTATCAAATTTTCCCCCAGCATGCAATTGTGTCATAATAACTTCAGCAGCAGAAATTCCTTCTGTTTTATGCATATCGACTGGCATACCACGTCCATCATCAATAATCGTGACAGATCCATCTGAATTTAAAACAACCTCAACTTTGGAACAATATCCAGCTAAAGCTTCATCAATTGAGTTGTCCAAAACTTCATAAACCATGTGATGCAAACCTGTTCCATCATCTGTATCCCCAATATACATCCCTGGACGTTTACGAACAGCATCCAATCCCTTCAAAACTTTAATTGAATCTGCGTTGTATTCCTGCGTGGCAGTTTGAATATCTAAATCTGTCATTTTTTTTCCTTTATGCTACATTTTGTAAACTTAAATTTGATTCTTGAACATCAAAAAATTGGGCGCGTCCCCCTAAATAATTAAAGCTTTCTGTCTCAATACCAGTCATCCATACTTGGGCTGGCAAATCAACCAATACATCAAATAAAATATGACGCCGTCTCACATCTAAATGAGCAATCGCCTCATCTAACAACAACAACGGACACAGCCCCTGTTCTTGCATTTGTGTATTCATTTCGGCCAATATAATTGAAAGCAATAACGCTTTTTGCTCCCCTGTCGAACACAAAGAAGCATCCATTCTCTTTTGCGAGTGAATAACTTTAAAATCTGCTGTATGAGGGCCCGAAATTGACCCTCCATCAGCGTATATTTTGCGACTTCGTTTCAATTTATCCAAAAACGATTCTTCAACCTGAATAGCACTTTTTTCAAGCAACTCTTGTTCTAACGTCCCTGTCAAAATAATTTCAGCTGTTGGAAAAACCTCAGAAACTGGTTGAGATAGATGAGCTTTCATCCTATCAATCACATCAAGTCGAGAAGCTGCAATAGCAACACCCACAGCAACCAGTTGTTCTTCTAATCCAGAAAGCCAGCGATCATCAAATCTACCTTCTCGAAGCAAACAACTCCATTGTTTAAAAATGGTGTTATATTCACTTAATCTTTGAGCATGCATTTCATCAAAAGCTTGAACCAATCTATCTAAAAAACGCCGTCTTGATTGAGGATCACCACAAAACAATCTATCTTGAGCAGGTGTTAACCATAAACATTTAAAATAACGGCTCAAATCACTTTGCTTTGAGGTATTTTTCCCATCAATTCTAACTTGTCTACGTTCAGAACCATCCACTGTTCCGGTTCCAATTTGAGTTTCGTTCCCAAAAGATTGAACTTTGGCAGAAACACCCCATCTTGCTGGTAAAACTTTCACATCTTTTTCAATTAAAAAAGAATCCGAATCTCTTTTAGAAACATCACTAAGCCTTGCAGAGCGAAGACCTTTCCCCGGCGTCAAAAAAGAAATTGCTTCTAAAATATTTGTTTTCCCTGCGCCATTATGCCCTGTTAAAATAACAGGTTCAAAAGATGAGCTTAAATCCATATTCAAAAACGAATATGAACGAAAGTTCGTTAATCGCAACTGATGAATACCAGATTTTAAACTCATCTTTTTCCTAAACACGCATTGGCATTAAAACAAACAATGATTCTGTGTCAGCTTCATCTTGAAGAATAACTGGTGAAGTGCCGTCATTTAATTTCATACGAACACTTTCCCCTTTGATTTGACCTAAAATATCAAGCAAATATCTATAGTTAAAACCAATTTCAAGAGAATCATTATCATAAACTGCATCCATTTCATCTTCAGCAGAACCTTCATCAGCTGATGCTGCAAAAACTTGTAAAAGACCAGATGAGATTGCTAATTTAATTCCTCTTGATTTTTCAGAAACAACTGAAACACGTTCAATAACATTGCTTAATGTTTTAACATCAGCTTGCAAAACTTTTTCATTATTTGATGGAATAACTTTTTCATATTCTGGGTATGTTCCATCAATTAAGCGTGAAGATAAAACAACATCCCCTAATACAAATCTAATTTGATTTGCTGACAAAGAAACTTCTACATCACCACTTATTTCTGTTGCTAATTTTGAAAGTTCATTAATTGTTTTACGTGGAATAATTACCCCTGGCATCCCTTGAGCACCTTCAGGCAAAGCAATCCCAGAACAGGCCAAACGATGTCCATCTGTTGCAACAGCTGTTAAACGAGGGTCATCCCCTGTTTTTTCATGCATATAAATACCATTCAAATTATAACGTGTTTCTTCCATTGAAACAGCAAAACCTGTTTTTGCAATTAATGCAACCAAATCAGAAGCAGGCAATTTAAATGAAAAAGGTGTATTTTCTTGAGCCATTGTTGGAAAACCATCAGCAGGCAAACTAGCCAAAACAAACTTTGAACGTCCAGAAACAAGACTAACTTGTGAACTTTCTTCCAAATAAGAAAGTTGAACTTGTGAGCCATCAGATAATTTTTTAACAATATCATACAACTTATGAGCTGGAATTGTTACAGCCCCCGCTGTTTCAACAGCTGCTGGGATTTTTTCTGTAATTTCAATTTCATTATCAGTTGCACGCAACAAAACTTCGTCAGATCCAGCTTCAATCAGTACATTTGAAAGAACTGGAATAGTTTGACGGCGTTCCACAACGCTTTGGATATGAGAAAGAGCTTTTAGCAACATTCCTCTTTCTATCGTTAATTTTATCATTTTAAACTTCCTTTTTTTCTTAATTTTGTTAATTCAAAAACCGTTACAAAATATTAGTAAACCAGTTACTGTTACTATAGAATATTTTTTTAAAAAAAGACACAAAAAAAACACTTTTTTAAAACTTTTTTAGTATTTTTTGATAAACATCTTTTTTTTATCAAAAAAAAAGTTTATAAAGGGAAAAAGATTGGAGACTAAACTATGAAAAAATACGAATTATCATATCAAGAAATATACAAAGAAAGTCTTTTAACAGACGAAGATTTAACAGATTTACCTAAAGAAAGCCCTATTTTAGGACAAGATCAAGCATTAGAAGCTATTGGTTTTGGCGCAAAAATCAAAGCCAGTGGGTATAATGTTTTTTGCACAGGCCCAAAAGGTGTTGGTCGCACTGTTTTAACCTTACAGACGCTGAAAGAATATGCAGCCACTCAAAAAACACCTGACGATTGGTGTTTTATACACAATTTTGAAACACCTCACCAACCAATTGCCATTAATTTCCCTGCAGGACAAGGAAAAACATTTGTTAGAGATATTAAAAAAATGGCAAACTCCTTGCGCATGCATTTAAACTCCCTTTTCACTGACGAATCTTATAAAATTCAAGTAGCTCACATTGAGCAACAATGTGCAAAAGATAAAGAAAACTATTTTTCAATCTTACAAAAAGCTGTTGAAGATAAAAACGTCACTCTTATGCGTGTTCCATCTGGTGTAACCGTAGCCCCTGTTAAAAAAGGAAAAGTATTAACACCTAACGCTTTTAATAAATTACCAAAAGAAGAACGAAAAGACATTTTAGAACAATTAAAAAATGCTCAGAAAAAATTAGAAAATACAATAAAAGAAACCCCAAATTGGGACGCTGAGCTTCAAATGCACTTGGAACAACTTCATGTAAATATGGCTTCCAAGGTTTTAAATTCGATTATCAACCCTGTTAAAAAGAATTATATTAGAAACAATACCATTCAAATTTATCTTGAATCTATTCGTGTTGATATTTTAGATAATATTGCTTTATTTGCAGCACAAGCAACCGAAGCAAATATCGAAATGATTTTAGAGCAAATCAATGAATTATGGAATCGTTATGCTGTTAACCACTTTGTATCACACAAACCAGATTCAGGAGCCCCAGTTATTCACCTCAATCACCCAACATTATCCAATTTGGTTGGACGAATTGAACGACAACAACACTTAGGTTCTTTAACAACAGACTTCTCACTGATTCGACCTGGAGCATTACACCTTGCAAACGGAGGATTCCTTGTTATTGAAGCAAGAGAACTTTTGTCAAATGAACATACATGGAATGCATTAAAACGTGCCTTGTTTTCAAAACAAATTAAAATTGAATCTGGCACAGATGATAACTCTGTTTTCACCATCGTATCTTTAACACCAGCTATTATTCCACTCTCTATTAAAGTTATTTTAATTGGTGAAGCAGAGTTGTACTATTTACTCATGGATAGAGATGATGAATTTGGTGAATTGTTCAAAATTCAATCTCGTTTTGCTGAAAAATTAGAGCGCACAAAAGAAAATGAAAAAATTTATGCTCAAATTTTAACAAATTTTGCTCGTAATGAAAAATTAAAACCATTTTCTCCAAACGCAATGCGCCGAATTTTAGAATACACTTCTCGCTTGGCTGGAGATAACACTTATTTAAGCACATTTATGACACACGTAAATGATTTAATGCGTGAAGCTAATTTCTTTGCCGTTCAATCCCGTGCAAAAACTGTTGAAGTGACGCATATAAATAAAGCCCTTGAAGCCAAACGTGTTCGTTCTGGATATATGCAAAAAGAAATGATGGAAATGATAAAAAAAGGAACAATTTCTATTTCCACATCTGGTAAAAATATTGGACAATTAAATGCTCTTGTTGTTCATGATTATGGCTCATTTTCATTTGGACGCCCCAACAAAGTTACTTGCCAAGTACGATTGGGCCACGGCGATTTAATTGACGTTGAAAGAGAGGCTGAATTAGGAGGAGCTTTACACTCAAAAGGTGTGCTCATTTTATCTTCCTTCTTAGCAAGCAGATTTTCAAAAGGAGAACCTCTTTCATTAGACGCTTCTTTAGTATTTGAACAATCTTATTCAGAACTAGATGGCGATTCTGCTTCTTCAACGGAATTATACTGTTTATTATCTGCTGTCGGAGATATTCCACTCAATCAATCCATTGCGGCAACAGGATCTGTTAACCAATTAGGTCATATTCAAGCCGTTGGTGCAGTTAACGAAAAGATTGAAGGCTACTTTACTGTTTGTAAACAAAAAGGATTAACAGGCGAACAAGGTGTTATTATTCCAAAATCCATTGTTCATAACTTAATGTTAAAACCTGAAGTTGTTACAGCTGTTAAAGAAAACAAATTCCACATCTACGCTGTTAATACTGTTGATGAAGGAATGGAAATTTTAACCGGCCTTTCAGCAGGAACTCAAAACAAAGAAGGTCAATATCCTTCAAAGTCAATTAATGGAATTATTGCAAAAAGGTTAAATGACTTCTTTAAAAAATCTCAAGAGGCTGAACAAAATTCAAAACAATCTCTAAAAACAAACAAAACAACAAAAAAAGGGCGAAAATAATTCGCCCTTTTTTACCCTTCTCTCATCAATGAATCGATAAACGTTTTTGGGAATAATCGTTTGCATTGTTTTGTAATCGGATTTAACATCTCCGTTCCATTCTCATCTACACATCTCGCAATACATTGTTTTAATGTTTTCATTATCTTTTTAGAATCAGCTGTTTTTTGTTTTTTTGCCATTTCATATTGACGCAAAATCAACTTCATATCTTCTTGTTTAAATGGTAAAAAATTATTGTTTTTTAAAATATTATTCATCAAATCGACAGCTTCAGGAACTTTTCTAATAAACAACAGAATACTTTTAAATGTTCTTCGTTTAATACTGTTAAGAACTTGATAGCTTTCAAATGTTGGTAACCGTGTACTCATTAATCTATCCCACAACAATGTTGCAATTTCTAAATTTCTCATTTTAAGAGCAATTAAAATAGGATTTTCTTTTTTTGCATTAAAACTTTGAAACCAAAAAACTTCATTTTTTGTAATTAAATCCACCATTTTTGTATTATTATTTTGAATAGCTAAATGGATTAAAAAATCACCTTGTTTGTTCTTAAAAGGAAGAACTTGTTGCCCATTTTTTAACAATTCCTCCATCCCAGCAACATCTCCTTGCAACACTAAAGATTCTTGTCTTAAAAAATCTTTTTTAAATTTTAAATTTCTTTTCTTATATTCAAGAAGTAACTTTTCCCCTTCAACTAACCTTGTGGAAATTTCTTTTTTATTCGAAAAAACTTTGAGCAATTGCTTAAACGATTTCTTTTTTCCAAACAACAACTGATTTGCTACATATTCACAAATAAAATTTGTGACAAATTTCCCTTCGTCCGTCTTTTCAAAATCGATCGTGTAATCACAAAAATATCCACGATAATGATGATCATCCATCTCTACCGTCAGTAATTTTTCAGCACACAAAACACGTTCATTTTCATTTAAAAGAACTAAAGCAGGATTGTCTTCTCTTCTTTTTTTTGTATTAACAAAGGCATGAAAATTTGTATGCTTCCAATTTCTTTCTTGTTGCTTATCTGAATAAGATACAACATGCAAAATATCAGCTTTACTTGCTTGCATTGGAAATCTACTTGCGCAAGCAACAACTTTAAATGCTTTTAAAATTTTCAATCTATCCTTGCTTGGGAACTTCATCTTTTTTAGTTGCAGAGAAAGTAGCTTTGCCATTTCATAAGACACAAACCCCCCATAGCAATACGCAACCAAAATCAATCGATTTAATTTATCACAAATTTCTTTCACAGATCTTTGTTTTTTATTTTCGTCTATTAAAAGAGGCAAAAAAAACAAATTAAAAAATTGTTTAAAATCTGGTGATGGTGGCAACTCTTCTTTTGGCAAAGAACTTTTTACATCCAAAAGAACACCTGCTGCTTTTAAACTTTTAATACGATGTGTAGGAACTCCATGGTCATCATAATATGCACAAAGAACTTTCGTATCCTTTGGCAATAATTCCCCCATGCTATCACAAAAACGTTTGATACACCCATTTGCAGATTTAGGCCTATCCACCGTTCCTCCAGGCATAATTAAAACAACGCCACCTTCTTTTGGAAATTCAAAATTCAAAATGTCTCTCCAGTGCGTTTCAGCAACTGACAAATCTCTTGTACCTAAAGAAACATTTTCAATCATTTTAAAGAACTTTTATAATTAAATATTATCCCATATTTTCTTAATTTGAGAAAGAAAATCTGTGCAGGCTTCCTGTGTATCTTCTTTTGATTCTTTAGCAAATTCTTTTAACAACTCTTTTTGACGAGGCGTTAAATGTTTAGGTGTTTCAACTTTTAATGTTACAAACAAATCGCCGAAAGAAGCACTTTTTAAAACAGGCATACCTTTACCCTTCATTTTAACTTGATGGCCACTTTGTGTACCTGCTTTAATTTCTAATTTTTCAGTCTTCCCTGTCATTAAGGGGACATCAACACTTCCCCCAAGAGCTGCAACAGTCATTGGAACTGGGACTTCGCAATATAAATTTGTTCCTTCACGTTCAAAAATTTCATGTTTTTTAACTGTTAAAAAGACATATAAATCCCCAGGTTGTCCACCATGCAACCCAACATGTCCTTCGTTTGGCAACCTCATACGAATACCTGTGTCAACACCTTTTGGAATGTTAACTTCTAGTGTTCTTTTTTTATGAATACGCCCTTTCCCCTTACATTTTGGACAAGGATCTTTAACCGTTTTTCCAGTACCATGACAAGTTGGACAATCTGTATCAACTACAAAAAATCCCTGTCTTTGTCGAACACGTCCATAGCCTGCACATGTTTCACACTGCTCTAAACTTTTTCCACCCTTTCCTGAACACTCTTCACAAGCAACGTAAGTTTCAATATCAATTGATTTTTTAAGACCATCATAGGCTTCTTGTAATGAAATTGTTAAATCGTATCTTAAATCAGCCCCTCTATTTTGAGCAGATTCTCCTCTTGAAGAGTGAGCTCCTCTGGTAAAACCACTAAACATTTCTTCAAAAATGCTTTCAAAACCAGTGCCTGAAAAATCAAAACCACCAAAACCACCGGTGCCACCTGATTGACCCATACCACTTGTATAAGCTTGGTGGCCATATCTATCATACGCAGCTCTTTTTTGGTCATCTTTTAAAACTTCATAAGCTTCATTTATTTCTTTAAATTTTGTTTCAGCTGCCGCATCCCCAGGATGATAATCTGGGTGACATTCTTTAGCTTTCACACGAAAAGCTCTTTTAATTTCATCAAAAGAAGCTGTTTTAGAAACACCTAATAAGTCATAATAATTTTGATTTGTCACGTTGTTACCTTTATTTATCATAAAAATTTTTTGTAATCATATCATTTTATGATATATTTTGCAAGAAGAACCTATGTCTATTTTAACTAAAAGAGGTATTGAACTTAATTGTTCAATACCCCCTTTTTTTATTATTTTGAAGAAAAAGTTATTTTTTAACTTCTTCAAAATCAGCATCAACAACTGTATCATCAGCTTTTGCAGCAGTTTCATCAGTTGATTGTGCAGAACCTGCATCAGCTTGTTGTTGCTTATACATAGCTTCACCCAATTTCAATGAAGCTTGTGTCAAAGCATTTGTTTTATCTTTAATGCGTTCTGCATCATTACTATCTAAAACATCTTTTAATTCTTGAACAGCTTTTTCAATTGTTTCTTTATCAGATGAAGGGATTTTATCTCCATTTTCTTTCAAAAGTTTTTCTGTTTCATGAATTAAAGCATCAGCGTGGTTGCGAGCTTCAATTGCCTCTTTGATTTTCTTATCTTCTTCAGCATGTTGCTCAGCTTCTTTAATCATTTTTTCAATATCATCATCTTTCAAACCACCTGAAGCTTGAATTCTGATGTTTTGTTCTTTGCCAGTTGCTTTGTCTTTTGCAGAAACATTCACAATACCATTTGCATCAATATCAAATGTAACTTCAATTTGTGGCATACCACGTGGTGCTGGTGGAATACCAATCAAATCAAATTGTCCAAGCAATTTATTATCACGTGCCATTTCACGTTCCCCTTGATGGACACGAATTGTCACAGCTGTTTGGCCATCTTCTGCTGTTGAGAAAACTTGGCTTTTCTTTGTTGGAATCGTTGTGTTTCGATCAATCAAACGAGTAAACACCCCACCCAATGTTTCAATACCCAATGATAATGGAGTTACGTCAAGCAATAAAACATCTTTGACATCACCCTTTAACACGCCTCCTTGAATTGCAGCACCCATAGCAACAACTTCATCTGGGTTAACACCCTTGTGAGGTTCTTTTCCAAAGAATTCTTTAACGATTTCTTGAACCTTTGGCATACGTGTCATACCACCGACTAAAATAACTTCATCAATTTGTGAACGAGAAAGACCAGCATCTTTTAAAGCTTTTTCCATTGGCCCTTTTGTTCTAGCAAGTAAATCTTCAACTAAGCTTTCTAATTTTGCACGTGTTAAAGCAACATTCAAGTGTTTTGGACCCGTTGCATCAGCTGTAATAAATGGGAGATTAATATCTGTTTGTGTAGCAGATGAAAGCTCAATTTTTGCTTTTTCAGCAGCTTCTTTCAAACGTTGAAGAGCCATTCTATCTTTACGCAAATCAATTCCATTTTCTTTTTGGAATTCATCAGCTAAGAAATCCATAATACGAGCATCAAAGTCTTCACCACCTAAGAATGTATCCCCATTTGTAGCTTTTACTTCGAAAACACCATCACCAATTTCTAAAATAGAAACGTCAAATGTACCACCACCTAAGTCATAAACAGCAATCATACCGGATTTCTTTTGATCCATACCATAGGCAAGCGCTGCAGCTGTTGGCTCATTAATAATTCTTAACACTTCAAGTCCTGCAATTTTACCAGCATCTTTTGTTGCTTGACGTTGTGAATCATCAAAATAAGCAGGAACTGTAATAATTGCTTGTGTGATTTTTTCTCCCAAATAACTTTCAGCATCTTCCTTTAATTTTTGCAAAACAAAAGCTGAAACTTGGCTTGGAGCGTATTTTTTATCATTAACATCTACCCAAGCATCTCCATTTTCACCTTCAACAATTTTATAAGGAACTAAACCTTTATCTCTTTCAACCATTTTATCGTTAAAACGACGACCAATTAATCTTTTGATTGAAAAAAGAGTACCCCCTGGATTTGTCACTGCTTGACGTTTTGCAGCTTGACCGACTAAACGTTCTCCTTTAGATGTAAATGCGACCATTGAAGGTGTTGTTCTAGCACCTTCTCTGTTTTCCAACACCTTACCATCTTTGCCATCCATAATGGCCATACAGGAGTTGGTTGTACCTAAGTCAATTCCTAATATTTTAGACATTTATCTTCTCCTTTTACAATAATTATTTTTTTGATGAAAGTTATATAGGTCATAACATTGTATTTTTCAACCCTCTTTTTTTATTTTTTTATCTTTTTTTCTAAAAAGAAATTAATTTTAATAAACTATTTTAAAATACTTGAATAAAAAAAAGAATGTGATATAGTCTTTTTTAGAAAACATCATCAAACATACAAAGGTTTTAAAATGACAACATCACTGTCAAGAAATTGGTTTTTCCCATTTATTTGTTTGTGGATAACTTTATACTTTGTTTATCATGGTGTTGAAGGAAACCATGGCATTCAAAGAATGAAACAAGTTCGTGAAGAAATTAGAATGGCTACCTATATTTCTAACCAGTTAAAAAAAGAAAAAGAACTTCTTCAAGCAAAAGTAAATGCCTTATCTCCCAAATCTCTGGATTTAGATCAATTAGAAGAATCTGCACTTAGAATTTTAAATATGGGCGATAAAAATGCACGTGTTATATTTAAATAGAATATCCTTTTTGAAGCATTAATCTTTTTTGAGCTTCTTTTAGAAGATTTTGTTCTTTTAATGAAATAGATATCATTTCTTTATCTTCACCATAATTATTATTCATAAAATTGACAACCAAATCTTTATTTTTTCCGACAACAGTTTCGTACCCAGAAAATACAACCAAATGCCTTGTCTTATCAATTTCCCATTGACTTGTTTTTTGATTGTAAAAGACATCCCCCAAACATGAAACACTCTTTGGGTCAAATCGATAATGTTTAATAAATAAAGAATGGGTCATTTCACCCGAAAAATTTGGATGAGTTTGAAATTGATGCCAAACACGCACCGAAAAATCTTTTACTTTAGGGTGATCATTATAAAAAACGATAAATCTCATTTTTTTTCTTCTTTTAAAATTAAATACTTTAATAAAATAAGGGCAGGAACCATTAAACAACCTGTAAAAACAAAAAACGTATACCACCCCATTTTTTCTGCCCACACCCCACTATAAACAGAAATAACACTCACAGCCAACATCATCAAACTTGTCAACAAAGCATACTGAGTTGCTGAATATTTTTTAGAGCAAAGGCCAGATAAAAATGCAACAAAAACAGCACCACCCATACCCCCAACAATATTATCAAATATAATAACGATTAAAAACATAATTGATGAATTTGGAAAAAATGAAAAAGCTCCAAAAACAAAAGAAGTTAAAATTTCAACAAACCCTAAAGCCATCAATAATTTTAAAATAGGATAGCGCATTACTAAAATACCACCTAAAGCAACACCGGTTAACGTAATCCAAGGACCTATTGTACCAGAAATAAGTGCTATTTCAGCTTTTGAAAAACCCAATTCCCTATAAAAAGGAAGCGCCATTCTTCCTAAAACAGCATTACACAATTTATAAAGAACAATAAAAATTAAAATCCACATCCAATTCGATTTTTGCATAAAATCTTGAAAAGGTTTCACAATCATTTCATACCAAAAACGTTCATTATTTTTGGAAAGAATATTAGATTTCTCTTCTTTTACAAAAAAAGTACTTAATAAACCAACAAACAATAATAGTGCCACCAAAGCATATGATTCTTGCCACCCAATGATTGCAGATAAAGCAACCACACCTGCCCCAGCAATTAACATTCCCATTCTGTATCCAAATTGATACATACCTGCGCCTTCTCCAAACTCCTCTTTCTCTAGAGTATCAATCCTTAATGCATCAACAACAATGTCTTGACTGGCAGCAAAAAAAGCAACCAAAAATGAGAATAAATATGTTTGAAGAGGAATTAAAAAATCACCCTTATCCCCATTCATTAGATATGTCCAAGTGTTTTTATCTGGCGCAAACAAAGATAACCCAAAAACACTCAAAATCAAGCCAATTTGAAAAAGAAACAACCAGGATTTTTTAGGACCAAATTTATATGCTAAATAAGGTAATTTAATCTTATCAATCAAAGGAGCCCATACAAATTTAAAATTATAAGGCAATAAAACAAGCGCAAAAAAACCTATAACACTTAAAGAAACGCCAACATCAGCCATCCACAATGAAAGTGAATAACCAATTAAACTATATGGCAAACCACAAGCAAAACCTAAAAATAAAAAAATCAGTATTTTTTGTTTTGCATATCCTTTAAGAGCTGTCAGCCACGTAGTCATTTACTTTTCCTTTTGTTTTTCAACATGCGTTTTTAAGTATCACTCAATTATATACATATCATGAAAAGCAAAAAAGAGTAAACCCTAAAATGGTTTACTCTTTTTTTTATTAGTCTTCTTTTCTACGCTCAAATTTACGTCTTTCATTACTATCTAAATACTTTTTACGTAAACGAATGTTTTGAGGTGTTACCTCAACAAGCTCATCATCTTCAATATAGGATAAAGCAACTTCCAAACTCATCACCCGTGGAGGATAAAGAAGAACGTTATCATCTTTTCCAGCTGCACGCATATTTGTTAATTTTTTACCTTTAATTGGATTAACCTCAATATCTCCAGGTTTAGCATTCGCACCAATAATCATACCAGCATAAACTGTTACACCAGCTGGGATAAACAATGGACCTCTTTCTTGAATATTAAAGAGCGCATATGGAACTGCTTTTCCTTGTTCTGTTGAAATGAGAACACCATTTCTGCGACCAGTGATTTGTCCTTTATATGGTGCATAACTATGGAACAATCTGTTCATAACACCTGTTCCACAAGTATCTGTTAAAAACTCACTATAATATCCAATTAATCCTCTTGATGGGGCAATAAATGTTAATCTTGTTTTTCCACCACCACTTGGATACATTTCTGTCATTTCGCCTTTGCGAAGACTCATTTTTTCAACAACAACCCCGGTATAAGCGTCATCAACATCAATGACAACTTCTTCCATCGGTTCTAGTTTTTTACCATCTTCATCTTCTTTAAAAACAACACGTGGACGAGAAACTGAAAGCTCATATCCTTCACGTCTCATTGTTTCAATTAAAACACCTAATTGTAATTCGCCACGACCAGCCACTTCAAAAGCATCTGTTGTATCTGTCCTTGATACACGAAGTGCAATATTACCTTCAGCTTCTTTACATAATCTATCCCAAATCATTCGAGATGTCACTTTATCCCCTTCTGTCCCAGCTAATGGAGATGTATTAATTGAGAATGTCATTGCAAGTGTTGGGGGATCAATTGGTTCTGCCTGAATTGGCTCAGTAACTGACACGTCACATAATGTATCTGAAACTGTTGCATCCGTCATACCTGCAATGCTCACAATATCGCCGGCAACACCTTCATCAATTGGTTGTCGTTTTAATCCTCTGAATGCTAAAATTTTGGAAGCCCTTGCCGTTTCAACAGGTTTACCTTCACGTGTAATAGCTTTAATCATTTGGTTTGTTTTAATTTTACCAGATAAAATTCGACCCGTTAAAATTCGACCGACAAAAGGATCTGATTCCAATGTAGTAACAAGCATTTTAAATGGACCTGTTTCATCACAAGCAGGCGCAGGAACATGCTCAACAATTTTATTAAACAAAGGCATAATATCTTTACGTTCATCAGCCAAATCATTCACAGCCCAACCTTCTCTACCAGAAGCAAAAAGTGTTGGGAAATCTAATTGTTCTTCAGTTGCCCCTAAATTATCAAAAAGGTCAAAAACTTCATTATGAACTTCTTCAGGTCTTGCATCAGATCTGTCAATTTTATTAATAACAACAATTGGTCTTAATCCTAATTTTAATGCTTTTGATAAAACAAACTTTGTTTGAGGTAATGGACCTTCAGCTGAATCAACAAGTAAAATAACACCATCAACCATTGACAAAATACGTTCAACTTCTCCACCAAAATCTGCGTGCCCTGGTGTATCAACAATGTTAATTCTAATATTATTCCACTCAACAGATGTGCACTTTGCAAAGATAGTGATTCCACGTTCTCTTTCTAAGTCATTCGAATCCATTGCACAAGTTACAACTTGTTGATTTTCACGATAAGCCCCACTTTGTTTTAAAAACGCATCAACAAAAGTTGTTTTACCATGGTCAACGTGTGCAATAATTGCAATATTTCTCATTTCTTGTGTCATTTTTACCTCTTTATAAAGATAAACAACCACTCATTCTTTTTTAAATAAAAAGAATAAATGATTATTTTTGTCATAATTGTTTTAATTTAATGGGCGAATTATACTCTTTTTTTTATAAAAAGTCTAGTTAAAAATCATTTACGAATAAATTGTATTTCGCCAGTTGGCAAAACAATAACTATTTGAGAGGGTTTGTGGATCATATCTCCTTCAAAAAAAGAAGGAACAATATAATCTACTCCTTTTTTTATTTCGAGTGAAATATCATCAAAATAAAAAGGTGTTTTTTCTCCTGAACGATTAGCAGAAGTTGAAACCAATGGCTTTTTAAACTCTTTTAATAAATTCAAACAAAAAGTATGTTTGGGAATTCTAAAAGCACCAGAACCATTTTGATTAACAACACCTTTTGGTAAATTTTTAACTTGTGGGAATACAACCGTTTGAGGAAGAGATGTATTTTGAAGTAAATTCAATGTTTCAGCTTGAGGGTATTCTACAAAATCAACTAAACGCTCCACTTCATCAATCAAAACAATAACGCTTTTATCCTCCATTCGTTGTTTCATCTGAAACAAACGGTGGACTGCTTTTTCATTTAAAGCATCACAACCTAATCCCCAGATACTATCCGTTGGATATAAAATAATTGCCCCTTCGTTTAATAAATGGACTATTTTTTGAATTTCTTGCTGTTCATTCATTTACTTCGATATTTACCTTTTAAACAAAATGAATCTAAAATATGGCCTTTCATTTCCGTTTCCATTTCAGTTAAAGAAAAACCTTTTTGAAGATTTAATTCTTTATCCAATGCAAAAACAGTTAAATCATATATATGGTCTTTATCAGGAGGCGCCATTCCACCATAAAGAGGCATATTCCAACTATTATTCCCTTGGATAAATTCAGCATTAATATTAGATGATTCTCCTGATACAATTTGATCTTTTTTTAAATTTGCAATCAACCAATGAACCCATACAAATCCACAAACAGGAACAGAATCTTTATCATCTAAAATAACAGCGAATGAAACCGTTTCCTTGGGATAATCTTCAATTTTAAATGGCAAAGAAAAACTTGGCATATCTAAAATAAAATCTTTTCCAAATTTGCCGTATTTATCATCAATAATTCCTTTTTCAATACCTAAGCTTGTTACTTTCATTTTATCCTCCTAATCATTTAATTCACGTTGTAAATATTTTAAATGTGAATCCGTTATGACTTTATCAATAACAGATTTTACAAAAAGGTCTATTTCTGTGTCTTCTCTATAATCAGCAGAGGCAATAATATCAGCTCGCTCTATTCCTAACATATTTTTAACTTTTTTCTTATTTTGTTTTTGATAAACAGCAATTGTGTGCCCGCCTTCTCTTTTTACAGTCTTCATAGAAGGAACATCCGTATCTCCATCTCCAATATAAATCATATTTTCAAAAGGAATCGGTTTATCTTCATCATCCATATGAGCATTTAAACTTGTATCATCACTCACGTCTAAACATCCTTTATTGATACGATATAAAAATTGTGTTTTGTTTGTATAATTAACAACAAGAGCTGGCCACAAAGCTTGTCCTTTTTTGTCATACATAAAACTAGAGGCAAAAATCTCTTTAAAAAATGGAGCAATTTTTGTTCCTTCCACCATTTCTTTTAATCCTGATGAAATAATATAATGTTCTAAAATAACACCTTTTCGTTTTGCGTATTCGTTCATTCTTGAAAACCACTGTTCAACACCAGGAAATAATTTTACTTTAGCAGCATAATCTGTCAAATCTTGTTTTGTAAAAGATAAATCCCGTTGAGCTGCTTCTTCTTTCATTTGATACATATAAGCTAAAATATTATCAACTTTTTGTGTTTTGGCCAATGTGTTACTTTTTTTCCAAAATGTTTCAGGGGTCATATTTAACTTTTCAATAAAACCATATTCTTGCATATTTCCTGGGGCAAGTGTTCCATCAAAATCATAACAAATTGCCATTTTAATTGTATAAGGACGTTCTTCAATCATATATACCTCTTTTCATGTAATGATATGTGAGTATATGAAAATTAATAAAAAATTGCAAGCCACAACAAAAAAGCTCCCAAGGAATCCTTGAGAACTTTTTAAGATTTTGAAATTAAAAGTTTTGTTTTAACTTCATCATACCACCATGTTCTTGATAGGATTTTCTAAATGACCCTAAGTATTCAACAGACAAGGTTGTAAGATCCCCAAGTTCTGCATCAACACCTAAGTTAACATTCGTACTAAACCGATCAAGAGCTTCTCCATTATTAACATAGGTGGCACCATTTGATAATGTGTTAATAGAAGCTGTATCATCTGAAACAAGATCATATCCAAACATGATACCTGCTGTTGGTCTGATATAAAGTCCATGGATTGTTTTATATGGAGCTCTAACATCAACACCAGCCATTGCCGTCATATAGCGATAAGTATTGTTGTCAATATGTGTATCCAATGAATCAACATATGCTTCTTGATTGATACTCATATATTTCATACCAACTTTTGGTGTGATGAGCAAATCACGACAGCTAAAGTCATATCCAGCCATTGCTTGAACAGCAAATGTATCTACATTATATGTTCCAGATGATTTTGTTGAAAGAATGGATTTATCTTCTTCATATTGTGAACGAGAATAACTCGCAACACCTTCAACAAACCATTTGTTTGGTTGGTACCTTGCAAACGCAAAACCTGTGTTTGTTTGAACCGTTGTGTCTCTGTCATTTTGTGCAACGTCTGCATAACCATATGCGTAACCGGCACCCACTGTTAAATCATCTGTAATTTGTTTTTGAATACCAGCGACAAAGCCTGTTTCGTTTGCTTTGAAATCGCCTTTACCATCATATTTTGAATGACCATAAAGTGCTTTGACCCATGCTTGTGCATTTGGAGATTCATCACCACCAGAAGTTCCTTCAACTGTTGAGACAGTTCTAAATTGATCGCTTACAGCATTTGTAATTCCTTCAAAATGTGATGTTGAAATTGACTGAATAACAGGTGCAATATTTCCACCTAAATTATCCAAAGCTTTCACAGCTTTTTTAATCAAGGCTCCATTTCCAGATTGCAAATGTTCAATTAATTCTGTCTGTGTTTGATTGAATAATTCATTTGTCCCTCTACCAGCATGAATAGCTTGAATTGCAGCTGTTTGATTTTCATCAGAACCATATTGACTTGAAATTTTTGATGCATCTGTTGAAACAAATGAGTAACGACCATCAGCCATATCTAAGAAATCAAATCCTTCATCGTTATGAAGAGCTGTTGGCAAAGAAGAAATATTTTCCACTTTTAAAACTTCATACAATCCCATTTCAAAATTTTCACCCAAATCAAAATCAATTTGCGTATTTTCTTCAGAAATTAAGTTTGTTCCACTTAAAGAGCCATAATCAGAAAGATTGTTTAATCCAACATTTAATGTAGATCCCTTTTCTAACAAGACATCTTTTGCTGTTACATCAATATTTCGAATATCAAGATTTGTATCTTCTTTAACAGTCAAATCACCAACTTGAATTGTTTGAATACCCTCACCAAATTGCATATTGTTACTTACAACATTATTACTTGAAGCAAAGCCATCTTTTACTTTTAAGACTGCTCCATTCATTGTCAAAGTACCTGTTCCAGTTAATGAATCTGTAATTGAAAGATCCCCTGTAGCAACAATTTGATTGTTATTTTCAATTACCCTTAATGTAGAATTATCCACATTTATAGTCCCTGAATTGACAGCATCGTTGATGGTTGAATTTTCTGTCACATTAACTATTCCTGTGTCTTTATTATCTAATGAATTAAGAGTTGAAGCTGTGATATTCAAAGTCTTTTTGTTGTTTACAATATTTGCAACAACACCCTCTTTCAATGTTGCCTCTTTTTGGTTATCAAGATTTTCAATTGTTCCTCCTGTTGCAGTTAAACTTCCAGTATTCACAATTGAATTTGTATCGGCCCCAGTGATGTTTGCTGTGCCACTGTTATTAAGTGATGCAATTGTATCCCCATTAGAAGTCAAGCTATTGCTGTTTGTAACGGTTCCTAATATAGAATTGCTTGATGTTAATACTCCTTCATTTGTGATTGTATCAACATCTACAACATCTGATAATGTAACATTACCATCAACTTTATTTGTTAATGAACTAACTGTACCACCAGTTGCTGTAAGTGTTCCTTTATTCACCGTTAATGTCGTAACTGCTGTGTTCGTTAAACCGGCTGTTCCATCGTTATTTGTTAAAGTGGCAACTGAGCCTCCATTTGTTGTTAAACTTCCACTGTTTGTAAGGATATTTGTTGTTGACCCGGTAATGTTTGCTGTACCACTGTTATTAAGTGATGCAATTGTATCCCCATTAGAAGTCAATCTATTGCTGTTTGTAACTGTTCCTAATGT
>JAFTTR010000012.1 GCA_017466695.1 Alphaproteobacteria bacterium | reverse complement strand
TTACTTAACAGCTATGGCAGGATTTAAAGTTGGTGTTGACCTTGGAATAGTTAGACCATTGGCTGGTATCATGGTTGGGTACGATATTATCTCTGATGATATTGTCTCTATCAATACGCTTGCAAATGGGGCTATGTATAAGATTGAAGGTAAAGCACTTGATAGGTTAAGTACAACCGTTATCGCTGGATTTGCAGCTGATCTTAGCGATAATTCAACTCTTAAACTTGAATACTTGGGTAATTACAGAAAAGAATACATCGATCATTCTGGGATGGTGCGCTTAGAGTATAGCTTCTAAATTCATGTTTATGAATATTCATTTTGTTGACGATAAAAAGAGCTTAGAGGAATACGTTTCCAATTAAATGGACGAGATCCATATACTTTTTCAATATCAACATAAGGCACTGTTCCCATGTTTTTCCCTGGATGCGAGAAAACCAATTTACTAAAATCTTTTGAATAAATATCAACTTTTTCAGGAGGGCAAAGTGAAAAGGCTGCTGTTGAAAAAAATGTGCAAACATTTTTGGGCTCAACCATCATAGAGAGCAATTCTGCAGGGACTTGACGTGTAATAATCGGTGTTCCTGGGAAAATATTAGCCCAATTTGTTTTTTCCCTTGGATGTGGTTTGATGACAACTTCATCCATTTTATAATTTGTCAATATACTGTTGTAAAGTGCGATTTTTTCTTCCTCACTGATAATGCCATCTTCACTTAAGGGTTGAGTTATTAAAATAACAGATTTTTGTTTCAACATCTTTAATGACATGGCGTTAACGTTGAAAATTTTAGCAATAGCTTGCTTTTCTTTTTCATTTTTTTCATGCCATAATTTCTTTAAATCATGCACAACTAATTTAGGATTTGAGCTGTTTTCAATTTCATGTCCTAATTTTGTTGTGAAACATTTTAAAACATCAGGATTGTTCAAATATTTTTCAACCAAGTGAGAGTCGCTTGCCCCATCAGAAAGAGCGTAAAAAGGATATCTTTGAGAAACTTCTTTTGCATATGGGGTAACTAAGTTCCCATAAAATGGAACAGAAAAATCTTTTAATTTTGATTCAAGTTTTTTTAAAAAAGAGGCTATATATTCATCTTCAAACCCTTTAGGTGGAAGATTAAAGGGGGTTTTGTGTTTTAAATTATTATCACAAATGGCTGGACCACAAAAAAAATGGGTTTCCTCAATTTTATCTGTAAATGCCAAACTATACTGCAACAATGAATAGGCAGAGTTAGCAATAAAAAAACGAGAAATCATCCCTAAAACCTTTCTATTTGAAAACACAAACAGTATAAGTATATAAAAATATTTATGTTTTGTAAAGTTTTTTATTGTTTTTGATTTTCAAATTCTTTTTTCATAATAGCAACAAAAAGGCCATCAGTGTTCGTTCTTGCTGGTGAAAATTGTTTATGACCTTTCAGTTTAAACGCTGGATGAGATTTTAAAAATTTTTGAACTTGATTAATGTTTTCATCTTCTGTAATCGAACAAGTCATATAAATTAAATAGGCATTTAATGGCGTAAATGAGGCGGCTTTTTTCAATATAGAGGCTTGTTTTTTTAAAAGATCATTAAATTGATTTTCGGTTAATTTCCATCTCGCATCAGGGCAACGCCTCCATGTCCCAGTTCCAGAGCAAGGGGCATCAACAACAACATGCGAAAATTTTATTTTTGGATGTTGTTTTAAAAAGGCGGGAATATCAAGTGTTGTATCAATGATAGAAATATTCCCCCTTTGAGCCCTTTTTTGTAGTTCCTCAAGGCTCCTTTTTGAGATATCATGCGCAAGGATATGTCCTTTTTGATTCATCATTTGCGCAAAAATAAGAGATTTTCCACCAGCTCCAGCGCAATAGTCTAACACACAATCTTGTGAGCTAATTTTTGTTTCAAGAGCAACAAGTTGAGAAGCTTCGTCTTGTACCTCTATAAGACCTGTTTTATAAGCGATAAGGCCTTGCAAATTGGTTCGTTTTTTTAAGATAAGGCCATAGGGTGAAAGTGTTGTTTTTTCAGTTTCAACCCCTTCTTTTAAAAGTTCTTTTTGAACAAAATCTCTGTCTTTTGTGGCTCTTAGAATAATAGATGGATTTTCTAAAAGAGCAGGGAGTTCTTTATCAGCATTTTTAATTTTTTGAATAAGCCATTGAGGAGTTTCAACTTGAACATGAAAAGGGGTTCTCTCATCAATTGGAAGCGCACCCTTATTTAATATTTCAATTTTTTCTAAATATGTTTTATTTGGATACAAATAATCTAATCTGGCCTTGTGTCTAATAACATTCCAAACTGTATCAGTTAACAAACGGCGATCTTTTGAGCCAAAAGATTTGTGTAATCTTGTAAAAGCATTAATAATTTCAGACGCTGGTCGGGTTTCTTTTTCAATTGTTAAAAGAAGGTCTGCTGCAACTTTATAAATAACATCTTCTTTCATGGGAAAACTTAAACTTCTTTTCTTCCTTTAAAACCAGTTGCAACAACATAAACTTCAGAAGAATCTTTTCTGCTAGCATCAGGTTTTGCGTGTTTGACGACTTTGAAATGTTGTTTCATTTCGGCTAAAAATTGATTTTCAGTCCCCCCTTGGAAAATTTTTGCAATAAATACGCCTCCGGGATTTAAAACCTGAAGGGCGAAATCATAGGCCATTTCAAGCAAATTCATAATGCGCAAATGGTCGAGGGCATGTACCCCTGTTGTATTTGCTGCCATATCTGACATAACGATATCGGCTTGATGACCGTTTAAAAGTTCTCTTAATTTATCTGGAGCTTCATCAAGCGTAAAATCCATTTGAACAAGTTTTGCTCCTGCAATAGGTGCTGCTGGAAGTAAATCCATTCCTACAACCAATGGATTTTCTTCGGTTGATTTAACACGGGTAACAGCTACTTGAGACCAGCCTCCTGGAGCACAACCAAGGTCAACAACTCTTTTCCCTGGTTTAAAAAAATGAAATTGATCATCTAATTGCATAATTTTAAAAGCGGCTCTACCTCTATAGCCAAGGCGATGTGCCTCGCTAACATAGGGGTCGTTTACTTGGCGTTGTAACCATTTTGTACTGGAAGCTTTTCTCCCTTTAACTTTTTTTAAGTGTGTTTTAAGGGGTCGGGCTGTAAATTTCATTCTATTCTCCTATAATCAATCCTCTTTTTATGTTATCTATTTTGAGAGTGCTGAACAGGGGGTAAATTATTTTCTTGCATAGGTTCATTTGTAATGGAGGCCCCTAATGAAGAAGATGGTTTTGAATCTGCTTCTAATTGCTTTAATTCAGTAATCATACGTGTTCTTTCAAGCTCTGTTTCAGGTGCCATATATAAAAATGTTTCACCATTTTCGCCTGTTGCTGTTATGTTAACGCCAGCGATATTTGCTCGTAAAACAAATTGCTTCATTTCATCGGGTAATGTAGCAAAGAAAAAACTTCTCAATCCTGGAATAAATGGCAAGTTTTCACTTTCTTCCTTCGAAATGACAGCAAGAGATAGATCTTTTGATTGAGCTTTTAAAAGTTCATAATAGGGAAGAGCTCTTAAATCTCTATCAGATTGTGATCTGGATTGCTCTGCATTGGCAAGTTGTTCTTTTGATGGTGCAAATAGAGTCATTTTATTTCTCCTCAAGTGGTGTAAGTGAAACAAAATATCCGGCATTTAATGCTTTTTCAACAAATTGACGCTCTTGATGGGATAATTTTTTTAACTCAAGTTGTTTTTCTTCTTCAGAAGGGATATATCCAATTTGATTAGGCGCTAAAATTTGAACAGAAGGATTAATCTTTTTAAATGCCAAAACATCAGCATAAGTTAATTCTTCAAAATGAATATTAGAATATTTTTCAAGTGTTTTTCTTTTAGGAGCCTTTTCTCCTTCAATTGAGACAGCATCCTCAAGAATAGGTATTAAGTGTTTTTTAAGTGTTGTGTTTGTAACCAACGTCCATTGGCCATCATCAAGAGAATAAATTTGACTAAATGGGCGCTTAGGATCTTCTGGATTTTCAATATAAGTTACTTTGACAAATGGTAAATTGCATAAATAAAATACTCGTTGAAGGACTTCTCCTGTCAGTTCACCAGACGAGGTGGCTTTTCTTTGAATTGTGTGCGATAAATCACCATTTTGAGCATAAATAGGTGTTGATACGCTTACAACATCATAGCGACCTTTTTCATTCTTTTTGTATTGGAGGCCCAAAGTTAAGTGTCCTGTATTTGGATCATATGTCCAGTCTTGATCCAGCATCCCATTAACATAAAAGCGAGAGAGTGTTTTTCGCTCTTGTTTGTCATAAATAATTTCTTCAGACAATTTGTTTTGTTTGTCGTATGTTAAAACTTTTAAGATTGAAGGAGTTGTTTGAATTGCATTTGCATCAATATAAACCAACATATTGCGCCCAAGTTTATTTTTCTTTGCATATGCTCTTGATATAAGGGCTTCCTTGTTTCGTTCGCTTGCATCATCTGCTGATAAATATTCATCATAAAAAATCAGACCGTCCTTTTTATATGTAATAACGACATGTCCATTTTGAAGATTTCTTCTATTTAATTCAATAGGCTGCGTACTTGTCATTAATTTTACCCCTCGTAAACAAATTATACATTTATTATACCAAGAACCGAATAAAAAGACAAGTTTTTTATTCGGCTCTTGTTGCTTTGTGGCATTGTTTAAAAATCCGAAGATTGCAAATCGACATTATCTGTATTTTCTTTTTGAGGCTTAAAGGCATTATCTGGTTCTTCCTCAACCATTCCACCTGTTTTAACTCTTGATTCTTTTTTGTCTCTTGAGGAGGAATCATTTCTTTCTCGTTTAGCAACGTCACCTGGTGATGCTTTTGAGCGCGCTTCTTTCTTTTCAGCTTCTTGTTTTTCTTTTGCTGCCTGTTCTTTTGCATTTTGTGCTTTTGTATCGGTAATTAATAGATTTTTAACAATCAAATCAGATAAATCTGTATTCCTTAAAACAGGATTTTGTTCTAAATACCATAAAATATTTTGACCATTCATATCTGTTTGATAGATTGATTCTTCAGCATACTCCATAAAAAGATTTAAAATATCTGATCGAGGTGCATAAAAAGCGGCAAAAAAGCTAATAGGGATAATCTTTGGAGCCCCTTTAATAGGGAAGGCTGAATTTTCAACCGTTTCATTTGGGTCAACGCCACCTTGCTCAAGAAGAATCTTAAGAATGTGAGGGTTCCCACGCATAACAGCTAACTGAAGAATGGAGCCACCACATCTAAAATCAATGTTAAAGTTGATTTGGTCTTTAATCCAAGGTTCAATATCTTTTTCAGACCTCGCTGAGCGAATGATATCTTGTAATGGGTGATAGACGCAATCCTTGGGGGCTGCATATACGGTTAAAGGAATTAAAACAGAACCAATTAAGCCAAGTAAAATGTTTTTTTTCATACTGGAGTCTCCTTAAAACTATTTTTGCTTATATGGATTTTGAAATAAAAAAAGATTTTTGTCAACAGAAACATTTTGTTCAATATTAAATAATGAAACGGTTGATTTTATTCCTTGCATATCAAGTACTTCCCATTGCTTTAATAAGAGTGTATCTTTATCAATGATAAGAGTTAAGGAACCTAACTCTTTTGCTCCTTTTTTGTGAGCTGTGACTTTGTATTCATCTAAAACATCTTGAATGGATGTGACAACAAACTCTTTATCGCTGAATTTGAGCTTGTTCTTTAAAATAAGGCTCACAGGTGTTTGATTTAAATCAAAGTAACTGACTTCTTTTAAATCCTTATCATGATAGATGAGGTATCCATTATTAGCATAAAATTCCAAGGGGGAACCTTTTTGATAAACTAAGCGCATTTTCCCAGGTCTAGACATATAAAGAGTCCCGGTTTGCAAATCATTTTGTGTTTTTGAATTAAATTGAGCAAATTCAGCCTTTAATGTTTTAATTTTATTATAAGCTGCTTCAACTTTTGTTAAAATTTCTCTGTTTTGGGGTGTGTCAATTTTCTTTTCAATATCAGAAAATGCTGGCGTTGAAAGAATAAGTAATAACAAAAGTAATATTTTTTTCATTTTAACACTTTCCTATGCATTACATGTTGGAACAAGGATTTCTCTTTTTCCAGCCATGTTTGGTTTTGATATGACGCCTTCAGCTTCCATTCGGTCAATTAAATCAGCGGCTTTGTTATATCCAATGCGAAGTTGACGTTGTACATAGCTTGTTGATACCTTTTGATCTCTTAAAATAATAGCAACTGCTTGATCATACAAGTCCCCTCCATTCGGTGTATTACCAGATGCCGTAGCTCCACCGGCAGAAGAGCTTCCAGCATCAGGATCTGTTGTTACAGCATTTAGGTATTGAGGTTCAGCTTGCATTTCCCAATGGTGGACAACTTGTTCCACATCTTGATCAGATACAAATGGACCATGAACACGTTGAGGCCTTTGCCCAGCAGGCATAAAGAGCATATCCCCTTTGCCTAACAATCGTTCAGCGCCATGTTCATCCAAAATTGTGCGAGAGTCCGTTTTGCTTCGAACTTGGAAGGACATACGAGATGGGAAGTTAGATTTAATTGTACCAGTGATAACATCAACACTTGGACGTTGTGTTGCTAAAATTAAGTGAATCCCTACGGCACGAGCCATTTGTGCCAATCGCTGAATAAGTGGATCGACTTCTTTACCACATCTCCCCATCAAATCAGCCATTTCATCAATGATGATAACAATGTAAGGAATTGGGGTTAAATCAAATTCTTGTTCTTCATAAATAGGACGTCCCGTTTCTGGATCAAACCCTGTTTGAACACGTCTAGTTAAACTTTTCCCTTCTTTAGCAGCTTGTTTGAGCTTTTGGTTGTAGCCGTCAATGTTTCGAACGCCTAAATGTGACATTGAGGTGTATCTGTCTTCCATTTCTCTTACAGCCCATTTAAGAGCAATAACAACTTTTTCTGGATCAACAACAACAGGTGTTAACAAGTGCGGTATTCTGTTATATACTGAAAGTTCAACCATTTTTGGGTCGACCATAATTAAACGGCATTCAGCTGGAGTGAACCGATAAAGTAATGAAAGAACCATTGTGTTAATTGCAACGGATTTACCTGAACCAGTTGTACCTGCAACAAGTAAGTGAGGCATTTTTGCCAAATCGGCAAAAACAGGTGCGCCACCAATATCTTTTCCTAAAATAAGAGGGAGAGCGCCAGAATTGTTTTTAAATTGTGTGTGTTCAATCATTTCTCTGATATAAACAACTTCTCGTTTGAGATTTGGCATTTCAATACCAACAGCATCCGTACCTGGAATAACAGCAATACGAACAGAGACAACACGCATTTTCATGGCGATATCATCAGCTAATGTGATAATGCGTGCGCTTTTAATACCGGCAGCAGGTTGGAATTCATAAAGTGTAACAACAGGGCCTGGGTGGGCTGTTACAACTTTCCCTGTAATACTAAATTGCGCCAAAACATCCTCAAGCTCTTTGCTTGTTTTTTGCATAAATTCTTTTGAAAGCATAGGCGCATTTGTAGATTTAACAGGGTCTAATAAACTGCTAGAAGGGAGCTGTAATACGCCGGATTCGTTAGGAGGTGTATAAGTTGGTTGCACCTTTGGTTGAGGTGTTTCTTGAGGTTTAGAGTAACTTTCAACAGAAGTTTCAAAACGTGTTTCTTGATAATGTTGATAAGTTTCATTTTGAACTTGTTGACGGGCAGATGAAAAAGAAAAGCAATCTTCATCTGTAAATGTTGGTTCAATTCTTTCTCTTCTTGGTTGCACTTCTTTAGGCTTTCTTTTAAATGAAAAGAAGAAGGATGATTTTGCTTTTTTCTCTTCTTGAGGTTGAGATTCAAAATTTTCAACCTTTTCTTCAGGGATATTCTCTTGAATTGCCTCTTCTTTAACAGGCGTTTCTATATTTTCTTTCTTGTCATATAATTTTGGTAATGTAAATGAAATTTTTGGTAATGTGAAAGAGAGTTTTTTAGGTTTAGGTAAATTTATTTTTGAAAGTTTTGTACAGCCATTTTTTGCTATCCATTTTGTTGATTTTAAAACAGGAATATTTAAGCTGAAAATAATAAGTGTTAAAGAAAAAGTATATAAGGCTATTTTAACATACAAAGGGAACAGAGCGCTTTTACCTAACCAATTTGTTAAATAAAAACCAACAAATCCACCTCCAAATGTATTTTTCCATTCTCCATTAGATATGGCAAATGAAGGGCCTAAGGTCCAACAAAGTGTCAATAAACTTAAACAAAAAAGACAGAGTCTTAAATGAACATTCTTTTTGTTAATAAGGTACATTATCCCAGTGCAAATAAAGGCAATAGGGATTAAAATACATGCAGATCCAAATAATTGGATGATTAAATCTGCTGTATAAGCGCCAAAGCTACCAAGAACATTTTGAGTGGGCATTGTGCTTGCTGTGTTAAAAGATGTGTCTGCTGCATGGTAGGAAAAACAAGCAACACAAGTTGCAATACCAAATAAAAACAAAATAAATCCATATATTTTATGTATAAATACGCTCATGATAACTTCCTTATTATATTCAATTATATTTTTTCTATACCCTTAAATAAAAAAAAATACAACTTTAATTTTGGAAATAAGGAATATTTTTTTGAAAAAAAAGCTGTTTTTTTTATAAAATAAACCTAAAAATTAAATGAGGAATAAAGACTTGACACGTGATTAAAAATCTGCAATAGTGAGCAAAACGAAAGGAAATTAAAATGCATTCAAACTTAAGTTTACGTATTATTTCAGCACTTGTTTTGGCACCAATTGTTTTGGGAAGTATTTGGTTTGGAAAAGATTTTTACATGGATTATTCTATTCCTCTTTATACAATTTTGTTGGCTGTTTTTGGTTCAGGTTTGGCTTGGGAATGGACAACTATGTTTGATAAAAAAGTGAGTGTGAATACAGTTTGGATGGTTATGTTTGCTTGTCTTTGTGCTTTTATGACTGAGGCAAATCCAATGTTTGCCCTTTGGTTGGCTTTGCTTGGAACGACAATTGTTTTTTATAAGTCTGGTTCAAGATTGCTTTATTCTTTGGGGGTTCTTTATATTTGTGTTCCATTGATTTCATTGGGATACATTTATTACGTAAATGATTCGGTTAGTCGTGAAATTGTTTTATGGCTTTTCTTTGTTGTTTGGGCAACAGATATAGGTGGTTATGTTGTTGGAAAAACAGTTGGAGGTCCAAAAATTGCGCCTAAAATTAGTGCAAAAAAAACATGGGCTGGTTTGATTGGTGGGGCTTTGTTTGCAATGGGTGTTGCGTATGTTTTTGCCCTTTATTTGCGTGCAAACAATTATTTATCTCCAACAAGTGGTGTTTCATTTGAACAATTAAAATGCGTTCTTGTTCTTTCAGCAGGGGTGTTGGCTGTTGTTTCTCAAGTGGGGGATTTCTTTGAATCTTATATTAAAAGAACGTTGAATTTGAAAGATTCAAGTAATATTATTCCAGGTCATGGTGGTTTGTTTGACCGTGTTGATGGATTATTATTTGCTTCTGTATTAACAGCTTTGATTGTTTATCTTTTTAATGATGGGAGTGCAATTTTTTAGATGTTAACACTTCTTTATATCGCTTCATTTGTTTTAGTCTTGTCCGTTATTGTGGTGATACATGAAGGTGGTCATTTTATGATGGCTAGATGGTGTGGGGTTCATGTAACGGATTTTTCAGTTGGTTTTGGGCGTGAGCTTTTTTCTCGTGTTGATAAAAAAGGGACGAGATGGAAAGTGTGTCTTATCCCATTGGGTGGATATGTTAAAATGCTTGGGGATGATGATGCAGCAAGTGCAAAATCATCTACAAAAGGATTGACTGAGGAAGAAAAGAAAAAAGCTTTCCTTTCTCAAAAATTGTGGAAGAGAGCTTTGATTATTTTTGCAGGACCGGCTATGAATTATCTCTTTGCAATTGTTTTATTGTCAGGGGTGTTATTCTTTGTGGGTGAAGCACGCTTGTCTCCTGTTATTGGGAAGATTATGCCTGACTCACCAGCGCTTGAAGCTGGGTTGCAAGTGGGGGATAAATTTTTAGAAATTAACAATCAAAAAGTTGCATCTTTTAATGATGTTGTGCGTTTGACACGTTTAACAGAATTTGAAAAACCATTAGATATTGTATTTGAAAGAGAAGGAGTGGTACACAAACTTTCATTAAAACCAAGATATATGGAAGGGTATGAATATCCAATGATTGGTTTTGCAACTTCTAATGAACATTTTGAGCCAGCTACACCATTGCCATTTTTTGCGTCAATTCAAAGGTCAACGGTTTTGGTTGGACAAATGACAAAAGATACGCTTGTTTATCTTGGGCAAGTTTTGTTTAAAAACAGAACGCCTAAGGATATGAGAGGGCCATTGGGTATTGCTGAGATGTCTGGTGATGCTGTTCGGGGTGGGTGGCTTTCATTGATGATGTTTGTTATTCAAATATCGGTTGCAGTTGGCTTTATGAATTTATTGCCAATCCCTGTATTAGATGGCGGACATTTGGCTTTTTATGCTGTTGAAGCAGTTCGGGGAAAACCTCTACCTGAGAAAGCTCAAAATGCCTTTTTGGCAGCTGGTTTGAGTGTTTTGTTATTATTGTTGGCTTATACAATGTTTTTGGATGTGCCACGCATTATACAAAGGATTTTGGAATGAAAAAATTTATTGGTTTTGCTTTTTTAGCTTCTTCAATGCTTTCATCACCTGTTGGTGCTGAGGTTTTGAAAAATGTTTCAATTGAGGGGACACGGCGTTTTGAACCTGCTTCAATTATGAGAAATTTAAATCTTTCTCAAGGGCAAGATTTGAGTGCTTATGATTTAGATAAGATAACAAAAACTTTATTTGATACACAGTTGTTTTCTGATGTTTCAGTTAAAATGAAAAACGGAACACTTTTTGTGCAAGTAGAGGAAAATCCAATTGTTCGTGAGGTCTATTTTGAAGGCAACGAGAAAATGGATGATGATATTTTAAAAACAGAAATTAAATTAAAACCAAGAACAGTATATACAGCAAGTACAGCTCAATCGGATGCTGATAGATTGTTGACCCTTTATAAAAGAAGTGGTCGTTTTGGGGCTTCTGTTACACCTAAAATTATTAAAAAAGACCAAAATCGTGTAGATGTTGTTTTTGAAATTGATGAAGGTCCAAAAACAACTATTGAAAAAATTAGCTTTATTGGAAACGAAAATTTTGATGATGCAACATTAAAAGATGTTATGGTTACAAAAGAAAATGCCTGGTATCGTTTCTTTGCAAGCACAGATACATATGATCCAGACCGTTTAAATTATGACAAGGAAATGCTCCGTCGGTTTTATTTAAAACATGGATATGTTGACTTTGAAATTCAAAATGCAGCAGCAGAATTGTTGCCTGATAAATCAGGGTTTACATTGACAATGCGCATCAAAGAAGGTGAACGCTATCGTTTTGAACAGCCAGAAATTAAGGTTTCATTACCTGCTTATGCTAAAAAAGGGAATAAAGCAGAACTTGTCAAATTGCTTGAGTTTGAAAAAGGGGATCGTTTTAATGCAGAATTAATCGATTCAACAATCGAAGCATTAACAGACAAATTTGCAGATGATGGATATGCTTTTGTTGAAGTTATTCCTGAATTTAAAAAGAATGAAAAAGCTAGAACAGTTAAAATTATTTTCCGTGTTCAAGAAGGGGAAAAAGTTTTTATTAACAAAATTAATATTCATGGAAACTCAAGAACACAAGATAAAGTTATCCGTCGTGAATTTAGATTAAAAGAAGGAGATGCTTTTAATGCTTCTAAATTACGTCGGTCAAAACAAAAAGTTGAAGACCTTGATTATTTTGAAAAAGTAGATTTTAAAACATCACCAGTTTATGGGGATTCTTCAAAAACAAATGTGGATATGACTGTCTCAGAAAAATCAACTGGGGCATTCAATGTGGGTGTTGGTTGGTCTTCATATGACGGTATGTTGTTTGAAACAGGGATTGTTGAGAGAAACGTTTTAGGGACGGGTAACATTGTGAACTTGAATGCGATGCTTTCTCAAAAAGAGACACAATACGTTGCTGGTTTAACAAACCCATATTTTATGGATTTACCTCTTCTTGCAGGGCTTGAATTGTTCAGAACAACAAGAGATAACGAAGATTCTAGTTCATACAGTTATACATCTTATGGTATGACAACAAGATTTGGCTGGAATTATACAGATGCATTAAGACAAACAGTTCGTTATACATTACGTCAAGATGATGTGACGGATATTGAAAGTGATGCTTCTCGTTATATTAAAGACCAAGAAGGAAAGACAAATGTTTCTTTAATTGGTCAAGACATCAGTTATGACAAACGTGACAGCAAAATTAATCCAACTGAAGGGTATTACCTTTCTTTAGGAACAGATTTTGCAGGCGTTGGGGGCGATACAAAGTTTGTTCGTGTTACAGCAACAGCTATTCAGTATTTTGCTCTGACGGATGATGTCGTTTTGTCATTAAGAGGTGATGGTGGTCATATTTGGGGAGTTGGAGGAAAAGATGTTCGCATTAATAACCGCTTCTTCTTAGGTGACTATTCATTACGTGGATTTGAGTATGGTGGTGTTGGTGCCAGAGATAGAAATACAGATGACGCTTTGGGTGGAAACTGGTATGCAACAGCATCAACAGAGCTTGTTTTCCCTATCGGATTACCACGTGAAATTGGTATTAAAGGTAAGACATTTGTAGATGCAGGTATTATCGGTAAGCCAGATGGATTTGATAGAGATAATATGGATTATAGCAGTGGTGTACGTGTGGCTGTTGGTACAGGTATCTTATGGCAATCACCAATGGGGATGATCAATCTTGATTTCTCATTGCCAGTTGTTAAAGAATCTTACGATAAAACACAAGTATTTCGTTTAAACTTTGGGAAAGGATTTTAAAAAATGAATAAAAAATTATTAGCTCTTTGTGGTGGTTGTTTAATTGCAGGTGTTGTTATTGCAGGTGTAACTGGAATAACATCTAAAAGCAAAGGTATTGCTGTTTTGGATTTAGATCGTGTTCAAGTTCAAGCTGCTGCTTATGAAAAAGTACGTGTTGAAACTGAAAAACACATCAGTGCATTAAAAGCACGTTTCGCAGCTGAGGAAAAAGCACTTCAAGATAAAGCAGTTGCTCTTAAGAAAAAAATTGATGCTTCAGGCAACAAGGAAAATGCTTATACAGCAGAAATTCAAAAATTGAATGCAGAATTAGCAGAGTTCCAACGTAAAGTTCGTTTTCAATCTGCTTTAATTGCAAAAGCACGACAAGCAGCTCTTGGTCAAGTTGCTCCAGTTGCTCAAGCCTCATTGAAAGAATTGAGCCAAAAGAAAGGTTTAAAAATTATTTTGCCACGTCCATATGTAACATATTTTGCTCCTTGTGTTGACGTGACAGATGACTTTATTAAATTGTTAGATGGAAAAGATATTCCAGTTGCATATCCAGATCCAGCTCAATTTACAGTTCCAGTAGTCGCTGAACAAGGAACTCCAAATGCAGCAGCTCCAGCTCCTAAAAAATAATTTTAAGTAGAGAAAAACAATGGCTGATACAAGATTTTTTAAAAAAGTATCTGGTTTAACATTGGCTGAGATTGCAAAAATCGGGGAGCTTAAACTCCCCGATAACGCCGATTTAAATCGTGAGTTTAATGATGTTGCTTCTATTGATATGGCAGGTGCTAATGAAGTAACTTGGGCATTTATTCCAGCAATGCGTGAACCATTAAAAAATACAAAAGCAGGGGCTGTTATTGTACCTGAGAATTTTTTGGAGTTTGTGCCAGAAGGCGTTATTGCTCTTGTAAGCAATGATCCACACCGTTCATATGGTTTGGTGGCAAGCGCTTTTTATCCAAGAGAAGTTGAAAGTTATATTTCAGATAAAGCCTATATTCATCCAACAGCTCAGTTGGGAGAAGGGTGCCGTATTGAAGCAGGGGCTTATATAGGCGAGAATGTTGTTTTGGGTAAAAAATGTGACATCAGAGCAAATGCAGTGATTGAAAGTGGTGTTCAAATGGGAGACGAGTGTATCGTTGGCGCCAATGCAACAATTTCACACTGTGTTGCAGGATCTAAAGTTTATGTTTATCCAGGAGCTCATATTGGACAAGATGGTTTTGGTTTTGCCATGTCAGCTAAAGGACCAGCAAAAGTACCACAATTAGGTAGAGTCATTATCGGAAATGATGTAGAAATTGGCTCTGGTACAACAGTTGATAGAGGGGCAATGGGTGATACGGTTATTTCCGATGGATGCAGAATTGATAACCTTGTTCAAGTTGCTCATAATGTAAAATTGGGTAGATGTTGTGTTATTGTCTCTCAAGTTGGTATTGCAGGAAGCTGTGAATTTGGTGATTTTGTTGTCGCCGGTGGACAAGTTGGTTTTGCAGGGCATTTAAAAATTGGATCTGGGGCAAAAATTGCAGCACAATCTGGATTGATGAATGATGTGCCTGCTGGAGCTGTCTTAATGGGTTCTCCAGCTGTTTCTCGTGTTGAATTTATGCGACAACAAATTGCTCTACAGCGTTTAACAAAGAAAAAGAAAGAAGATTAAAGGAAAAGTAAATGGAAAATAAGGTAGAAGAAGTATCAGAACAATCAAATATCATTGAAGAAATTAAAATTGGTGAAATTTTAAAATTATTGCCACACAGATATCCATTTTTGTTGGTGGATAAACTTAAAAACGTTGTTCCAGGTGAAAGTGGTATTGGTATTAAAAATGTCACAATGAATGAAGGTTATTTTCAAGGACATTTTCCTGAAAATCCAGTCATGCCAGGGGTATTGCAAATTGAAGCTATGGCTCAAACAGCAGGTATTATTGTTTTAACAGGCTTTCCAGAAGAAGAACGTTCAGGAAATAGTGTTTATTTTATGACAGTTGATGAAGTAAAGTTTAGAAAACCAATTATTCCAGGTGATGTCATTGAGTTTACTGTTAAAAAAGAACAAGCCGTTCGAAATGTGTTTAAATTCCGTGGGGAAGCAAGGGTTGAAGGTAAACTTGTTTCTCAAGCAACATTTAGTGCTATGGTATTTAAAAAAGCTTAACAATATTGGTTAAGGAGTTATTTAAAAATGCGTCTGAAGAGATATATCAAATAATTTTCTCAACAGGCGTATTTTTTTTAAGCCATCAAAATAGTAACAAAGGAGTAAAAATATGGCTAAAATTCATCCAAGTGCAGTTATTCATCCAAATGCAAAGATTGCAGATGATGTTGAAATTGGTCCTTTTTGTAGTGTTGGGGAGCATGTTGAAATTGGCTCTGGAACAAGATTGATTTCACATGTTGTTGTAGATGGGGTGACAAAAATAGGTCAAAGAAACACCATCTATCCATTTGCAGCACTTGGATTATTGGCTCAACACAAACGTTCAAATGCACCAGATGCTCAACTCATTATTGGAGATGACAATACATTCAGAGAACATGTGACAGCTCACGTTGGATCTGATGTGGATAACAAAATCACAATTATAGGGAACAGAAACCTCTTTTTAGTAGCTTCCCATATCGCACATGATTGTGTTTTAGGAGATGATATTGTTATGAGTAATAATGCCACATTAGCAGGGCATGTGCATGTTGGAAACAAAGCCATTATTGGTGGGTTAGCTGCCGTTTTGCAATTCACTCGAATTGGGGAAGGCGCCATGATTGGTGGTATGTGTGGTGTAACAAGAGATATTATTACTTATGGATTAATGATGGGGGGTATTCGTCAAGGGTTGAGTGGATTGAACTTAATTGGACTTCAAAGAGCTGGTGTTGAAAAAGAAAACATCATGATGATGCAACAAGCATATAAGGCTTTGTTTAACAAAGATAATGGCACTTTTACAGAACGTATAGCTTTGGTTGAACAAAATGATGTATGGATGCAAAATCCATTGATTAAAGCTCAAATTGAGTTTGTTAAAAATCCTTCAAAAAATAATATTTTACAACCAGATTGATAATAAGAAGGTTTGTTTTTAGCTCAAAGAGGAGGCGAATTTGAAAAAAAATTCTGACTTACCAAATGGTATAAAACCAACAATTGGCATCATTGCAGGCAGTGGTGTTTTGCCAATAACATTAGCTTCACATTTAGCTGATAAGAAGCAACCTGTTGTTGTTCTAGCTTTAAAAGGTCATGCAAATAAAGCTCTTTTCCCAACAAACGTTCTTGTCAAAGAAGTTCGTTTAGGGGCTGTTGGAAAATCCTTTAAATTATTGAAGAAATATGGGGTAAATCAATTGGTTTTTATTGGTGGAGTTAGGCGCCCCTCTTGGGCTGAGATTAGACCAGATTTTAAAGGGTTATCATTGCTTGCAAAATTATCCTTAAAGGCTCTTGGGGATGATGGTCTACTTCGGTATGTGATTAAGGAAGTTGAAAGTCAGGGCTTTATGGTTAAAGGTATTCATGAAATTATGCCAGAACTTTTGGTCCCTGAAGGCGTTTTGACAACCAAAAAACCACTCAAAAAAGATGTTTTAGATATAGAACGGGGATATGAAGTTGCTAAATTATTAGGACAAGCAGACGTTGGGCAAGCTGTGATTGTTCAACAAGGATTGGTTCTTTCGTTAGAAGGAATTGAAGGGACGGCAGCTTTGATTGAACGGACTAAAAAACTTAAACGAAAAGGTGGTGGAGGTGTTCTTGTGAAGGTAATTAAACCTCAGCAAGAAAAAAGGGTTGATATGCCAACCATTGGTCCAAATACTGTTCAATCCATTTATGATGCAGGATTAAAAGGAATTGCTGTTGAGGCAGATTCTGTTTTATTGGCCGAAGCTGAAAAAACAATAGCTTTAGCAGATAAACTAAATATTTTTATTGTAGGAATCAAAAAAGTCTAAAAGAGGAAAAAAATGTCTTTTGATATTGAAACACTGAATTTAAAACCTAATGAAAAAGTAACCATTTATCTGGTAACAGGGGAGCCTTCTGGAGACTTATTGGGCGCAAGATTAATGCGAGCTTTGACACAAAAATATGGAAATAAAGTTTCATTTGTGGGTGTTGGAGGTGAATCCATGATGAAAGAAGGGTTGAATTCTTTATTTGATATCAAAGATTTAGCTGTTATGGGTTTGGCAGAAGTTATTCCAAGTATTCCTCTTGTTTTAAAAAGATTAGAACAAACGGTTCAAGATATTTTACAAAAACAACCTGATATTGTGATGACAATTGATAGTTTTAGTTTTTCAGCCAGGGTACATAAAAAATTAAAAAAACTAAAATTTGATAAGCCACATGTCCATTGTGTAGCGCCTCAAGTTTGGGCTTGGAAAAAAGGAAGAGCCAAAAAAGTGGGACAGTATATGGATCATTTATTTTGTTTGTTGCCTTATGAAGAAAAATATTTCACGCCTTATGGTATGGCAACGACATTTATTGGACATCCAGTCATTGAAGGGGGAGCCGAAAAAGGAAATGGTGCCGATTTTAAAAAACGTTATGGCATAGATGAAAATGCTCTTGTGATGACAATGCTTCCAGGAAGCAGAAAAAATGAAGTTTCATTTTTGATGAGCCTGTTTATGAATGCAACTGAAAATCTTCAAAAAACACACAAAAACTTATTTGTTGTTGTGCCAACGGTTGCAACCGTTTCCGAAAAATTAAAAGAAACATTAAAAGATTGGGCTGTTCCTCACGTAATTGTCGAAGGGGAAAAAGAACGCTACAATGCTTTTGCAGCCAGTGATGTAGCCATGGCTGCGTCAGGGACCGTGAGTTTAGAGCTAGCGCTTGCTGGAGTTCCTCATTTGATTGCGTATAAAGTAAGCAAATTAACTGGTATTTTAGCTAAGCGCTTGTTGAAAATTAAGTATGTGAATTTAATTAACATACTTGCTGATAGAGAAATTATTCCAGAGTTATTGCAAGAAAAATGTACCATTGAAAATTTAGAATCAACCATTGAACAATTGCTACGACTCAAAACACAAGATGTTTCTGGAAGTCTTGAAAAATTAGGAAAAGGGCAAGATTTATTGCCTTCTCAAAAAATGGGTGAAAAACTTTTATCACTGATAGCAGATTATAAAAAAATAAGTTGTAAATAATTTCTTTATTTTTTGACAAAAATCATGTATAATGAAGTATTCGTTTTTATATGAGGGTATATTTATGTCAAAAAAAACAGCCACTGCATCTGAAAAAGATATCACATCCTTAACACAAAATGTTCAACAAGAATATTTAAAATCTAAAAAAGATATATTTAGTTACATGAGTGATTTAAGTATAGGTGAAGAGCTTTCAAAAACGCTTGATATGAATGGTACGAATTTTTCCTCTCTTTCTTACCTTCAACCTCCTTTGATAGTTTATTTAATGGGTTTATGCGATCGAAAAGCATTTGAAACGTATAATGCTTATGAGTTTCGTTTTTTAGAGGAGGAAAAATTAAGAAATCCAAAATTAAAGGATGAAGATATTGAGGTGAGAAATCCAGACTATACTGAGGTTATTGAGTATGCAAAAGGGAAGGGGTTTGTTATTGATATTTCAAAAATTGCTTTTGAAAAAGCTATAGAAGTTAGACGAACAGCCGGCTTATTTGAAATGCTTAAAATGAATATAAATAATTTTAAGCTGAGCATTGATGATGAGCTTCATGCATCAAATTGGTATGATCCTTTTTCAGATGAAGAGACAGAATATAATATTTTAAATGAATTGATTTTGGTTCAAAAAGTTTTACCCTATAATCAAGAAATTAGCGATTGTTTGAATCAACTTGTTTATTCAAGGTGGCAAAAGCATTTGAGAGATTTGAAAAAAATAAAAAAACAGTTAAATCATGATGCTAAGGCCTCTCTTCGTATTAGTTTTGCGATACGAACATTGAAAAGTATGTTGCCAATAAAAATAAATGAAATCAGCGATAAAGAAAGAAAAATCCTTTTATATCAAACAATTCAAAAAATAAAACAAGCCATTCCAACATATAAAGATTCTGAGATTGCAAAAAGTCTTGAAAAATGGTTAAACAAGTCTTTGTTAGGATATGAAAGAAGTTTGCCAGATTCAGTGAAAAACGCACAACCTGTTCCGGTTGTTCCAGGTCTTTCTATTTCATTTTTTGCTGTTAAAACAGAAGAAAAAGAAGTTGAAAATGACAATGATACTTTTGAAGAAGAAATTGAGGCTCAAAAAAAACAAACAAGAAAAGAAATTGATGCACATTTAATGCATTTATTTTCAGATCCTGAATTTGCAAAACTTTCCACTGAAGAAAAAGTCCTTCGTCAGCTTGAAACGTATCATAAAAATGTTTTTGATGATATGTATTTTCATCTAAAAAGGGAACATAGAGATGATCCTGAACGCATTGAAAGCTTCTTTTCAACAATTAGTGATGATCATAAAAATTTGATGTATGTTATGGAGTTCCCAGATATATATACATATTATATGCTCGGTATTATTTCAAAACAAGAGGCTGATGATTTTTATCAAACACAGGAAACCATATTTAAAGAAAGAGCTATTACCACATTAGATAAAGTTTTTGATGATTATATGCGAGAAAATGAGGGAGATATCCCAGAAGAAGTGGAAGAAGCATATGAGTACTATAAAACGGGGAAAGAAACCGGTGATTATGGGGAGTTGGATTTTAACAAAACACTGGTAAATATTGGTATTCATGAAGAGGATGTTGATTCATTAACACCATCAGTTGAAGAAACATTGGATTTTCTTTTACGACTTGATTTTAAAAGGAACATACCGCTTGCTTTGAATTTTAAAAAAGAATATTTTGAATTGGCTCAAGATTTCAAAAGAATGTGTACTTTTTTGATGCTGATTGAACAAGGGGTTGTTCCTTGTGATATTCTTAATTTAAGAATTCCAGATACCTGTATTGATGAAAAAAGTGAAGACAGAACAAGAATAGGTCGTTTGCAAGCCATTAGAGGTATTTTCTGTGCAATAGAAGATTATATTGGCCGGTCGAATGATTTTAAAAAAGCAAAAATTTTGTTAAATCATATGATATTTGCTTCTTATCAAAAGATATTAACCGATTTATATAATTTGCCTCAGAACAAAAATTCTGCCAATGTAACGCCACAATTAAAAGCAATGTGCAAATATTTTATGCAAAAATATCCTAAAACGGATGTTTTGAAAAATGAAAGAGAAAATATGGCATTTTTGGCAAATGTGACGCGTTCTTGTTTGATAACAGCAACAGCACATAAGCATGTTGCAGATTATTATTTGCAAAATTTTGATTATGTTTTTGGCACAACGGCAAAAGTTGATGAAATCCATTCGGGGAAAAAAGTAGCACCACTTCCTTTGAAAATACCTATATCAGATACATTAGATGAAGAAGAATTTGATGAATTTAAAACAAGTTTGTATGAGCGTATTTTTGATGAAGAGGATGAAAAAGCAAATAAAAGGGATATGAGATGCATCTATTCAGCTTGTTCAGAACCAGCACTTCTTTATGCCATGGGTGTGTTAACAAATTTTGAATACACATATGCTTTGGAAATTGATGATACAGAAAATCAATCAGGCGCCCCACTGACGATAAGAGAGTTGCAAGAAATATTTTTAAAACAAAAACCTCCTTTTTATTTAAGGTTAGATGCTGAGCAGATGAGGGTGATGAAACAAATCAGGGTAGCGAGCTCATTGGTAGATAGTTGTTATTATTACGATAATTCAACTGTGGAACTTATTGATTATAACAAAAAAAAGCCAACCTCAACTCTTTTAGATTATCAAAAAAATTCATTAATGGCTGAAGGGAAAATGCTTAGTACTCTTTTAGGTATGCTTCAAGCAATGCCTGAAGAAGATATTAAATCAAGTGAAGTTCTTTCTAAAATAGTGGATTCTTATTGGAAAGAAAGTACACAATGTTTGAATGATTTGGTTTTGTCGCAAGAACAAAAAAATCCAATTTTAGCCGAACAAATTTCTCAGAAAAGGGAGTTTTTCGGATTAAAGGAAGGAGAAACTGAAGAAACAATTTCAAACCGATTAAAATATTATCCAAAGTTTTTTCAAATGGTTCGTTTAGGGTTGAAAAGAAACCACATTGGAACATCAGAAAAGCATGCTAAACAACTTGCATTTTTTGAAAAAGAGATTGAGGCTTTTACAACTTTTTATCAAAAGCAGGAACCAAAATTAGTGAATCGGTTCAGTCGGATGGGTAATAGGGAAATGTAAAGAAAAATAAAAAAACAAAAAAGTTAATTTTTTTCTTGACAACTGAGTTTGTTTTTTATAAAATCCCAAAAGTACCGATGGCGAATGTAGCTCAGTTGGTTAGAGCGCTGGTTTGTGGTACCAGATGTCGTGGGTTCGAGTCCCATCTTTCGCCCCATTTAAAAAGACGATCCGAAAGGGTCGTTTTTTTTATGGGAGTGATAGGGGCCGAAGTCACGAAGTGGGTTTGTTCGCGAAGCGGACGGCGGAGCCGGTCCTGAGGGAAACCGAAGGATAAATCCAAGGGATTTACAGTCCCATCTTTCGCCCCATTTAAAAAGACGATCCGAAAGGGTCGTTTTTTTTATGGGAGTGATAGGGGCCGAAGCCACGAAGAGGGTTTGCTCGCGAAGCAGACGGCGGAGCCGGTCCTGAGGGAAACCGAAGGATAAATCCAAGGGATTTACAGTCCCATCTTTCGCCCCATTTAAAAAGACGATCCGAAAGGGTCGTTTTTTTTATGG
>JAFTTR010000011.1 GCA_017466695.1 Alphaproteobacteria bacterium | reverse complement strand
CCTGTTAAGATTTGGCCATCAGCTGCACCGACTTTTTGACCAGCATCATCTGTATATCCATGTTGTTTGATATAGGTGTATCTTAAACCTGCTTCTGGTGAGATAACACCACTGGCCCAGTTGCCGATAACATATGGTCCCATCTTACGTCCGAACATAACTTGAGCCCCAAAGACATCAACATCATATTCAGCTTTGATTCTGTGGTGGAAGACTTTTTTGTTTTCTTCATAGTTAGAGCGTGTATACAATCCTAACCAATTTGCATAGAAGCGATTTGGATTGTATTCACCATAAACAGAGATAGTGTGAGAAGTCACTTCTGTATCCCTTTGAACGGCTGTGCCATCAGCTGTTGTGTAGGCATAAGCAACACCTAAACGAGTATCAGGTGAAATATGCCCATCAAACCCAACGGCAAGACCTTGTGTATCCATGTCAAAGCCTTTTTTAGCGTCAAATTCTGATTGACCATATAAGCCTTGAACCCAAAGATGTGATTGTCTGCGTGGGTTGAGATAGAAACTTTTTCCTCTTTTATAATAGCCTGTTCTTTCTATTGAAGAATGGAGCTGCTTTGAAATAATAGAGGATAACCTGTTCATAATTTCTGTTGAATAGGCTTGTGTGAGTGGGGATGTATTGGGGGCTAATCCTTCAAGTGCCTCGATAACTTCTTTTGAATTTGGGCCAAACGTTTGAGCTGAATCATTGAGGATATTTTGAATATCCTTTGGCTTGCCGTCTTCAGTGATAGCAGGACCTAAGATCCAAGCATCTAGAACACATTGAATCCCTTTACATTTTTCATTTTTTTTCACAGTTAGCCGATATTCACCATCCCCAAGGTAATAAATATCATAAACTGGATTTTCTAAAATAGTTTCGAATCCATTTTGAGCTGTCGCATTTAAATTTTGTGCATTTAAAATTTTAAAATCCTTATATCCGACAGAAAAATGTTCCCCAGGATTGACAATAATTCCAATTTCAGTACCTTTGTCTGAAACGTTAATTGTGTGAGCAGATATTTTTCCAAAGTCTGTATTAGACTTTGTGTTAATATGGGTAATCAATTTTGAATTATCATTAAATAAAACACTGTCTGCAGAAAGGGTTGATTTTCCAATGTCTAAAAAGCTATTTTCTTGAACAGCAACCTCTTTAAAAGAAAGGTCTTTTACATTTGAACTAAATGATAGGTTGTTGGCTTCTAACTTGTTGTTGCTTGAAAAACTGTCTGCTACATGAAGGACAGAATTGTTCATAGATAAAGTCCCATGCCCATTTAAAGCGCCAATGTTTAAATCTTTATTGACCTGTAAAGAACCTTTATTTTCAATGGTATTGATTGTTGCTGTTGCAAGGTTTAAGTTAAGAACTGTGTTTTCTTTTATTTTTAATGTCTCTAAATCCAATTTTTTCAAATTATCAGATAATCTCATTCCATTAGAAATAATGGTATTAGCTGTAGCAATCGAGGTTGCGTCAAGCTCGGCATTATTCATACTGAGTGTTCCACTACCAGAAATTTCGTTTACTTTAAGTGTACCCCCATTAACAGTTGTTAAGTTATTGTTGGTTAGTTTTTCAGCTTCTACATTTGTAAGTGTGAGTTCACCAGTATTTTTGATGCCTTTATCCACCTGAACATCTGAAAGAATCATTGAACTTGCGTTTTGTATAGAGGTATCATTGTTTGTGCCAGAAATAACAACATTTTCCAATTTAACAACGCCATTTTGGTTGTTAACAACAGTATTTGCGGCACTGATAGATATATTTTGTACATCAAGTTCTGTCTGCGCCTTATTAAGAGTGAACAAATCTTTTCCATTTGCATAAATAGTGCTATCAGAGGCGTTGTTTGTTGCGCCTAGGATTTGTTTTTTGCCACTTCCAAGAGGTGTTAAATCTTCGGTAACTATGTAATCAGCTGTTGTGTCAAGCGTGTCTGTTTCGGTAACCATTTGAAAGGAAGAGTCGCCTGTCATTTTTGTAATTGTACCGAGAGCGCTTCCATCTTTTAATTCTTTTGCTGTTAATGTGATATCTTGTACGAGTCCAGTGGTATCGTTTTTCGCTGTATTTATATTAAATAAATATGTTGATGTACTGGTCGCAAGAGTTTTACTCAATCCTTCTTTAAATTGAGCATTTTCTTTTAAAACGTTTGTTTGGTGAGCTGTTTGAATACCATTATCGAGAGCTGTATTATTTAAGCTGTTAATAACAATATTGTTAATAAGATAATTAGATGTTGATGAAAATTTATCTGTTTCAATGTTAGATAAATTTCCAGAGCTATCTGTTATTATATTTAAATCAAAAGCTAATGTGGCTCCTGTTCCTATTTCACCTGCACTGAGGTTATCAAAGTGAACGCTTGTGCCGACTGTTTTGTCCTGTCGTAAATCTATGGTATTAGAAGCGTCAATTTGATAAGCGCCTGTATAACTTGCTTGTTGTAGATTAAGGTTTGAATTTTTAAAAGTGATAGTTCCTGCCCCAGCTACATCATCAGCAAGTGTATAATACGCCTGACTGTCTAAAGCTGAATCAAAAAGAGCTGTTGCATTTGTTGCAATCTTTATAGAAGAAGAGTTAAGCTCTGTTCTATCATTTATACCAGCTGTTGAATGATGGATGAGTTGAGCATTATTTGTTCCATCCCCAATTTGAGCTGAATAATTAATGTTTGTGCCATGTGTTTCTAATGTGCCACCAAATATATTGTTTATCCCTGTTAAAAAATGCTCTGAATGGGCAATGGTTATTCCAGCTGTTTGGTTGAATGTGCCATTACCACTATTGATTGTTTCATCTTTAAAAAGTAATATACCTTCTCCCGTTTTATTGATGGTTCCTGTATTGATTATTCCTCCCTCAAGAGAGCCAACAAGACGATCACTTCCATTTTGAGCATATCCGTGGGCAAAATTAATTGTACTTAAATTGTGGATGTCATTTGAAGTTTCAGTTCCACTAGATACCGTTTTATTCCCTGTAAATGCGAAAGAGGAATTAAAAGTTAGGACTGCAGATTCACCTTCATTATAAATAGCCCCACCATATGTTATTCTTTCATTAGAGATGGATTTATTCCCTTCAAATGTGGTATTGCCGTTAAATATTATACTCCCATTATTCGAGATAGCGCCACCAAAAGCATATCCACCCCCTAATCTGCCGTCTCTATCATACAGTGCTTTTGCTTCGTTGATGTTATTTTTAAATATAGCATCTTTATTGAAAATAATGTGTGTGTCTGAGGCTTCATTATAAATAGCGCCTCCATGTGTTGAGCTTCCATCTTCAGATGCCCCTCCTTCTGAATAGGCTCTATTGCTTTCAAAAGTGGTTTTGTCGTTAAATGTAATGGTCCCTAAATAGTTGTTTAAAGTACCAGAGTGAACTGTTCCACCTATGAATTTTCCATTTGTTTGCAAGAGCGCTTTTGATGTGGCAGAGTTGTTTTTAAATATGGTTTCTTTATCAAATGTTATATTCCCTTTTGAATTGCTCAGAGCACCACCATGATTGTGTGTCCCTTCAGATTGCATGCTGTTACTTTCAAAAGTGGCTTTGTCTTTAAATATAATTGTGCCGTCGTTATTTAAAATTGCACTTCCATTAGTGCTTCCACCTGTTGCTGTTGTTCCATCTGAAATAGCTTTTGATGTGGCAGTATTATTTTTAAATATAGCTTCTTTGTTGAAAGTGATTTTCCCTGCAGTTCCAGAGTTATAAATCCCTGCACCAGAAGCGCTATATCCTTCCCCAGAAACAGTGTTTCCTTCAAAAGTTGCAAGACCAGAAAATGTAACAGTTCCTGAATTGGAAAGGGCTCCTCCTAACACACCACCACCGACAACAGTTCCATCTGTTTTTATAATCGGTTTAGCCGTAGCTGTGTTGTTTTTAAAAATTACATCTCCATTGAAAGATAAAACAGAGGATGAAGCCTCGTTATAAACGGCACTAGCATAGATGTTTCCACCTTCTACAGAAGCTGTATTTCCTTCAAATGTTACTTTATCCAAAAATGAAGTACGACCAAGGTAATTATTGATTGCTCCACCATGAATTTGAACAGTTGTGATTGACTCATTTGGATTTTGAACAGCTTTAGCTGATACGGTTGAGTTTTTAAATATAGCTTCTTTTGTAAATGTCGTTGTGGCTGACGCACCAGTGTTGTGAAAAACACCACCGTGGATATGCTGTCCTTCTGAAGAAGCTTTGTTTCCTTCAAATGTGGATTTTTCTTTAAATGTTACAGTACCTAGATAGTTATTGATTGCACCACCTTCTGCACTTCCGACTGCATATGTGCCATCTGTATTTTTGTAAGCCTTTGTTGAAATTGTTGTATTTTTAAATACAGTATCCTTATTAAATGTTGTTATGGCTGATTCACCATAGTTTGAAATAGCCCCTCCTCGGGTATGACTCCCTGTGGCTGAAGCTGTGTTACCTGTAAATGTTGAAATTCCTTCAAAAGTTAGGGTTCCTGTGTTGCTAATAGCACCTCCTAATGCTGGGACTTTTATCCCTGAGGCTTTATTTTGCTCAAATGTAACTTGATTTTTAAAATTAAGAGAAGCTGTATTATTAACAGCGCCACCATAAACGGTAGATTCTGTACGTTCCAGTGTAATGTTTTTAAAAATAAGAGGGTTTGAATAAGAAAGTGTAGATGAATTTGATACTCTTTGAGTTATTGTTTCTGTTGCTGCAAGGGTTGGTGTTGAAAACAAAATCATTCCCATATTTAAAAGAAAGCATTTTTTCAAAACGGTTAAATACCGTTTCCTAAGCTCTTTAATCGCCGTACGTGAATAATGCTTCATTAAAAATCCCCCTTGATATCCCTAAAAAACACTTTGGATAGATATTTCCTTTATTTTTAAATACACTATACCATAGAATAGGTAAAGAAACCAAATCTTTTTTAAAAAAAATGGTTTTTTATTCATATTTGTTTAATTTATTGAAAAATAAGATATTTTTTTATTTCTTTTCTTTTTTTGTATTTAAATTAAAAGGTTTTTTGGGAGGGATGGGAGGGTTTTTCCCAAATCTGTGCTCTTGGTAATCTGGGTGGATACTTTCTGCCATGGCTTTAAATTGATCCATTTCAAAACCGGTGAGTTGTTCTCCTTTAATCACATGTTTTTGAAGAGGATTTTGTGTTTTGCCATTTTTCCACACTTCATAATGCAAGTGTGGACCTGTTGCTCGGCCGGTTGCTCCAACATAAGCGATGACTTCTCCTCTTTTTACTCTAGACCCACGTTTGAGACCTTTTTTAAAACCTGACATATGTCCATAAGCAGTTTCAAATCCACCAGCATGTTTGATTCGAATATATTTGCCATAAGCGCCTTTTCTTCCTATTTGGGTAATAACGCCATCAGCTCCTGCATAAACAGGTGTTCCTTTTGGGCAAGCTAAATCTGCCCCGCTGTGAAAGGAACGATACATCAAAACTGGATGTCTGCGCCAGCCATATTTTGAAGATAATCTTGGAATGGCTTTAACAGGTTTGGGTGCGATTGTTTGTTCGCCTCGTTCCCCACGTGGGTTATAATAAGCTGAAATTCCTTTTTCATTTTTGTAAAGATAGCGATAAACGGTTTTCTTTCCATTTTGAAGGCCTACAAAAACCAATTCTTTATCGATATCAAGTTCGATACCATTAGGGGTTACTTTCTTTGTATATATAATATCAAAAACATCCCCTCTTCTCATATTGGACCTAAAGTCAAACTCGCCAGAAAGAGCATTCGTAATTTGTGTAATAACCGATTGTGGAACGCCAGCTTTTGAGGCTGAACCTTGAAAAGTCCTGTCAATTTTACCGCGAATACGCTCTTGTTTAATTTCAACTTGACCGATATGTGTAAATGGAATTAAAGAGCCCTCTTCTTCCTTAATAACAGCAACAACTTCTTCTCCTTGTGAGGGAATGGCAAGTCCTAAAAAACCATTATTATTATCCATAAAGGTTAAGAGCAAAGTTCCCTGCTCTAACGTATTAATATTGATTAGAGAAGAAAGGGTTTCTGTAATTTGAGCATGTAATTCTGGTGTGATTTCAGATTTTTTCAAAAAAGAAGAAAAAGTTTCCCCACTTTTAAGAACAAAAGTTTTTAAAACAGCCTCCTTTAAAATAACCTTATTTTCTAAATCAGCTAATGAGGGGGATGGTGCTTCTTCAATAACAGGGTCATCTCCAAATTCTTCATGAACCTCTTCTTGAATGGATGAATCAATAACAGTTTGTTCTTTTAACTCTGTGTTTGAAAGCTTTTTATCTTCTCCGGTATAAAAAATTGCAACAGCGCCTATTGTTAACAAAGATATCATTGTTGTAAAAACAATGCGATCCGTTGCTTGTCTGTGCCCTACGCCCGAAATCTTTTTGTAAGTTCGGTATCTGAACACTTTAGACTGCTGTATGGCTCTTTTTACACTTTTTAGAATTTTCATAAAAACAGTGTGGAATATTTTTTTATATAAGTCAAGATAAAAGATTTTAAAGGTTTAATGTGTTGAAAAATAATATATTTTGTTAATATTTTTGTTTTGTAATAATTTGAAATAATCATTGATTTGCATAATTTTGTATAAAACGATATTCTTAAGACACAAATTCAAAAACGAAGGAGATTTGTTATGATCGCGGAGATTAAAACATTGAGTTCTTATACAAATTGTGAAAAAACATTGCAAAACGCTATCCCTTGTGTTGGGATTGGGTTACATAGTGGAGTGAAAGTTCATATGACAATGCGCCCTGCTCCAGTTGGGTTTGGAATTGTTTTTAAAAGAACGGATGTTGAAGGGAAAGATAATATTGTTCCTGTCTCATATGAAACAGTTGTAGATACACGCATGTGTTCTTGTGTTGGAAATCAAGATGGTGTAACGGTTGGTACAATTGAACACTTGATGGCTGCTCTTGCAGGTTTTGGAATTACAAATATTTTAATTGAACTGGACAACTATGAAGTTCCTGTTATGGATGGGTCAGCTAGTGATTTTGTCACATTGATTGAATGTGCTGGTGTTGTTTCTCAAGATGCGCCATTGAAAGCTATCAAAGTTTTAAAAGAAGTTTCATTTGATGATGGTAAAGGGGCAAGCGTTTGTTTGTATCCTGCAGAAAAAGATTTGTCTATTGATTTTATGATTGATTTTTCAAAATCAAAATTAATCGGTCGTCAAGAATATTCAATTGTATTATCAGAACGCTCATTTAAAGATTCTGTTGCTTACGCAAGAACTTTTGGTTTTGCTCAAGAAGTTGAAATGCTTCGTTCTGTTGGATTGGCTAAAGGTGGTTCTTTGGAAAACGCTGTTGTTGTAGATGGTGATACAGTGATGAATAAAGAAGGGTTGCGTAGTGAAAATGAATTTGTTGTCCATAAAACATTGGATGCAGTCGGTGATTTGTATCAAGTTGGAATGCCTATTATTGCACACTTCTCTGGTGTTAAATCTGGACATTTTCACACAAACACATTGCTTAGAAAATTAATGGCCGACAAATCAAATTATGAAATTGTAAATTTAGATGATTATGAAAACGCACAATTAAAAAATTTTCGTAAATCTGCATAATTTGTAAGATAAATCAAAAAAAAGCTCTCAAAAATTTTTTGGGAGCTTTTTTGAACTTGTTTTTATTCTTTTTCGTTCATAAATATATAATTATGAAAAAACTCTTGTTTTTTAAGAGAAAGTTTAGTATAACTGTTCCATCTGTATAAATGAAAGGATATAAAAATGGATTTTAAATCACAACCTGTTCTATCTGTTGAGCGAGGAGAAAATTCACTTCAATCTTATTTTTCTAAAGTATATGGGTATATGGCGAATGCGCTTGCCGTTTCAAGTGCTTGCGCTTATTTGGTTACAAAAGAACCTTTAATTAATTTATTTTATACAACAACAGCGAATGGGGTTTCTTATTCTTTGCTTGGGTGGTTGTCTATTTTTGCACCATTAATTTTGATTTATTTTATCCATTCTGCAGCCGGTCAGTTAAATGTAACAAAAACAAAAATATTCTTTTTTGCATTTTCAGCATTGATGGGTGTTTCGTTATCTAATGTGTTTTTACTTTATACCTCTGGTTCTGCATTTCAAGCCTTTTTGGTGACAGCAGGCTCTTTCTTGGGTTTAAGTATCTATGCAAGAACAACAAAGCGAGATTTGACACCTTGGGGTTCTTTTTTGTCAATGGGTGTCATTGGGCTTCTTTTAACAATGGTTGTGAATATCTTTTTAAAATCTAGTTTTTTAACAATGGCTATGAGTTTAATCGGTGTTGTTATTTTTGCAGGACTTGCAATTTATGATACGCAAAAATTAAAACAAATGCATTATATGTGCTCTTCTGAGGAAGAAAAAGAAGTTTCTTCTTTAAGAGGTGCTTTAGCTTTGTATTTGGATTTTATCAATCTGTTTTGGTTTATTTTAAATTTTATGGGAGAAAGAAAATAATGTTAAAAAAGGGATTACTTTTCGCTTGCTCTTTATTTTTAGCAACATCAGTAATGGCTGCTAAGTTGCCAGATGATATCAAACCAACAGACTTGCGTGTTTATGGTGATAAACAAAATCCTGCAATTATTTATGTGTTTTCATCTCTTACCTGCCCTCATTGTTCTGTTTTTCATAAAGAGGTTATGCCTAAATTAAAAACAAACTACGTTGATACAAATAAAGCAAAACTTATTTATGTTGACATGCCTTATGATTCAATGGCAATGACTGGTTTTACAATTTCACGTTGCATGGCTCCAGATAAATATGAAGCCTTTATGGATGTTATGTTTGAAAACCAAATGCTGTGGGCAAATGCTGAAAAGCCTCGTGAAATTATGACAAGATTTGCAACAATGTTGGGTGGTATGACAAAAAAAGATGTAGATGTTTGTTTGGCAAATGAAGAGTTGAAAAAAACAATTATTCGCCAACGAACAAATTTGGCAGAGTTATATGATGTAACAGGGATGCCAACAGTTGTTGTTGTTAAAGATAATCAAACAAAAAAAGTTGCCGGTTCTGATGAAAGGGCTGTTTTAAATGCTGTTGATGAAAGGTTGGCAAATTAATGACAAAAGAAACAAAAGCATTAGCTGAAAAAATTAATACATTAAAAAATAAACAAGTGAAAAAAGAAGAAGTATCAACAAAAAGACCTTCTGGTTATCAAATTGTAACAGAAGTTGTTATTGATTTACTGGGATGTATTTTAATGGGTGCTTCTTTAGGTATTATTTTTCAAAATATGTTCGATACATCTGCAAGACTAACTGTTGCATTAACATTGTTGGGTGGTATTGCAGGGATTTGGTCTGTTATTAAATATGCGATTAGCTTGGAGAAGAAAGAGGATACTTTATAATGAACCATTTAATGCACCAATTTGAAGTGAGACGCTTTGTTCCATTGAATCTTTTTGGATTTGATGTGAGCTTTACGAATGCAGCACTTTTTATGGTGTTAGCCTTGATATGTGGTATTTCTTTTTTATGGTTTTTAGCAAGAAAGCAAGATGTTGTTCCTTCAACACCTCAAGCAATTGTAGAAGGATTATTCAACTTTATTAAAAAAACGGCTCAAGACGCTATTGGGCATGGATATGAAAGATATTTACCATTTATTTTTAGTATTTTTATTTTTATTTTAATGGGTAATTTGTTGGGATTGTTCCCCTATTCCTTTACATTTACAAGTCAGTTAGCTGTTGTTGGTGGATTTGCATTGTTTTGCATGTTTATTTCAATGATTGTTGGTTTAAGACATCAAGGGTTGGGGTGGTTTAGAACTTTTTTCCCAAAAGGAGTTCCAGTTGCATTAGCACCCATTATTATTCCGGTTGAATTTATTTCATTTCTTGCCAAACCATTTAGTTTAACACTTCGTTTGGTTATGAATATGTTTGTTGGACATGTACTGTTAAAGGTTGCTGCTGGTTACGTATACGAAATGGGTGCGTTGGGAGCATTGCCTTTTGTTGTTATATGTCTTTTGGTTGTGTTTGAATTGTTTGTTGCGTTTTTACAAGCGTATATCTTTACAATTCTAACAAGTGTTTATTTAGGTCAGGCGATTCATTCGCATTAGAATAAAGGAGAAGAAAATGGAAGCAGATACAAATTTAATGTTACAAATTGCTGAAGGTATGAAATATCTTGGTGTTGGTTTAATCAGTTTTGCAATGATTGCTGCAGCAAAAGGTATTGCATCTATCTTTACAACGATTATTTCCTGCATCAGTCGCAACCCAAATGTGAAAAATGATGTTTCATTGTTTGCATGGGTTGGTGCTGGTTTCGTTGAAGGTATTGCCCTTTTTGCATTTGGTTTGGCATATTTAGTTCTTACAAATTAATAAACAATGGTTCCACAATTTGATACATCTTGGTATGTTGGTGAGGTTTTTTGGCTTTTACTAACATTTGGTTTGCTTTTTATGGGAATAAAATATTTTATTTTCCCTATGATTCAAGATGTCTTTGTTGAGCGTAAACAATTGGTTGAAAATGATTTGAGTATTGCCTCTGTTGTAAATGAACGAGCAGAGACTTTGATGAAAGAATATAAATCTCATATTTTGTCAGCTGAAGAGGCAAAAGCTGAGATTATTAATGAAACTTATCAAGATATACAAAAATTTTCAGCGCATGTTGATGCAGAGCATGATGAAGTTTTTCGTCAGCAAATTGATGAAACGGAAAAACAAATGCAACAAATTCGACTCGAGTTTATTAAAAAGTCAGATGATTTAGCTGTACAGTTGGCTGAAAAGTTGGCTTGTAAATTAGAAGTCGGAACATCTACTAAAATGAAAGGAGAATAAATGAGTGAATTATCGAATCCTGAATTTTGGGTTGGTGTTGGTTTTTGCTGTGTTGTAACTTTTTTGATATTTGCTGCACGAAAAAAAGTAAAATCATGGGCTGTTGGGCAATCAGAGATTGTTAAAACAGAATTAAAAGAAGCTCATAATTTAAGGATAGAAGCTGAAGCGTTGTATCAAAAATATGAGCAGCACACAAAAAACTTGGATGTTGAAAAAGCAGCTATAATGCAGGAAGCAGAAAAAGAAGTTGTTGCTTTGCAAAAAGAAGCTGATGATCGATTGTCAAAAAAAATAGAACGTAAAAAGCAAGATGTTCAAGATAGAATTAATTTAATTCAAGAAAATACACGAAAAGATTTAACAAATGTGATGATGGAACAGGTTATGGATAAAACAAAGGATTTGTTAGGAAAAAAACAAATTAAACAATCGTCATCAGATATGGATAAGTCATTGGAAGATGCTTTAAAGCAGTTGGAAAAAGCTTTGGCAGAATCTTAAAATGAATTAGAAAAAGGAATCGGTTTTCGATTCCTTTTTTCATTTTGGTTTATTTTCTTCATGGATAATGGAATAATTTGCCTCTATTTTTATAAAAATTTAATTTTTTTTATCTAATTTGGCTATTTTTGATATAAAAAGTCATAAAAAACTCTTAAAAATCAATATAATCTAAAAAAGAATAAAAAAAGATTAAAAAAGTTTAAAAAATGTGTTGACATTTGTTTTTGATTCTGTTATATTCCCACTCACGCTCCTGATGGAGCACAGATGTTGAACTAGTTAGGAATAGGAAGAAGAACAGATGCACGGACGGTTGTTCTAAGAAGATAGACGAGCGTCGTAGTGCATGACTATAAAGACGAGATAGTGTATAGGAATATATAATATTGGTAAGTTTTTGTAGGGTTTCTGTTAATAGACTTACAAGAAAGTAAAGTAATTTGAGAAATTGAGTGCACAGGACGGCTTT
>JAFTTR010000010.1 GCA_017466695.1 Alphaproteobacteria bacterium | reverse complement strand
GCGAGAGGGGGGTGTATGGGGTGATGAGGGAAAAATAGGAAAAAAATTAAAAAAAATGGATTTTTTTTGAAAAAAATAGGGAATAATTTATAAAAATATGTTATAATAGTGTATAGTAGATAAAAAACAAGGGGGACAAAATGGTATGGTATAATCCGTTTTCTTGGTGGGATGATGAACGGGCAGCGCCGGATGCAAGCGAACAAGGGCGTGTATTACAAGTGCATGATGTAAATCATCCTGATTCTCAAAAAAAGGATGCAGCTAAGAAAGCTTATGAAGCAAGTTATCAGAACCTTTATAATCAAATGGATGAGGCGTGGCGTGCGCAACTCAAACAAATGGCGTCCAATGCCACAGGTCAGACGATTATTGCCAATATGCCACCGAATGCCCGTGTGAAAATTGTTTCACCTAGTGAATTAGGTGGCGCTGGGGCTGCGTATAATCATGAAACAAATACATTTGAATTTTCAAAAATTGATGCAATTGGAAGAACAGGGACAGATGGACAATATGACCCTTATATGTGTTTGGTGCATGAATGCCGTCATGCGATGCAGGACCATTTAGGGTATAGTATGATAGATGGAAAATATTCTGCAAAAGAAGCAGCTATTAATGGGATGCTTATTGAGGCTGATGCGCACTCTGTTGCAAATGTTGAAACGATGATTATGAATGCCTTTGGTACGAGTAAGCCAACACCTGAACAAGTCAAAAACTTTATGAAACAAGATCTTTTTAAAAAAAACTATCCATCAGAAGTGTTGTCTCAAATGACCCCTGAAGAGAGAGCTGAGGCTCAGAAATTGTTAAAAATGGAACCGATATATCAATTTCAACAAACTCTGATTAAAAATGGGGGGAATCTGAACAAGACGCGACAGGCGTTGCGCCGTGATGAGTTTGATAAATATTGGCAGAAAGGGGAGCTTTCTACACATTATGAGCTCCAAACGTTGAGTAATATCACTTATCAAATGCGCCGAGGAGCGCGTCCAGGGGCTGAAAATAAAAACAGGACGAATCAAATTTATGAACAACTGGCTAAGGACCATGGTGTTTCAGTTGAAGAGATTAAAAAGAAGTTAAAAATTTCCCCAGCGTTTCAGCAATGTCTTGATTATATGGCGGCTCATCCAAATGAAAAGCCAGAAAATTTGGAAAATGCTTTTACAAAAATTTATGAGGCGAACAAAAAACAATATGATTTAAATAGGGATGGTCATTTTTCAAGTGATGAATATGTAACAGCTATAAAACCTTTAAGAGACCCGAGTGGAAAAGTTGGTTCTTTTGCACAAGCTGAGACCTCGTCTGGTGGTATTGGCGGCTGGTTTAGAAACTCTTGGCTGGGAAGAGTACTTGGGTTTTCAGATGAAGCGCCAGCAGAGGCTACGACACCTGAAGCAACAGCAGCACAAAATTCAGCCCTTTCCAACTCAAGCAATTCAAGGTCTAGCTCTGCTCCTCAAGCACGAGAAAGTCGAGGGCCATCAGATGCCACGAGAGCGCTTGCCAATGCTGGTAGAAGATATCAAGAGCAAACAGGGATTGCACAACAGCGTGATGGCAGTAGCAGGTCTTAAACAAGATATAAAAATTAAAGGATAGATATCAAAATGGGATTGATTGAAAGTTTGGGATTTTGTAGTAAAAATATGCCTCCAGATGCCAGTGAAAATAATAGACTTCTTGATGCACATGATTTGCATCATAAAAATAAGCAAAAACAAGCTGCAGCTCGTGAGGCGTATGAACGAAACTATAAGCACTTATATCAGCAAATGAGAGGGCAATGGTGTTATGTCTTGCAAGAAATGGGGCAAAATGCAATGGGGCAGACAATTTTGGCCAATTTGCCCCCAGATTTGAAAGTTAGGATTGAAAAAGGCAAGGATGAGAACGGGAATGCTTATTACTCTTTTGAAGAAAACGAATTAACGCTTCTTTATTTTGATAATGATGAACAAGAGGATTTTATTTTTGCAAGAAGATATCAGGCATTGGTTCACGAATCACGCCACGCCATGCAAGATTATTTGGGATATAATATTGTTAAAAATGTAGGTTCTGTTTCTCAAACGGCATTGCTTTATATGTTGATGGAGGCTGATGCGCACGCAGTTGCAGACGCTGAGGCTTTGATTTTTGCATGCTTTGCTAAAACAAATCCAACACAAAAACAAATTCAAAATTTTATGAAAAGAGATATAGTGGCAGAAACGATGAAGGCGAATAATTTGAAAAAAAAAGATATTCCCATGATTAAAAGGGAACTTCAAAAGTCTTCTCCAGCTTATATGTTGCAACAAGCTCTTAAAAAAGCAGGGGGAAACATTGAAAAGGCAAAACAACTTTTGCGAGGGGATTTTTTTAAACAGTATTGGAATCAAGGGGCTTTAGGTGAGCACTATGAAACCCAAACGTTGAATTTGCTTTTAGATGCTTTGAAAAACGGTGAAACATTTTCACACGACAATTCAGCGCAGGTTGAAAAAATTTATGCCGAGATTGCAAAAACACATGGGTTGAAAGTCAGTGATTTGAAAAAAAAGCCTCTCTTTTCTGAAGCTTTTTATGCCTGTATTGATTATATGGAAAAAAATCCTCACCTGTCACCTCGAAAATTAAAAACAGCATTTGAACAAATTTATCAAAATTCAACTCGAGGTTTTTGTTTGAACCCAACTGCCTGTGCGTTAAGAGCTAGCGCTGTAAGGGGTAACTAAAGCAAAATCAACTCATTCGTGTACATTATCGCTTACGCTTCTTTGTCCGTACACGTCAATCGCTGATTTTATCTTTATTTCCTCCCTTACAGCTGGCTCTTAACACGTACCACAAATCGAGGTTAAAAAAAAGAAACCTCGGTCTAAAGTGATGGGTTAAAAAAAATATAACCTCGCTTTAAAGTGATGTCTCGAAAAAGAAACCTCTGACCTGTGGTATGGGTTAAGAGTCAGCACAAAATAGCCAAATAAAGATGAATACATCGACTGTATAGTACAGGCAAAAG
>JAFTTR010000009.1 GCA_017466695.1 Alphaproteobacteria bacterium | reverse complement strand
TTTTTCTGCGATCATATAGGTAATGGGTTCTCCATCTTTAATATTTAGATCATATTGACTTAAATCAATAGTTGATGCCGTTGTTGATCTTAAAAAATCACCCAATGTTTGCGTTAATGGTAGATCACTAAAGTTAACAGAAACACCAACAAGTTTTGTATTATTTTCATTATATATATCTTTCTTTTTGTGCCACCCATCAACAGCAACAGAAAAATCTGCATTTTCATCAAATAAAGTATCCTGATTAGAAATGAAAACATCATACCATTCGTTTTGATTTGTATTATTTCCCACAACAAGCATTTTACCAAAAACAAATTTATCTGTTGGATTTAAAGCTGATATATCATGAGTTACAATATAACTCTCACCAATATCTTTAACTTCAGCATCCCAACTTATCCCACTATTGTCTATTGTTAAATTATCAATGACAATCTCTTTTCCACCATCACCAGAAAGATCAAGCATTGTGTCAGTTAAAGTATAAGATCCTCCATAAGTAACTTTACCATCGCCATCTATATCTTTAGCTTTTAACCCAATGGTTCCTCCTTCACTGATTAAATGAATATTTGAAGCAACTGTTCCCAAAATATTGATGGTGCCATAATCACTATAAATATCATTTTTCTCACCATTTGCTTTATTATTCTCAAAGAAAAGAATGGAATTTTCTCCAAACGTGATGTCACCTTCATTATAAATTGCTCCACCATAGGCATAAGATGAACCTGTTATCGAGTTACCTGTGAAAGTCGCATCTCCTCCAAATGTAATAGTGCCATCATTATAAATTGCTCCACCATCAGAGGATGCTGTGTTGCCCATGAAAGATGCATCAGCAGCAAACGTAATATCACCTCCATCATTATAAATCGCCCCACCATAGGCATAAGATGAAGCTGTTACCGAGTTACCTGTAAAAGTTGCATTTCCATTAAATGTAATGGTAGAAGCATCACCATTATCAATCGCCCCGCCACCGGCTCTTCCACGAGCCCCTGTTGCAGTTACCGAGTTACCTGTGAAAGTTGCATTTCCATTAAATGTAATGGTAGAAGCATCACCATTATCAATCGCCCCACCATATGCATAAGATGAACCTGTTACCGAGTTATTTGTGAATACTGTATCTCTACCAAACACAATAGATGCATTAGCATTAGAATTATAAGTACCAGCATAATTATAAATCGCTCCACCATAAGAGGATGCCGTGTTATCACTAAATATGGTTTCACCTTCAAATGTGATGGTTCCAGAACCAGACTCATAAGCATAATTATAAATCGCCCCACCCTTAGAGGCCGTGTTGTCACTGAATGCAACTGTTGAACCCTCATTAAACGTGATAGTTGCATTAACATTAGAATACCTAGCATCATTATAAATCGCCCCACCATTAGAGGATGCTGTGTTACCACTAAATGTAGTATCACCACCAAACGTGATAGTAGAACTAGTGTTGGGATTATTAGCATAATTATAAATCGCTCCACCGGTGGAGGATGAATTATTTGTAAAATCAACAGTGTTCAATGTAACTTTGCCTGAAGTGTTGCTATAATTATCAAGTGCTGTATTAGCATTAGAAATGGTTAAATTTGATAAGGTTAACTCATCCCTATCTCTTAAATTAAATAAGCTTGAAGTGCCATTTGCATTAATAACCGTATCTTTCGCCTTATTTGTTGCCCCAATGATTGTTTTTTTACCCAAACCCAAAATCCCCATAGATCCATTTGATAAATCTTTTTCAGTAATCATATAATTGAGTGTTTCGCCTTCATTAAAGGTTAAATTATATTGACTTAAATCAAAACTTGAGGCAGTTGTTGTTCGTAAAACATCCCCTAATGATTGGGTCAATTCTGTATCAACAAAATTTATGGAAAATCCTATCTTTTTATCAGCAAGATAAATATCTTTTAGTTTGTAAAGAGCATCTATAATAATCTCAACATTTGCATCTGCTGCAAACATTGAAGCATCATATATATCAGAGTATAAAACATCAAACCATTTGTTTTGATGTTTAGTTAAAATAAAAGCTTTACCTGTGGAAAATTCACCTTTTGGTGTTAGAGTTGCAATATCACTTATAATATCATATCCGTTATCATTTTCATTGATTTCTACATCCCATTTGACTGACACATTGCTAAGAGATAAATCTTCAATACTAACCTCTTTTCCACCATCCCCTGAAAGATCAAGTATTGTATCAGTTAAAGAGTAAGATCCTCCATAAGTGACTTTACCATTACCATCTATATCTTTTGCTTTTAAACCAATAGTTCCACCATCACTGATTAAATGAATATCCGAAGCAACCGTACCTAAGATATTAATAGTTCCTTTGTAGTTATAAATATCGTTTCGTGTATCATTTACATAATTTTCGCTAAATGTAATAGTTGAATTCTCTCCAAACGTGATAGTTGCATTAGAATTAGAATTATAAGCATAATTATAAATCGCCCCACCATTAGAGGATGCTGTGTTGCCCATAAAAGTTGCATCCCCATTAAACGTGATAATTGCATTAGAAGTAGAATTCCTATATGCATAATTATGAATCGCCCCACCATAGGATGCCGTGTTGTCACTGAATATAACTGTTGAACCCTCATTAAACGTGATAGCTGCATTAACATTAGAATTATAGGCATAATTATAAATCGCCCCACCAGTAGAGGATGTTGTGTTTCCAATAAAAGTTGAATCCCCATTAAACGTGATAGTTGCATTAGAATTAGAAGTATCAGCATCATTATAAATCGCCCCACCTTCTCTGGATGCTGTGTTACCCATGAAAGATGCATCAGCAACAAACGTGATGACACCTTCATCATTATAAATCGCCCCACCATAGGCATAAGGTCCTGTTACCGAGTTACCCGTGAAAGTTGCATCCCCATTAAACGTGATAGTTGCATTAGAAGCAGAACGATTAGAAGAATTCTCAATCGCCCCACCATAAGAGGATGCTGTGTTTCCACTAAATGTAGTATCACCACCAAACGTGATGTCTCCAAAATTATAAATCACCCCACCAAAGGATGCTGTGTTATCTTTAAACAAAAGCAAGGGGTCTGTTGTTTCATCTGAATTGATAAATTCAAGAGTTTTATTACCATTTTCAAGAGTTTTATTACTATTTACAAAAAAAACACCTCCATTAGATGATGACTCAATACCACTATATGTCAAATTCTTACCAGCAAGATCAATGGTAGTATCAGATGAAACCTCTGTTCTTGAAAAATTGCTTGAATCATAAACAACTGTTTCCAACTCTTCGGATGGGGTTAGGGTTGTTTCTGCCAAAACTGGGGAAGAAAGTGTCACGCAGGAAAACAGCATCATATTTAAAAGAAAGCACTTTTTAAGCACGTTTAAATATCTTTTTTTGAGCTCTTTAAGAGCAGTTAATGATGAAAAATTGATTTTTTTTTGAATTTTATTAAAAAACAGGGGTTTGTTTTACCCCTCAAAAAAACAAAAAAAGGAGCAAAAAATGCCCCTTTTTTTATGTTTCAACCACCCAAAAAAGGTGTTAAAATTTAAATCATCCTTTCAACAGTCTCTCTTGAAACAGCAGAAAGATCCTTTTGCTCCACAACTGATTGTAAGACTTTTTTAGCTGAGGCTTTTGTTTTTTCATCAAACTTCAAATATTTTGCAAAAGCTGTGAATAATCTCGCAGCTAAATGAGGATTAATTTTATCAATCTTTAAACATTCTTTTGCATAAAATTCATACCCCTCAGCTGTATGGAAAGAGGCTAAATTGCCAGCAAAAGCGCCCAACAACCCCCTCACCTTGTTTGGATTTTTGTAATCAAATTTTGGATGAGACAACAACTGTTTCACAATTTCAAGTGTATTTTTGCTTGTATCCCTTGCTTGAACGGCAAACCATTTGTTCAATACCAAATCATCCTCTTGATACATTTGATAGAAAGATGCCAACGCTTCTTTAGCTTCAGGCAAATTATTGTTCACCAAAATATTTAAGGCTGAAAGTCTATCTGTCAAATTATTAGCCGATTTGAATTGTTCATATACCAAACCAGCATGTTCCGTGACAGCTAAATACGAAAGCGCCATATTCTTAATTGCTCGTGCTGCAAAAGAAGGATTATCCGGCATATAAGGGCCTTTTAACACATTCTCTTTATAAACTTTTAAAAGTTCTTTTTTAAAGGTTTTGGCAAAAGCTTCTCGCATCATCTTGCGAACAACTTTGATTTTGTGCATATTCACTTCATTTGCTTTATCATATAAATCTTCTTCCGTTGGTAAAGCAATTGCTCTTGCAACAAAGGCTTTATCCAACCCTTTTTGTGTTAAATAAGAGCCTAATGCCTTAATCACGGGCATATTTGGTTTTTGAGCCCCTTTTTCAACCATATCTGCCAACACATCTTTAGCATATTGATGACCCACTTCATAACGGTTGAATAAGTCTTGATCATACTTCATCAAATGTAAACGTTCCTCTTTGGTATATTTGATATCCAAAGTAATTGGTGAAGTGAAAAATCTGTTAATAGATAAAACAGGTTTTTCCTTCAAGCCCTTAAATGTGAAAGATTGTTCTTTTTTACTTAAAATAAACGTACCTGTTTTAATATCTTTGCCATTCTTACCAACAAGGCCATATTGAAGAGGAATGACAAATGGCTTTTTAGCCGTTTTATGAGATTGTTTCAACGTTACCGTATAAACCCCATCTTCAAAAGATGTTTTCACTTTAACCGTTGGGCGCCCTGGGGTTGAATACCAACGTTTAAAATCTGTCAAATCTTGCCCAGATGCATCTTCAATTGCCTTGACAAAATCATCAATTGTAACAGCTTGCCCATCATGACGTTTAAAATAAAGAGCGCATCCTTTCATAAACGCATCATGCCCAACAATGGAGCGTTGCATACGAATAACCTCTGCCCCTTTTTCATAAATTGTGCTGGTATAAAAATTATCAATTTCATGATAAGAATCAGGACGAACAGCATGTGCTAATGGACCATCATCTTCAGGGAATTGAACAGCTCTTAAAGCGCTGACATCATCAATTCTTGCTACAGCACGAGAAAAGGTATCATATCCATATTCAGAATCTCTAAAAACAGTGAAACCTTCTTTTAATGACAATTCAAACCAACTGCGAAGGGTCACTCTATCCCCTGAATAATTGTGAAAATATTCGTGTGCAATCACGTGGTCAATATATTCATAAGAGGCATCTGTTGCTGTATCTGGAGAAGCAAGCAACGCTGCATCATTAAAGATATTTAACGATTTATTCTCCATCGCCCCAGCGTTGAAGTGAGAAACAGCCACAATGCTAAATCTGTTCAAATCATATTCCAGTCCAAAAACATCTTCATCCCATTTCATGGCACGTTTTAACGCATCTAACGCAAAAATCAAGCGATCTTGCTTTCCTCGTTCACAGTAAAGGTTTAAGGAAACCTCCTTGCCTGACATCGTTTGATATGTATCAGAAATTGTATCTAAATCCCCAGCGACCAACGCAAACAAATAACAAGGTTTATTAAATGGATCTTCAAAAACAACTGTATCCCCCTCGTCTTTTATTTTATTCCCATTTGAAAGAAGAACAGGATATTTCTTGCGATCAGCATGAATTGTAACAATAAACTTACTTGGGACATCTGAATGATCTGGATAATATGTGATAGATCTAAACCCTTCTGGTTCACATTGGGTGCAAAAAATATCATTTGAAACGTAAAGGCCCATTAAACGGGTATTACTTTCTGGATTAATTTCCACTTCTGTTTCCAACAAAAAACTTGTTTTTTGAGGGGATAAAACAAGGCTTTTATCATCCAATTTATAAGCTGAAGCTGGCAGAGCTTCCCCATCCATTTTGATTGATAAAAGTTTCATATACTGACCGTTTAAAAGCAAATCTTTTGAAGTATCTACATCCTCAAATTGAAGTTTTGCTTTAACAATAGTTTTTGTCTTGTCAAGTTGAAAATCCAACTCGGTTAATGGCAATTTATAATGTGGTGCGATATAATCTTTTCTATACTTTAAACTCATACAAATTTTCCTTTCATCAAACAAACATTTATTTTAAAACTTTATTCATCCAAAAGTGATATTTTTCTTCATCTGGGGGAATTCCTTCAGCCCCGAGCTTATAAATCAGCGCCAATCCCTTCATAGCTGGGACATGCCCTTTCATTGCTGCTTTTTCATAATAGGATAAGGCTTGAATACTACTTAAACCCTCAACATAGCCCCTATCAATATAGACAGCATAGGCATATTCAGCATCAACAAATCCCTGCTCTGCCGCCTTTTGCATCCATTTTATTGCATCAATGCGATTTTCCCTAATTTTATCCCCTGTATCATATAACAAAGCTAACTCATATTGGGCTTGAGGTAATCCTTCAAGCGCTGCTTTTTCAAAATAAGTCTTTGATTTTTGATAATTTTGAAGAACTTTAGCTTCACTTTTTTTATACAACAACCCTAAATAATAGGCGCTCAATGTTGAAATTGAGGCATCATCAGCGCGAGCTGATAATAAATAATACTTTTCAGCTTTTTTAAATTCTTTATTATAATCAGCTAATTGTGCCTTTTCAAAGAGTTCAATTGGCGATAAAAAGAAATCTTTAAGCACAACATAAGAAACCCCTCCAAACGAGAGAATCGTTAAGAAAAAAAGAAAACTTGAAAGTCTAGCGCCTTTTTTTAACTTTAACATTTTTCCCCTTTACAAAACAAATAAAGCTGTGTTATAAACTTTAAAAACACCTCCCAATAGAATAGGAGTTTTTCATTTTTTTATGCTGTTTTTTAGCTATCTTAAAAGGAAAAATAATTTTGTGCAAGGCTTTTTCTTATAAAAAATATGATTTTGACCCCTCCACAGGGGTTTTATCCTTATTTTATACACTGGGACACTATTCATTTTGTGAAAAAATAACCTTTCCAGATGCTCCTTTTGAACTAAATACACAACAAAAAAAAGCTTTAGAGAGTGTTTTTTTCCTCACACATATTGCTTTTGGTATCAGTTATTACAAAACATTTTGCCCTGAAAAGTTAGAAATTTTATCAGGGACACTCACAAAAGAAGAAGCTTTATTTTTCGAAAAATTTTATTTAGAAGGACTGGGTGAATTTGCCGTTCGAAACGGATTAAACCTTCAAAATAAAATTAAATTTCCATTCAAGGAACACTTTAAAAGAGAGGTTTTAGATTTTGAATTAGATGAAAAATTTCTCATCCCAATTGGTGGGGGAAAAGATTCTTGTGTCACACTTGAACTGTTAAAACAAACACAAAAAAAATTGAAAGCTATTTCTGTTGGTATCGCAAGACCCATTCAAGAATGTATCCAAAAAGCTGAAATCCCCTCCTTGCTCATTCAAAGAAAAATTGATGAAAAGCTCATTGAACTTAATCAAAATGAGAACGTTTATAATGGACATGTGCCCATTACGGGTTTACTTGCCTTTTTGCTGTGGGCCAGCGCTATTTTATATAATTATAAATATATCGCCATGAGTACAGAAAGCTCTGCAAACAGTGGAAACTTAATGCAAGGAAATCTTAAAATCAACCATCAATACAGCAAAAGTTATGATTTTGAGCTTGATTTTTATCATCTTTGTCAAACAATTACACCCAAATTTTTGTATTTTTCACTCCTGAGGCCCTATCTTGAAATTAAAATCGCTTCTTTATTTGCCACTTATTGTGAAAAGTACTTTCCCGTTTTCACCAGCTGTAACAAGGCATTTAAATTGGATAAATCAAAACGATTGGACAGATGGTGTGGCTGTTGCGACAAGTGTCGTTTCGTGTTCTTAGTTTTAGCCCCTTTTATGAAAAAAGAGGATTTAATTTCAGCTGTTGGCTCAAACCCTTTGGATGACTTATCTCAATTAAAAGGATATGAAGAACTGCTTGGTCTTTGTGGGCATAAGCCCTTTGAATGCGTAGGAGAAATTGATGAATGCCGAGCTGCTTTTCACCTTTTATTAAAAAAAGAAGAATACCAAGCTGATAAAATTATTCAAGCGTTAAAATCGAAAGTGCCCATCCCTCAAAAAGATGTATTCCAACTTTCAAAAGAACACCTTATCCCAAAGGAGATATATGATGAAATTTCAAGACTTATCTAATAAAACCATCGCCATTTGGGGAATGGGAAAAGAAGGAACGGCCGTTCAAGAAATTTTAAAACTCAACACCTTTAATACAACAATTTTAGCCATCACAGAAGAAAATACTGCTGATATTTTAAAAGCTGATGTGCTGATTAAATCTCCAGGTGTTTCTCTATATCGACCTGAAATTCAAGAAGCAATTAAGAAAGGCGTTGTTTGTACTTCTGGAACAAATCTTTTTTTCAAAAATAAAGAGGATAAAACCAAGGTTATTGCTGTAACAGGGACAAAAGGGAAAAGCACAACCTCCTCCCTGCTCTTTCACACCTTAAAAACATTGGGCGCAAATGTAGGTCTTGCTGGAAACATTGGAAAACCTCTCATTTTATGTTTAAAAGAAAAAAAGGATTTAATTATTGCTGAACTTTCAAGTTACCAAACAGCAGATATAAAAGCCGAAGTTGACATAGCCCTCTTGACAAATCTCTATCCTGAACATTTGCAATGGCACATCACACATAACAAATATTATGAGGATAAAATCAATTTATTAAATCAAAGTCAAATTTGCGTCATTAATAAAAAACACGAAAAAAGTATTGAAAAAACAAATCATTTAAAAAACAGGCTCTTTTTTAACGACCCATTAGGTATTCATCATAAAGAAGGATTTTTTTATGATGGGGAAACAAAACTTTTTGAAACAAAATACCTTTCACTCAATGGGGAACACAACATTGAAAATGCGTGTGCTGTTTTGTGTGTTCTAAAACAAATGGGATACCAGCTACAAAAGGCAAAAAAAGCCTTCGAAAGTTTCACACCTTTACCTCACAGATTACAAATCCTCGGACAGAAAAACAAAATAACCTATGTTGATGACAGCATTTCAACCACACCAGAAACAGCCATTGCAGCTGTTAAGGCTTTTTTAGCTTATCCTTTCATCACATTGTTGATTGGGGGGATGGATCGAGGACAAGAATATGAAGAGCTTATTCAATTTTTAAGCACAATAAAAGAAAGGGTCTGCCTTATCACACTGCCTGACACAGGAGCAAAAGCTTATGCACTTGCGAAAGAAAAAAATATCTTTTGCTTAAACGCTCAAAACATGACTGAGGCTGTTCAATTTGCCAAAACCTACACAAAAGAAAATGGAATTGTTCTTCTTTCCCCAGGGGCTCCTAGTTACAACCTTTATAAAAATTTTGAAGAAAGAGGCCAAGATTTCAAAAAAAATATTTTTTAAAATTTTAACTTGTTATCAAAAATTGAATATGCTACAAACAAAAGAATAAATACAACTTTCAAGGGACAAAATCATGAAAAAGAAAAAAACAATTAAAAGTTATAAAAAAGTTTCATCCATTGCCTTGTTATGTGCTGTTTTTTATGGGGCTGGTTTTTTATCTGGGGAATATGGCGATATCCTTGCTAAAAGAATAAAAAAAGCATTTTCAAGACCAATGGCTTCTTTTGTCATGTCAACATATAATCGTGAAAAATCTCTTCGAGGAGCGATGGATTCCATGCTTAATCAAACATATGACGACTTTGAAATTATTGTTGTCAATGATGGCTCCACAGATGGGACAGCAAAGATTTTAGCTGAATATGCGAAAAAAGATTCTCGTGTTGTTGTTTTAACAAATGAGACAAACCAAGGCCTTGTTGCCGGCCTTAACAAAGGTTTAGATGCTGCAAAAGGTAAATATATTTTAAGAATGGATGATGATGATAAATCCATGCCTTATCGTGTTGAAAGACAAGTTCTCACGATGGAGAAAAATCCTCACATTGCCATTATGGGCGCTGGTTTTAGTGGTGAAAACACACCTAAAAGCACAAAAGACCCTATTTTAACCAATCCAGACGAGCTTGAAATAAACACTTATTTTTCAAGTGGCCTCGCACACCCAACAATCATTATTCGTAAAGACTTTTTAGATGAAAATAACATTCGATATGATGAAAACTATTTATATGCAGAAGATTGCGGTCTTTATAAAAAAGTTCTCGAACATGGAGGAAAAATTTCAGCCATGAATGAAGGGGTGTTAATTTTTGGATATATGAAAGGATTAATCAAACCTAAGAATTACAGCTACACCCAAGCTGAATCATTTAAAAAATTGCAACGTGAAAAATTAAAACCATTTTTTGATGCCCCCTATGAAATTTTAGGTGCCTTTAATGGTCCGGTCAATCGCTGTATCATGCTAAAAGAAATGGTTAAATCAAACAAAGAAAAAAGCATCCTCAATCAAGAATTATTAGAAAAAAGATATAAAAATCAATGTCCTCAAGAAGGAGAAAAAACCCTTTATTTAGAACATAAAGACTGGTCAACTTTTATTGCGTTTAAGGATGATTTGCACGTTTATCGCAAAGACATCCCTTCCGAAAAAGGAACAGTATTAGATATAGATGATGGGTATATCACAATTAAATGGAATAATTATAGCAAACCAGAAACGTTCATTAAAAATCAACAAAAAGAATATAAATTTTCAAAACAAATCATTAATAAAAAAGAAAAAGATGCACGTACATTTAATGTGAAACACCCCTATTGGTCGGATATCTTCGTTATTAAAAAAGATAAAACATTCTATCGTGCAAGTATCATGACAGAAACAGGGAAAATCTTAAAAGAAACAAAAGATACGCTTGTTATTAAATGGGATTCTTGGCCAAATGAAGAAACATTCACGAAGAAAGGAGATACTTTAACTTTCTTGAAAGATAATTCAAAAAAAGAAAAAACATCTAAAAAAAAAGAAAAAGTAAATAATTAAGACAAAACGTCTCTTATCTTATAAAAAAGCCTCTAAGAATTGTAATCACAAAATTTAGAGGCTTTTTTTCTATCCATTTTGAATAGTCCAAATCCATTTAAGATTTTTGTCATCCAATTTATATCTAAGGCACCATTTTAGAGCTTTTTTATCCCATTTACAGCGAAGCTTTTATTAATGTTTTAGTATAAGAAGATTGTGGATTTAAAAGAACTTCATTTAATTTACCATACTCTTCAACAACGCCAGATTTCATCACAAGAACATAATCACTCACCGATTGAAGAAAACCCATATCATGCGTGATGAATAAATAAATAAAATGATATTTTTCTTGCAATTTGAATAAAAGGTATTTTAATTTACCTTGCGTGTGTTTATCTAGGGAAGCCATTACTTCATCTAAAATCAAAATTTTAGGTTTCAAAATCAAAACTCTTGCCAAGGCAACTCTTGCTTTTTGGCCACCAGAAAGCTCGTGTGGGTATCTTGAGAGCAATAAGGAAGGATTAAGCCCAACAGAAAGCAACACCTCTTCAACCAGTGCTAACCTTTCTTTTGATTTTAAACGAGGTTGATGAATTTTCAAGCCTTCTTGCACAATGTCAAAAACCGTTAAACGAGGATTTAAAGAGCCAGCTGGATCTTGCATAACCATTTGAATATCAGCTCGTTTTTTAAAAAGATTCTTCCCCTCAAGTGTTAAAAAATTATCTTTATCAATTAAAACTTCCCCAGTTGACGGAACAAGGCGCATGAGCGCTTGAACTAATGAGGACTTCCCTGCGCCACTTTCCCCAACAATACCAAGCGTTTGCCCTTTTTTTAATGAAAAAGAAACATTTTGAACAGCTTTAAAAGCACCATAAGAAACATTCAAATTTTTAACCTCTAATAAGGGTCGCCCTTCCCCTTCTTCAAAAGGTTTTAATCTTGGTTTATTCACAAAAGGCATTTTTGTTGAAACAACTAAACCTGATTTCATCACATACACACGATCAGCCATTTTTCGTACAATGGATTGGTCATGTGTGATAAATAAAATAGCTAATTTTAATTTACGTTGCAATCGTTTCAGCAAACTTAAAATCTCAGCTTGAACTGTTACATCTAAAGCTGTTGTGGCTTCATCTGCAATTAACAAAAAAGGCTTAGCTGCTAATGCCATTGCAATCATTACCCGTTGGCGTTGCCCACCAGAAAGCATATGAGGATATGAGTTATAAATTCTTTCACAATCTGTTAACTCAACCAATTTTAAAAGACGGAAAACTTCTTCTTTCAGAGCTTTCATATGATGAAGTTTTAACACTTCCATAATCTGAGCCCCAGCTGTATGTAATGGATTTAAACTTGTCATCGGTTCTTGAAAAATCATGCTGATTTTTCGTCCCCTGACTTGTTGCAACTGTTTTTCGTCCAATTTCATCAAGTTTGTTTTCTTTAAATAAATATCCCCTTTATACGTGGCATTTCGATGCAGTTTTAAAATACTTTGAGCAACAGTTGATTTGCCAGAACCACTATTCCCAATCAAAGCAACAAACTCGGCAGGTTTTAAGGCAATTGAAACACCTTTGACTGCTTGAAAATTTTTAAATGAAACAAAAAGATTTTTAATTTCTAATAAATTATGCATTTTTATCCTCCTGATGTGGATCAAATGCGTCTCGAACCCCTTCCCCAATAAAAATAAGCAAAGATAAAAGAAGAGTCATAACAAAAAACGCTGTTAAGCCGAGCCATGGCGCTGATAAGTTATCTTTCCCTTGTCTGATAAGTTCCCCCAACCCTGGCGTTCCAATCGGCAACCCAAAACCTAAGAAATCCAAAGCAGATAAAGAAACAATCGCTGAAGAAAGCATAAATGGAATATAGGTAATCGTTGCAACCAATGCATTTGGTAAAATATGGCGCCACATAATCATAAAATCACTCACACCCAAGGTTTTCGCAGCTTTCACATAATCTAATCCCCTTGTTTTTAAAAATTCAGCCCTGACAACACCTGTTAACTGTGTCCAGCTAAATAATAACAAAATAAAAAGCAAACTAAAAAAAGACGGACTAATTAAACTTGAAACAATAATCAAAATAAATAATTGAGGTAAAGAGGACCAAATCTCTAAAACGCGTCCAATAATCAAATCAACCTTCCCTCCAAAATAACCTTGCACTGCCCCCACAAGAATACCAATAATGGCTGACAAAAAAGTAAGCAAAATCCCAAAAAGAAGACTGATTCTTAAGGCATATAATAATCTTGCCAACACATCACGTCCTTGATCATCTGTCCCCAACCAATGCTTTTTATCAGGTTTTGATGGAAAAGGCGTCAAAGAATTATAATCCACTGTATCATAAGCATATTTTAACGGCGCATTCAGTGTAAATATCTCATTATTTTGAATATATTCTTTTGTGTAAGGGTCCGAAAAATCAGCTCTTGTTGGTAACTTCCCCCCTAAACGCTCATCAGATACAAACTCAAAAATCGGGAAATAAACCGTTTTTTTATCCATTAAAATCAAAGGCTTATCATTTGCTAAAAACGGCGCACAAAGAGAAATAATAAAAATAAGCAAAAACAAGTACCAAGAAAACCTTGCTTTTTTATTCCGTTTAAATGCTTGTTTTCTTTTATCACCCAACAAACTCATTATGTCATCCTCTTTTCAAAATGAATACGTGGGTCGATAAGTGTATAAATAAAATCACTGATTAAATTTAATACCAATCCCAATAAGGCAAACAAATACAATGTTCCAAAAATAACAGGATAATCCCTATTTTGAACAGCTTCATATCCCAATAACCCCAAGCCATCTAATGAAAAAATAACTTCAATTAAAACAGAACCCGTGAACAACATTCCAATCAGCATAGAGGGGAACCCAGCAATCACAATAAGCATAGCATTCCTAAACACATGTTTATAAAGAACCCCATTTTCACTTAATCCTTTGGCTCTTGCTGTTGTAACATACTGCTTCCCAAGTTCATCTAAAAAAGCATTTCTTGTTAAAAAACAAAGACTAGCCAATCCCCCAATGGCCATGGAGAGCACCGGCAAAGTTATGTGACGCAAATAATCAACAACCTTTTCAAAAAAAGTTAAACTTGAAAAATTATCACTCACAAGCCCTTTTAAATAAAACCAAGAAAAATACTCGCCTCCAGCAAATAACACAATTAAAAAAATAGCCAATAAAAAAGAAGGCACAGCATAACCAATTGTTAAGAAAAAACCACTCACCCAATCAAAAGGGGTATTTTTTTTCACAGCTCGTTTAATCCCTAATGGAATAGCGATTAAATAAATCAAAACAGTTGAAAAAACACCTAATGAAATAGAAACAGGCATTTTTTCCATAACTAAATCCATCACTTTCTTATCTTGATAAAAACTTTTGCCAAAATCAAAGGTTAAATAATTTTTCATCATCAAGAAAAAGCGCTCATGAGCAGGCTTATCAAAACCAAAGCGTTTTTCAAGCTCAAGTCTTAACTCCTCTTTTAACCCTTGGGTCCCACGATATGAAATACCAGCGCCAGATGCTTTTACTCCAGCACTTGACATAGAAGCACCAGTACCAGAAATACGGGCTGTTGCATCTGGAGTAAGGCCGGTCTCTAACTTAATCATCATTTGTTCAACAGGGCCACCAGGCGCTAATTGAACAAATAAAAAGTTCAAAGACATAATTCCAAATAACGTTATTGGAATAAGCAATAAGCGTTTAAAAAAATAAGATCTCTTCATAAAGCTATAGTGCACAAAAAAAAACAAAAAATCAAGCTCTTTTTCAACGAAAAAGTGCTTGATTTAAAAAAAATATAATTTAATCTAAAACTTTAATAACTTAATTTAACCAATTAAAAAAGAAAGATTATTTATCTACATACACGCTTTAAAAGCATCCACAATAGCTTCGGTGAAAATTGTTGTCATTTCATCAATCTTTCTTTCATATTCTTCTTCAGAAAAACGAGGCAAAATTGAACAAGTAGTCCGAATTCTTAAAAAATTATCTTTGTAATTACCCATGAGTAACGTGTTAGAAACATCCTCATCTTGTCCATAAACACCATAGAATTTAATTCGACTAATCTTTAAATTACGCTGTCTATCAACGGGAAAAGATGTCTTCTCTTTCAACTCACGCAACACCTTATTATTGCTTAAACGCCCTTGATTGTCCGAATAAAAAGAAATTCGAGCCTTGCAAAAAGTATTTTCATATTGATGAGAAAAACCCTTGCCTTTTTGAGTGGATTCAAAATCCCAAAAGGCGTCTACCAAGGGACTTTTTGAAAAGTTCATATCACGCATATCTTGACTGATTAAAATAACCGGAGGAAGCCCTAACAAACAAGTTGAAACTTGCCTTGAAGTAGGCCCTTTTGCTTGCACGCCCCATCCATAACAAGAAAATGTGATAAGTACTAAAAGTGTGGTAAACGCCTTTTTCATCAGGTTCTCCATCCATTATAATTGAGTTTGAATAATACCCCAAAAATCTTCAACCTTCAAACTGGCACCCCCAATCAGAGCCCCATCCACATTTTGAGCATTTAACAATTCATGTGCATTACTTGGTTTGACTGAACCACCATATAAAAGTCTCATATTGTCAGCAACTTCTTGCCCAAGTAAAGCTGCAACTTCAGCACGAATTGCTGTGTGCATTTCTTCAACATCAGCTAATGAAGGAACTTTCCCCGTTCCAATTGCCCAAACAGGTTCATAAGCAATTACTGTATTTTCACCTGTTGATGTTGAAGGAACAGACTCCCTCACCTGACGACAAACAACACTCAATGCTTGACCAGATTCTCTTTCTTCCAATGTTTCACCCACACAGATAACAGGAATAAGCCCTTTTGAAATAGCATTTACAGCTTTTTCACGCACAACAAGGTCTGTTTCATAACGCATTGCTCGTCTTTCTGAGTGACCAACAATCGCATAAGACGCCCCCAAATCAAGAACTTGAGCTGCTGAAACATCCCCTGTGTATGCACCAAAGTCTTTTGGAGCTACAGAAACATCTTGAGACCCTAAAGCAACACCATCATGAGGTAAATCAGCTATTAATCCCAACAAACTCATTGGTGGACAAACAAGAACATCAAAATCCCCTTTTTGAGCAGCTACGGCTTCAAAAACACCCTTTGCAAGAGCAAGACCATCCTTTTTTGTTTGATTCATTTTCCAATTACCAGCGATTAATTTTCTTCTCATAAAACCTCCTAAAATGGTATTAAAAATTCAAATAAATAAAAATAAGTATATGTATTTTATAGAAAATCACTTTTTACTTATCAACTTTTGAAAAGTTTAGCATGAATTTAGTTTCTTTTCAAGAATAATCTAAAAAAAACTGTTATCAAAAAAAATCCCCTAACCAAAAGCCAAGGGATTTTTTTATCTATACAGAAAACATTACTCTCTATTTAGGATGTTTTGTAGATTTGCAGCAATGGCTGAGTTAACCTCTTGCGTAGAATACAACTTACCACTGTTTGCCAATGTATCATTGGTTGAGCCAGTATTTGAATCTGTACCTGTATTTCCACTATCCGTATTCGTATTATTGTTATCTGTATTCGTATTAGAGTTTGAGTTCTCATTTGAGTTTGAATTAGAAGTGGTTGTTGTTTTTTTCTTATCTTTATTGAACCAGCCCCCTTTTCTAAATCCAAAGTACCCAAGGACAGCCGCAACAATAATACCTAAAGCCCACCAAATCCATTCTTGGTTGCGTTCCCACCAGCTCTTTTCTTGTGCGCCATCATGTTTTGCATGAGCAACAGAATCCACAAGTGCAGGTGTCACAGCCGTTGGATCTGTTGGTTTGTCGACCTTAGGAACATCACCAACATTTACTTCTGGTTGAGAACCTGGACCCACAGGTGTGTGTCCAGCATCAGATCCATCTCCACCTCTCGTCGTATCATCAGGAGCTGGTCTTTCTCCATCTTTAGGACCTTTATCTTGACTTAAAGCCGTTACGGCTTTTTGATACTCAGCAGACGCTTTCTTCAGTTCCATAACTTGATTACGCCCTTGAATAGTCAATGGATTATTTGGATCTGTTAATACATCTTTATGATACACAGCATAATATCCAGAAATCCCTTGCATCAACAAACCAGAAAGCTGCGTTAACTCTGTTAACAATTCCTTTTTCTTTTCAGGATCTGTTTCACTTGCTAACGAGGTTTCAAGATCATGCAATCTAGCATACGTCTCAGCCAACTTATGTTGCGCTGTTGCTTTTTCTGTAAGCTCATTTCTCTTCGTTTCGTCTTGTTCAGCTGCAAGTTGTGTTCTAACTTTTGCCTCTTCATCACGCCAATATGTAGCAACTCTTTTATACCAATCGCTTAAAGTTTCACCTTCTTGACGAGCCAAAGCATCAACTTCAACAGTTGGTTCTTCTTTATCTTTTGCCCCAGCCTCTCTTAAAGTTTTCACAATCTCTTCAGCTACTTTAATTTCATCCGCATTACCTGATTGCTCTGCTTTTTTAAGCTCTTGAAGAGCCAATGCCAATGGGGTCTGCCCATCTTTAGAAGGTTTATTCACATCTGCTTCTTTTGCAATGAACGTTCTAAGCAATTCAACATCACCACGCATGACAGCAATTGCCACTGGCGTCATTCCACTTGTTGGAACACCTTCTTTAGGGTCAAATTCGTTGATATAAGCCTTTGCCCCTCTTTCTAATAAATCCTTAACTGTTTGAGAATTGACTTCGTCTTTTCTCAACTCAGCAAAAAATTCTTCCACCGTTGGCTCTACAGATTTGTCTTCCTCTGGTTTAGGAGTTGGCTGATCAACAAGTCCAAAAGCTTCTCTTACACCTTCTAACTTTTGAGCCTCATCAGATAGTTTTTGTGTTGCTTGAGCTCCTTTTTGTCTTAACAACACAGCTATTTGCTTTAACTTTTCAATATTTTCTCCATCATTTTGGGCAACGTCTTCATTCAAAAAATCAATCACCAAGTCTAATGGCGTTTCCCCTGCCTCATTGGGAACATTAACATTAGCGCCATTTTTAATAAGTACTTCAACAAAATCTGGAAGCATATAATTCACTGCATGGTGTAAAGGGGTATTACCTTTATCACCCACTGCATTTACATCTGCACCAGCATCTATCAGTTCTT
>JAFTTR010000008.1 GCA_017466695.1 Alphaproteobacteria bacterium | reverse complement strand
GGAGCAACCCCTTCAGCCTTTTATGCCCACACAGAGTCTCGATATAACACCCAAAAGATTGAAGAATATCTTAAAAAAGCACTCAAAAAAATGGACATTCAATCTGTTCAATATATTGATCAAGAAATGCGCCTTGTTTTAAATCAATTAAAAAATTCAGACAAACCCTTTTTTATGATGATTGAAGAATCAGAAATTGACAAACAATCTCATCATAATAATCTTGAAAAAATGCAAGAAGCTTTACTAAGATTTGACAATGCTGTTCAACAAGCCATTGAGTTTTCAAATGAAGATAAAAAAACAACCGTTATTATTCTTGCCGATCACGAAACAGGAGGACTGACCGACTCATGCGCTTACACAAAAAAGAATCATTCAGGCGCAAATGTTTTTTATTTTGTTGAAGGGCAACACGCCTCTTTATTCAACGAGCCTATTTTGGAAAATAAAGAGATTCATCACAAAATAAAACACATTCTTTTTAATCAATAACCCCATTGATAAAAAAAGAGGATTTAAAATCCTCTTTTTTTATCTAAACTGGACTATTGCCCTCATTTTTTCTTTTCTTAACTAGGGCTGTTCTTTTTTTCAAACAAGCATTGGCATGCTCCAATAATGGTTTTATTTTCTCACCCTCCATCACTTCAGAAAACTCAATAATGTCATGAATATCTTCAGCTGAAATCAAAAAACGCCCTTTTTTATCTTTTGCCGCAACAGCTAAATCAAAAATATTCTGTCTTTCAAGTAAAGAACCTGGCGTAATTTCTTCATCTGGAGAAAAATGAAAAACACTCATAAATACCATTTTCAAATCATCACCTGAAACACGCCCTGTATTTAGCATCGCATTAAATAATTTCAAATTATCATGGCAATAACACATTAAATATTGGCTAAAAATTTCATTTGATACAAAGTATGACCCATCCTTATTTTTGGCTGAAGCCAGTTGTTCAACCTTATCAAATCGCTGATTTTCAACGGCTTGAAAAAATTGATTATCCGGTGTTCTTGCTTGTTTTGGAACACGTTTGTTCAAAACATTTAAAACCTTAACTTCATCTTTTTTATCAATTCCAAAAACTGAAGGAATTCTTGTTAACGCCTTGTCTGAAAATAAAATAGGGTGTCTTTCATCATAAGTATCTTTGTATGTATTTACGTATTCTTCCTTATCAAAAAAAGAATTTAAATGATCCACAATGTGTTTGGGGGAAGTGGATTCAATCAAACCATCAATCCCTTTCTCTTCTCCAAACAACGATAAAAGAACTTTAATTTCCGGATTTTCATTTTCCAAAAAATTATATAATCTTTTTTCAAACAAAAATCTCGCATGTTTCCCTGCTGCGTATGCTTGCGCTTCTTTTAAAAATGAAATTTGGTGATGTTGGTAATTATTAAATGTTGCTTTTTCCTCTGGACTAATCCATTGTTCTGCATGCTTTAATTCATGGGCAAGAATCTCAACCAAATCGTCTTCTTTCATAGGTTTATTCCCAACAACAACCATATTCATCCCACCAAAAAAAGAGCCCCCTGCCAACATCATCGCTTCCGTTGTGCAATCAATAAATAATTGTTCATCTCTGTCAGGAAATTGTTTAAATAGGGGTGTTTCTTGATTTTGTTTATGCAAAAATCGAAGGCTGATTTGAAGTTTCCTTTCAATAGGAGATAAATCTTTAAATTTTAAATTTAAAAATTCACGCAAAGGCAATTCCTTAAACTTAGAGTCTTTCTTGATGATTTTTTGAAGCTCTTTTTTTTGTTTTTTTATAACACTCATCAAAGAAATTGATGGCTCACTTTCAAGCTGTTTTAATCTAGCCTTTGCCCTTTCAATAGCCATACGTTCTTCAAAACTGATTCTTTTTGCCCCAAACCTGACAACAATTTTATCCATCGCATTTACCATAATACCCTCCACCTATTTTCTCCTCTTTTTATTTTACACCAAAAACAAATTTTCATCCACTTAAATATAAAAACCATTATTAAAACAATATGTTAGAAAAAATCATCCCTTCTTCGTCCATACTTTCTTTCTAGATATAATTGGCATGCGTCTTTCCCCGGATTTTCTTTTGCCAAGCGTTCTTCTTCCTGCTGACGTTTTGATTTTGAGCGATTTTCATACATCTCTTCTAACAATGCCTCAGGGGATGAAAAACGGTCCAGATACATACTTTCTCTAAAATGGCTATTCCCCAATTCCAAACCTTGATAATATCTAAAAATTAAATTTTCTAAATCCTTATCCCCTTTAGCATCTGCCAACTGCTGCGCTAAATCATTAGCACGCTCATCACTAGATTTTCCCCCTTTTTCACGCAAATACTCACCCAATGGAGAATTAACTTCTCCTTTTTTAACCAATAAATCCATTGGCAAAATAAGGTAATTATTTTTAGCGTTTACTGAAGCCATTTCCAAACATTTATCCACTAATTTAAAGGTTAAATCTCGCCCTTTTGAATCCTTCAAATCACAATAAGGTTGTTTAAATGCCTCTGAAATAATCATCCCATGCAATGGCGAATTACCCAGTTGGTCATGCTCATTTTTAAATTCATTTGAAGGCACTCCCAAAAGAAGAATACCCTTTTCTTTCAATGAGTTAAAAATATCAAGCTCTAAAACTTCTTCTCGTGTAAAAAGAGCCCCATTTTCAACAAAAAATAAAAAAGCCTGTTGCAAATTGGAATTAACATCTCCCTCTTTTTCACTTTCAATCAAACGATTAGCTAGATAATAAAGAGGTGTATGCCCTTTCAAATTCACTTGATTTAAATCTACCCCTGCCTTTTGAAGAACAAACGACATTTCTTCCAACTTACAAGAACAACCTTTTTGAACAAAAGTGGTCAAAATTGTTTCCCCATCAGGATAAACCTTATTTAAATTTTCAAGACTTGTCGCTTGAATCAAATCATACGCATATCCATTTAAACGAAAGGCATTTTTTTTCAACGGTGTCTCACCTTTTTGGTTCAACAAATTCGCATCAGCACCTTTTGCTAACAAATATTCACTCAATGGACAACGATAATGCTTTGTCGCTAAATAATGAAGTAGTGTATCCCCTTCTTCATCTGACAAATTAACATCAATCAACGCCTCTTTTGAATAACGAGCTTTTTCAATAAGGGATAAATCTTCATTTGGATTAACAAGTTTAAAAATATCATCTGACAAAGAGGCAAAACCATGTTTAGCTAAATAAAGCATTTTTTCAACAGGATTAGAAAAAGATTTTTGACTCAACTCCTCCATACATCCATCAATGTATGACAAAATTTTTTTTGTCATACTCGATATCTCTTGTGGTGAAAGTGGTTCTTTCAACGTGTCCTCTTTTTCCATTCAAAACCCCTTTTTATAGCATTAAAGTTGCAAATTTAACTTAGTATATCATACTATATATAATTTGTCAATCTTTTTTATACAACACTACAATTCACCCCTCAAGAAAAGATAAAAAAATTTTAAAATAAAGGAGATAAACCACGCCTCAATATTGACAAAAATATTTATTTCTTCTATGAATAAAAAAATAAACATTAGAAAGGATCTGAAATGTACACACTTTATTATCATAACTTTAACTTTTTAAAAATAATTTTCACATTAATTGTTGTTTTGTACCATTTTGTGCGTTTTATGGGATTTTGGAACCAAGGTGGTTATGCTGTTGAATTATTTTTTATTATTTCAGGTTTTTTATGTGCAACGACTTTTGACAAGAATATTTCTGTCCTTAAATTTTCAAAAAAAAGAATTTTTTCATTTATGCCTCTTTTAATCCTAGCTATTTTAACCCTCATGCCCAACTATATCATTTCGATCAAACAGATATTGAATAACATACTCCTTAATCCTTTTTTTGGTAAAAATTTATTCGCTTTACATGCATGGTATATCACTGTGTGGTTTTGGATTTCCCTTGGCCTATTTTGCTTAGCTAAAACGTTCCAGAAAAAACACCTTCTTTTGATTATCTCTCTTCTCACCTGTTATTCAATTATCACAATGATATCTCACGACAAATGGATTGGTTGGCAAAAAATCAATGGGATTGATACAGGTTATTTAAGAGGAATGGCCGGCATGGGCATTGGCTATCTTTTATCTTATACAGTGCCTCAGTTGACAATAAACAAACATACAAAGAAAACAAATCTATACTTGTTAAAAAAAATATTCTTTACATGTCTTGAATGCTTTTTCTTATTTTATACCATTTTTAGCATGTTTATTCAGAAGTTGTTCATTTCCCCATATGTTATTCTTGTTTCATCAGCTATTCTTATCTATCTTTTCACCCAACAAAAGGGGTGGCTTTCAACATTTACAAACCAACCTTCCTTTTCAAAAATTAAAAACTTTATCTTGCCAATTTATTTATTGCAAATGTCCCCTATTTCGATTTTTTACACCATTTATTTTGACAACAAAAATCTTTTAGACCAGTACCCGCTACTAACTATTTGTATTACATTAATTTTAGTTTGCATTTACGGTATTTCAGGATATTATTTTTTAAAATACCTTTCCAATTTATGGAAAAGAGTTGTTTCTATCAAAAAGAAAACATCATAAAAATATATGACATCTCTTTACACAAGATTATTACTTTTGTATGATACAAAATGTGTTGTTACAAAAAAGGAGTATAAAAAATGAACGATGTTGATAATTTATCCAAGTTGGCTGACCTTAAAGAAAAAGGCCTTATTTCCGAAGCAGAATTCACACAACAAAAAGAAAGGATTTTAAAAGAGTTAGAAAATCCATCATTAAAAGCACCTAAAAATCGTGCTGTTTATATATTATTAGCACTTTTCTTCGGTGGTTTTGGAATTCACAACTTTTACGCAGGCTATACAGGGAAAGGGTTAACTCAACTTCTTTTAACAATTCTTCTTTTTTGGTTGGTTATCCCTTTAATTATTGTTGGTATTTGGGTCCTTATTGAAATTATTACCGTTACAAAAGACGCCAAAGGAGTTCCTTTTAATTAATATAACCCTTGTTAAAAAGCCTCATAAAATGAGGCTTTTTTTATTGTAATGAGAAAACAACTCCCAAGATGGGAGTTGCATGTTTTGGTACAGCCGGCTTTCCGAATACCGAGCCAATAATATCAAAGAAATTGATGATTTATATCGTTTAATTGAAAGCCTTTCCTTTCAATCACAACTTGAACAAGTCATCTAAACCCTATAATCAGAAGTTGAAAAATTCCTTGACTATGTCAAAATTTGTCGTATACTTGATGTATAAGGAGCTTATAATGTCTTATAAAAAAACAGAAAATTTATTAGATTTAGCAATTTGGATGCAATCAAGTCGTGATGGCGTTAGTCTTTTAGATATAATGAATCGTTTCCAAGTATCCAGACGAACTGCAGAAAGAATGAGGGATATGATTGTTTCTCGTTTTATTCAAACAGAAGAAATCGAGGGTGATAATCGTCAAAAAAGGTGGCGAATTCCTCAAGGAACATTGAAAGATTTCATTCAATTTTCAGCAGATGATTTGGCTTGCTTAAACTTGGCAAAAGATGCTTTAGAAAAAGAAAAACTATCCGACAAAGCCATTCAATTAAATACAATTATTAAAAAAATAACAGCCTCAATAAAACAAGACACACTCAGGAAAATAGAACCAGATGTCGAAGTTTTGCTGAAAGCACAAGGTTTTGCGCGTCGTGTTGGTCCCAAAATCAAAATTAACACTGATTATTTAGAGATTATAAAAGAAGCTATTTTATCCACTAAGAAAATTACAATAACTTATAAGGACGAAAAACAAACGGTTGCACCTTATGGCTTTTTATACGGAAACAAACATTATTTGGTCGCCTATTCCGATAAAACAAAAGAATATCGTTATTTTGCACTGCATAAGTTATCAGATGTTCAACTAACTGATAATATTTTCAGAAAAGATGAAAGTTTTTCATTAGAAGATTTTACAAAAGATTGCTTTGGGGTGTATCGTGAAGATCCTGTAGAGGTAGAATGGTTATTTGATGCAGAAACAGCAGATGATGCCTCAAAATATGAATTCCATCCCTCGCAACAGATGATAAAAAATCCTGATGGCACTTTGACAGTCAAATTTTTTGCCGGAGGTCAAAAAGAAATGGATTGGCATTTATACACTTGGGGAAATAAAGTTAAAGTCATTAAACCTAAAAGGAAATAAAAAATGGAAAGAAAATTTGCAGATTTGAAATATATTGAACCAGACGCAAAAGTTGTTATTTTGGGAACGTTTCCATCGGAAGCATCCAGAGATACATTCTTTTATCATAAATCAACCAATCAATTTTGGACGATGATGAGTACAATTTTTGGGGATAAATCAGTTGAACATTTAAAAGATTCCTCACCAAATGAAAACAATCAATTAATAGAAAATAGAAAAAACTTCTTAAAAAAACATAAAATTGGCTTATGGGATATGATTAAATCTTGCTATATTGATAAGAGTAAAGATTCATCCATCAAAGAGCCTGAATACAATGATTTAACAACTTTAAAAACAGAATGTCCACAATTGGAATGTATTTGTTTCAGTAGTAAAAAAGCATTTAAATATTATAAAAGATATTTGAAACAAGTTGATGAAACATATAAAAATTGGTTAGAAAAAATGTCGAATGGAGAAGAGCATATTTTACCTTCACCCAGTTCGGCTTTTGCTCGTATGGGGCCTGAGGGCAAACTTAAGAAATGGGAAGAACTTTTAAGCAAATACGTCAAAAAATGACATATAAGTATTTTATACTCTTTTTATCAAAGGAGTATAAAATATGCACAAAAATCACATTTCAACATCACTGAATGATTTTTTAAATGAAATAGAATTTAAAAAAAATCATCCACATACCCCTGTCGGACTTCCAAGTGGTTTAAGGATTTTTGACACATACACAAACGGCTTTCAAAAAGGAGATTTAATTTTAATTGGCGCTCGTCCTGCAATGGGGAAAACTGCCTTTGCAATTAATATCGCCTATAATATAAGCAAATATTTTTTTGATTTAGAAAAAGAAAATCAAAGTATAGATAAATGCATTCTTTATTTTAATTTAGCTGAAACAAATTTATCTCTTATCCCTCGTTTTATTAATTTAGAAACAGAATTCTCACATTGGGACAGAATGAAAGGAATAAAAGATACCAAAATTGAAGAAAATGTTATAAATTCGTGTTTATCCCTATCAAAATTACCAATTTATTTATCCAACAAGGGAAACACCATAAAAGAAATTAAAGAAGAAATACAAATAGTAAATTCTAAACAACAAATTGGATGTATTATCATTGATTATCTTCAATTAATTGAAAAAGATACAGATGATTATATGTCCATTTTAAATGAATTAAAAAAAATAGCTATACGAATGAATGTTCCAATTATAGTATTAAGTCAATTAAAACGCACACTTGAATATAGAAAAAACAAAATACCAAAGTGGTTTGATATTGTCGGATACACTCAAAAAAATGACCCAACTGATAAAATTATTTTTTTATATCGCAAGATATATTACCTTCAAAATCAATTACCTCAAAAACATAAATACGAACCACAGAATCATTTTGAACAACGATATAAAGAATGGGAAAATAAATGTGATAAAATAAGAAACAAATGTAAAATTATTATTGCAAAAAACAACCTCGGACCCATTGGAAATATAGGAGTTTCATTTGACTTCATGCGTGGCATATTTAGAGATGCTGAAGAATAGATTTTGCACAATAGTTCGATAAATTGAAAAATGAAGCCTTACAAAATCGAACCACTATCGAACCAGCATAAATGTTTGAAATACAAATAAAAAACAACTCCCGAAGCGGGAGTTGCATGTTTTGGTACAGCCGGCTTTCCGAATACCGAGCCAAACATTTAACAGATTTTAAAAAGTTGGCACAGCAGGTGGCGTTCCTGAAATTTTAATTCAGGATATCGACATCACAAATTAAATATCTCTCAAAAGAATGCAAAATAAGTTGCATTTTTAGTTTTTTTGTGTCGAAATGAATATTGATATAGACAATTTAACAAATTATGCCCAACAACCTCGGCTTTACAAAAACCGAGGTTGTTTTTTTGTTTAGATTTTAAATCCAATTCAAGTTGAAAGATGGATTTTTGATATTTCTTGTTTTCTTTTTTATCTCTTGCAAGGGGGTTATTCTTTTTTTAGAATATAAACACCATATTGCTCATTATAAATAAATGTTTCTTTATCCCATTTATCCCAATTAATTGTTATTTCTTTATTTGGATGAAAAGACAAGATCTGAGCTGAATCTAACGTGATTTTGCGATAGCCTTTTTTTGGATTTTTCTCAAAAATAAAGTAATCATGATAAAATGGATGAATAAGTTTTATAAAAACATCTGTTTTTAAAGGACACATTTTTTCAATTTTATCTAATTCTTGTTCCAAAAACACATTAGGATATTTTTTTAAGAGCTTTTGTGCCACAGCGCAACGATCATCCTCATAAAATTCACTATGATAATCCACACTTTTATGAATTTTTTTCTGGATAATAGCATTTGTTTCTCGACATTTTACTAGATCCGAAGACAATCCACCTCGTTCACGAAACACAATTAAATGTGTATCACTAGGTATTTTTGAAATAACGGCGCCCTTTAATATCATTTGAACCCAAAAATCATAATCCTCGCCACAGGTATATTCGGCATTATATTCAATACGTTTTTTTAAAATAAAATCTCGTCTAAAAATATTCCCAACATTAGAAAAATAATTTCCTCCTACAATCCAATATAAAGGGTAATCCACCCTATGCGTGGTTGGATTTAAAAAATCATCTTCTTCATCTGGCTTATATTTATTTTTAGGTGGAATTCCAATTGTTACAGATGAGTTCTTCTCCATAAAATCAACTGTTTTTTCCAAAAAATTGGGCATAGCAAAATCATCAGAATCCATAATTGCAATATATTTACCTTTTGCATACCGATTCCCAGTGTTTCTCGCTTGTGAAACACCTAAATTTTTCTCATGCGTAACAATTTTGAGGTTTTTAAATTTTTTTTGATATTCTTTCAAAAGGTTTGATGTCCCGTCAGTTGAACCATCATCAACGACAATAACTTCGAAATTTTTGTATGTTTGTGTCATTAGTGAATCTAAAGACCTTTTGAGATATTTTTCACGATTATATGTTGGCAAAACAACCGAAACCATCACCTGTTGATTTACATAAAAATAAATCCCGATAAAAATAAGCACTGTTAAAAAAAAGCACATACCTATTTTTTTCATTTTAGCTCCTTCCATAATATTTTGCTTATCATACAAAATTATTCTGTCAAACTCAATAAATTATTTTGTTTATGATTAGGTCTTAGGGGCTAGTTGAACTTGAACTGATATAACGCCTTGTTTTACAACAAAATCACAAAAAAGAGTTCGATAAATGAGAAAATTAAGCCCTCCACAATCGAACAGTTATCGAACCAGCATAACCACTTGGAAACAAACAAAAAAACAACTCCCAAAATGGGAGTTATAAGACTTGGTACAGCCGGCTTTCCGAATACCGAGCTAATAATATCAAAGAAATTGATGAGTTGTATCGTTTAATTGAAAACCTTTCCTTTCAATCACAATTTGAACAATTCACATAAACCTGCCCCAAGGGCCGGAGGTTGTGTTTGATAAATATTTGATCTTTACTTGCACATAGATAACGACTAGACTTTAATTAAAAGACATTAATTTTAGTTAACAAATGTTTTTTCTAATGCTAATATAAATAGATTATAAATTACACACGCATTATTATTGACAAATCTACTTTTTCCATATATTCTCATCCAAAGGAAAAGGGGCTTATATGAAAACAACTTACTATTATAATTTCAATTTTCTCAAGATTATCTTTACAATTATTGTCATTCTCTACCATTTTATCCGACAACTGGGGTTTTGGTGTGAGGGTGGATATGCCATTGAGCTTTTTTTTCTTATTTCTGGCTTTTTATGTGCTACAACATTCAACAAAAAATTAAACATTATAGATTTTGCTAAAAAGAAAATAATCTCTTTTATGCCTTTTTTGATTATCGCCATTTTAACGCTAATACCATTTAAAAATTATTCAGCAAAAACTATTTTGAATAATATCTTTTTAACACCCATTTGGCATCATGATTTATTTGTAAACATTGCATGGTACATCAATGTTTGGTTCTGGCTTTCTTTGTGTTTATTCAGTTTAATGAAAACACTTAAAAAAGAACAAATCAATTTGATTGTTGGTATTTCTTGTTTTATTTCACTTTGCTATATGCTAACATATAACAGATGGCTCACATGGGAAAAAATCAATTTTTTAAATGCCGGATATTTTAGAGGCATTCTCAGCATGGGTGTTGGTTATTTGTTATTCAATATGTTACCCCCCTCAAATTTCAACATAACATGTTGTAAAATAAAGAACCTTTTGATAAATAAGCTCTTTTATACTGGGTATGAATGTTTCTTTTTAGGATATACTGTGTGTTGCATGTTCTTTAAAGATTTATATATATCTCCCCTTTTTGTTTTTATTCCATCAACAATTTTATTTTATCTTTTCATACAAAAAAAAGGCTATCTATCACAGGCAACAAACCATCCTTTCTTTTTAAAATTAGGAAAGTTCATACTCCCCATTTATGTACTACAACAAACTCCTTTGGCTCTTTTTTCACATACCTTAACCAATTATAAAGATACGCTTATCACATATTCATATATAACCATTCCAACAGTCGTTTTTATCGTTATTGCGTGGGGAATTGCTAATTATTATCTAGTACAAACCATTTCTAAGTTTTTTTTATATCTACAAAAAAAACATCTCAATAAAGAACAGAATCAATGATTTTATTCTTATTTTTCCCTTTTTAATTTTAACGGTAAAAAAATAGATAACAAGTCATCCTAAAAGTTCAATAAACTTCCAAAACAAGCCCTCCACAATCGAACAGTTATCGAACCAGCATAACCGCTTGGAAATAAATAAAAAAAACAACTCCCGAAGTGGGAGTTGTATGTTTTGGTACCTCTAGCCGGAGACCTGGTTATAAGTTTTTGAAATAATTAAAAAATAACAAAAATTTTCCCGAATTTTTGCCCCTAAATTTTTGCTACCGGTTACACGTCACAAAGCACTTCAAAAACCTAAAAAGTTCATCATTTAAACCTGTTTCAAAGAGGATGATATTTTACCTTCATTGTCTTACTTTGTCATTTTTATTTTCTTCCCAATTAGACAGATGTCTTTCATACCCTCAAAATACAATCGGACAGATGTCTTGATTTTGGAAAATTTAAAATCACAAAGTCAAGACCTTATATCTTCAAACTCTCCACAGCATTGGATAACATTTGAGGATTATAGTTGAAATACCTTTGAGTTGTGCTGATATTCCTGTGATTGGCTAATCTTTGAACCAAACAGATATTGACACCACTATTAACCAACTTGGACACGAACAAATGCCGACCAAAATGACTTGCCCCATGAATATTGAACTTTTTATAAATGTTAGAAAATAACCTACTGATTGAAACTCTATTATAGGGTTTGTTTAACTTTTGAGATTTAAAAAGGTAATCATCTGGATTTAATTCATCATCTTTGGATTTTAAGTATTTTAAATATTCCTTAAATTCTTTCTTCATTTGACTATTTAAATAATAGTTTGCCCCAAACTTACCTTTATTTTTATTTTCATCAAGACAAATAACATCTTTAACAGAGAGATCTGGATTATAGACATCTTTGATTTGCAGATAACAAAAGTTAATGCTTCTCATCCCATTTAAGGAACATAGGAACATCATCCGGATTTGTTCAGCATGTCTCATTCCAGAAATGTAAGTCAAAATGTCTTTAATCTTTTTATCATCAATATAAGTTTGGTTAATCATAAGAAGTCCTTTCAATTTTTATCATCTAAATACATCCTGTCGTACTTTTTCGATCTCGTCCGCAAAAAAATACATAAAATGTTAAAAAAAGTAATGATACCTAACAAACTTTAACATTTTGGATGTTATGCTAAAATAGCTCTCTTTAAAACATCAATAAAATCAATATGTTCAGACATAATGTTAAAAAATGTATGTTTTTTAACATTTTTGAATCATCTGGACTTTTGAGGTAAAATGTGATATATTCCGATTTAGTCAGGAGTAATGTAATGAGACAATTTTCAAAAGACAATGATGTTTTGGTAAGAGAACCTGTTTATACCGAGGCAATGTTTAATCGGTCTTGTAGATACAATCCCATAGAATTGGATTTTTCAGAAGATGTTTTGCCTTATTTAATGTATGAGAGGTTAAAAAAATATATCTCTACCATAAAACAACATGATCCTATTGACTCTCAAGCAGAATTATCTTTGGTGGCAAGTCTTATTCAGATTGTTTCTCATTTCATTCGTTTTAATAAAGAGCAACCTATTGATGAGTATTCACTCTATGAGCAAGATGAATTAAAGTTTATAATTGACAACCTCAAAGAGCCTTTTTCAACTTTTATTGATTTACAACAAATTGATATCTTAGAAATTGATGAGAAAATCAAAGAAGATACGATTACTATCTTAAATTTCTTTTATAAAGTAGGAAATAGCATCTGTTTTAAACCAAACTATGCACCTGTTCTATATGAAACACTTGCTGAGGCATTGGGAATTATATACAGTTTATTGTTTCATACCCCAGAGATAGTTTATGCTCAGATATCGGTTCAATCCCCTCAAATGGGTCAAGATTTTAAGATTACCGATTATGCTCATTATAATAATTCAGTTTTAGTATTTGAAAACATTGAGTTTAAAACAGATACAGCAACCAACCTGTTACAAAATTTTTGTTTTCCTCAACATGCTGAATATATACAAGGTCTTTGTTTTAGAAATTGTCATTTTTCCTCAAAAAACATCTGTTTTTATGATGTTTATTATCATTTGTATTTTCAAGATTGTTTGATTGATGAAGATATATCTTTCCATGGGAATATCAAAAAACCAGTAGAGTTTGATACTTGTCTTATCAATGGAAGGGTTCAGGTTAAAAATACTGATTTTGAAGAAGATGGCAAAATTTGGATACATCATTGTTCCTTTGAAACTTTAAGTTCTTTGGTATTTTCAGACCTGAAATCATCTGAAAAAGGAAACTTAATTAAAATTGAAGATTGCATCATCAAAGGGATTGTTTCTTATAATACCCTTGAAAACTTTGCTATCCAGTGGAGATACTTAACATTTTTCAATCCATTTGAATTAAAATCCATCACTTTAAATGACCATTGCTCATTTAAAGACCTTGCATTTATGGCATCAAAAAATGTTCAAATGGATAATGCCAGAAAAAATCTCGCTGAGTTAATGACCAAAGCAGGACTTGAAACACAGATAGAAGATCAAGGCATTATGCCTATCCAAGAGAAACAAGAACCCTCTAAGTTTGATTATGAAGCCTATCAAGTTGCCTATGCAACAGGGTATTTAAAATCAGAGTTTGCTGCCTATTTGCTTGAAAAATCGGTTTCCTATTTAGGACAAAAACGAAAGAAAGACAAAGAAACCAGGTCAAGGGATGCTTTACCTTTTGTTGGAGAAGGTAAGAACATTCAATATCCGGTTGATGCTTTGCTGGCATTTAAAGCAAAAGATTGGGCAAAGTTAAAGGAATTAAGGAAAAAGTATTGGAAGAAATAAAATGAATTTTGAAAAACACATACAAACACAAGATATTGAACTTCGTTTTCCAACAATAGATATGGCTCGGGATTTATCTGATTTAGTCTGCCGTAATCAAGAAGAGTTTAAATATATTTACTATACCAAGACATTAACTGATATTCAAAAATGTGAAGAAGCTTTAAAGTCAATGGCTGAACGCTTTGAAAAAGGCGAAGGTCATTATGGATATATGATTTTTAAAGACAATATACTTGTTGGTTATG
>JAFTTR010000001.1 GCA_017466695.1 Alphaproteobacteria bacterium | reverse complement strand
TTAATTTTCCTATATCATACATATAATTTTATTACAACCTCTTTTTCAAAAATAATAAAAAAATCATCAAATTATTTTGACTTTCTTCTAAAACCCCAAATTTGTAAAAAGTCGGTAAAAAAAACGACCGTTTTTTTTACAATTTTGAGAGAAGAATGGATAATAATATTTTTTATATTTCTAATCACATGGATACAACCCTTCAAAAAAAGGGTATTGATACTTATGTACAACGAAAAGGGATAAAAGGGAAATTTGTTGACGAGAGTGAATTTTCATTGTTAAAGGGTCATCCGAATAAGGGGAGAACCATTTTTGTAAGCAATTTACTCAGCATTGATTCCAGCTTAGAAGGGATTAAACAAACACTCAGCGAATTAACATCAGCAGGGATAAAAATTGTTTCCATTGAAGATAATCTTGAGTTTTCAGACAACAAGACAACCTCAGCCATTTTCAAAGGGATGGAAATTGCCATTCAAATCAAATCGGCTTGTAATTCACTTGTGATGAAAAACAAACTTGCTCAAAAGAAAAAGGAAGGTGGTATTATTGGCCGACACAAGGGAGCGAAAAATTTGGCCCCTTCTAAATGTGAAATAAATAAGCGCTACATTTTTCAAGCCATTAAAAATGGGGAAACAAAAACTGCCATCGCAAAAGAAATCGGCGTAAGCGTTCGCACCTTGTTTAATTTTTTAAAACTCAACAAAAATAAGGGGTAAAAATGATTCCAAAAATTATTCATTATTGCTGGTTTGGCAACAACCCCAAAGATCCAAAAAGTTTAGAATGTATTGAAACGTGGAAAAAAACATTACCAGACTATCAAATCAAAGAATGGTCAGAAAAAGATTTGGAACACATCAACAATATTTATGTTGAAGAAGCTTATCAATCAAAAAAATGGGCTTTTGTTTCCGATTATTTTAGGCTCTACGCCTTATCACAAGAGGGTGGGATTTATTTTGACACAGATGTTGAAGTAAAAAAATCATTAGATGAATTTTTAGATTTAGATTTTTTCATTGGATCTGAACAATATGGAAAAAGCAAACATATCGGAACTGCCGTAATCGGAGCTCAAAAAGGTTCTCCAATTATAAAAAAACTTTTATCCGTTTATGATGATATTCATTTTATCAAAAAAGATGGTTCTTTTGATATGACTCCAAACACTGTTCGACTTGTAAAGCCATTAAAAGAATATGGGTTTGAAAAAGTTTTTACAGATAGCGAGCCTATTTATCTGAATGATAAAAATGTGATATTCCCAACAAATTATTTTTCCAAGGAGTGTGCAACAAGCTATACAGTTCATCATTTTCTTTCATCTTGGACAGATTCTGTTGTTAAAAAGAACGAATGGCATTTTAATCTTTTTGGGAATAAATACGCTATTTATCGTTATAAAATACAAAAACCACAAGATTTCAAATATCCAGAATCCATGAGCAAAAAATTGCTCGATTGGAATTATAAGAAAAAATATAAATTATTAATCGGACGAGAAAATCAAATTTTTCAAGGGCCAATTGATTTAGTTTATTTATGGGTTGATGGCAATGATGTTGAATGGCAAAAATCGAAACAATACTGGCAAGAAAAAGAAAACATTACCAACGATTCAGCAATCAATCCTTGTCGATTTATTGATAATGAAGAATTAAGATATTCACTTCGATCAGCTGAAATGTTCGCACCGTGGATTCAAAAAATCTTTATTGTTACAAATGGACAAGTTCCAAAATGGCTTGATACATCGCATCCTAAAATTCAAATTGTCACGCATGATGAAATTATGCCCAAAGAAGCCTTGCCAACATTTAACAGTATGGCAATTGAAACCTGTTTAGATAACATTCCAGATTTATCAGAACATTTCTTATTTGCAAATGATGATGCATTCTTTGACAAGCCTGTATCTAAGGACTATTTTTTCACACAAAAAGGAACACCTATTTCCTATCTTAAAAAACATAAAGAGTGGAATAGGGAAATTTTAGAAAATAATATATACCTTCATTGTATTAACAAAACTGTTAAACTCACTGATAAAAAATTTTTGCTATATGAAGGAACACATTGTATTTGTGCTTATACCAAGAATAATCTTAAAGAATGCAAAAAAGAATTCAAAGAACAATTTGATAAAACAACTTTTTCAAAATTTAGAAGTTTTAAAGATATTCAACGGCATATTTATGATTTTTGGGCAATAAAAAATAAAAAAGCGCTTGGTCTTTTTTTTAAAAATAAAAAAAAGGCAAGACAATTATATTTAAATATAATGAATTCTAATTGTATGTTCCAAAAACTAAAAAAGAATAACCCAATTTTGGTTTGCTACAACGATTCAGAAAAAACAACACAAACAGACAGAGAAAATCTAAAATATTTTTTAAACAATAGATATTCCCAAAAACAAGAGTGGGAAATTTAAAAACATATTGATGAGGAAAAATGCCAAAAGTATCAATCATTGTTCCGGTTTATAATGTTGAAAAATATCTTTCCACTTGTTTGGATAGTTTAATTAATCAGACATTGAAAGATATTGAAATTATCTGTATCAATGATGGTTCAACAGATAGTTCTTTAAATATTTTAAACGAATATGCCCAAAAGGATACTCGTATTATTGTAATTAACAAAGAAAATTCTGGGCCTGGGTCCTGCAGAAATTTAGGAATTGAAAAAGCAACTGGTGAATATATTCAATTTGTTGATTCAGATGATTGGATTGAAAAAGAAACTTGCGAGATTTGTTACCAAAAAGCATTAGAACACTCTGTTGATATGGTAAGTTTTAACACCAATAAAATTTGCAATAAAAAGTGTTTTACTATTTATTATTATGACATAAAAGAAGAAAAACTTGTTAATTGGATAGATATTGCTGATAAACTATTTAAATTTCCATTCCATTCATGTCACTATTTAATAAAAAGGGATTTTCTGTTGAAAAACAATATACAATATCCCAAAAATATATTTTGGTGTGAAGATGTTCCTTTTATTTTAAAATGTTGGTTAGATACAAAAGACGTTTATGTTACTACAAATCCTTTGTATAACTATATTCAACATAAAAACTCTACAACTCAAAATAATACCCATTTTTTTGACTTATTTAATTTGATTCCGAGTTTAAAAGAGCTTGTTCGTTCTTCAAATAACAATATATTAAAAAACGAATTATCACTTTGGATTGTCAAGCATTTTAATTGGATTGTTGCAAACAAAAGAAACAAAAACACATTAGAAAAAATTAAACACTTCTCACAAGAAAATAATTGTATGACTGAATACCAATGCCTGCTCAATCAAATTAAAACGCTTGATAGAACTTTTCTAAATATTAAATTGTTTGGGAAATTTTCAATGTTATCAGTTAGGAAAAAGAAAAACAAACTAAGGATTCGTTTTTTTGGATTACCTCTTTTTTCAATAAAACAAAAGAAAAATTAAATACATATACCGATAAAAGATTATAAATACAAATTCAATAAGGTTTAATAAATGATTAATATACAAAGACTTATTGCAAATATAATTGTTATACCAATCAGAAATCATGAAAAACGGCACAAAATACGAAGAGCTATCTTAGACTTTCACTTAAAAAATATTATCTATATTTTTAAATTTTTATTTTCATCTATAAGAAAAAATAGCGTTCTACTCATTGAGCCAAATGATTGCCATGGTGAAGTGATTGTTGGTTATTTAAAATATTTTATAGATTTAGGCTACACTGTAGATGTTTTAATCAATTCAAAGATAAAAAACGAAAACCCATTTTGTCGTTTAGATATGACTAATATTCACCTATTCCACAGTGACAGCGTTAAATTAATGTTAAAATTTAAGCAGTTGCGTGAATATAACCATATTGTTTTAATGACAAGCACCTATTACAAAAGAGGCAAAAATGAGTCATACCCTTCATTTTTCACCAAATGTCCAAAATTAAAAAAGCATCCATCATTATTTGTTGTTGAACATGATTTGGTTGACATAAAACGATTTGATGAAGAAGATTTACTTAAAAAAAATCGTTTATTAACGTTAGGTCACTTTTCACAGGGTGTTTTTGCAAGTCCAATTAAATTTGGAAGTTTAAAAATAACACCTAAAAATGATATTACAACATTTATTACTGTTGGAGCTATTAATTCGGTACGAAAAAATCATCAAATTCTGATAGATTCTATTAAAAGTTTGGCTCAACAAAATTTGAAATTTAAAGTATTAGTTGTTGGATTGGGAGCATTGGAAAATTTGCCAATTGAAGTACAGCCATATATTGAAATTTTGGGGCGATTGGATTTTTCAAAAATGTTTGAGGTAGTGGAAAATGCGGATTTCTTTTTACCTTTGTTAGACCCAAACAGTCAAGAACATGAGCGCTATATTACAACAGGCGTAACTGGTTCAGCTCAGTTGATTTATGCTTTTTCAAAAGTTCCAATTATCCATCCAAAATTTGCTGAATTTTATGGATTTGACAACTCAAATGCACTTGTTATTGATGATTTAGAAGAAGGAATGAAACAAGCAATAGAGATAAATTCTCCAGATTATCTTCAAAAACAAGTTGCTTTGACGGATTTAGCAAAAAAATTAGAAAATGAATCCCTGAATAATTTAAAGGAAATTTTAAAATGAAAAAAATACCTGTTTGTTTTTGTACAGATGATAACTATGCTTTGCCAACATGCGTGGCAATAACATCTCTCATTCAAAATAAATTGCCAGAAACAACATATGACATTTATATCATAATTGATAATGTTTCTCCAGAAAAACAAGAAAAATTACAAGCTTGTACAACACCAAAAAATCCCATAACTTTAATAAATGTACCCAAGCAAGGATTCAAAAAGAATAAAAATAATTGTGATTATGTATCCGTTGCTGCTTTTTTACGTTTTGAGTTAGCCAATCTATTGCCACAATATAATAAAATACTTTATTTAGATGGTGATATTTTAGTTCTTAAAGACTTATCTGATTTATACGATACACTACTAGGTGATACTTATGTCGGATGTGTGCGAGATTTTGCTGGTGAAAAGCAATTGATGAATAAAAAAATAGGTCTAAAACATTATTTTAATTCTGGAGTTTTACTTATTAATGCAAAAAAATGGCGCGAAGAAAATATCAGAGGAGAACTCTATAATATCTGGGAAAAACATAATTATTTCACTTATATGGATCAAGATGTGATGAATTTCGCATTTTTGGAAAATGTCACATGGATAAATCCTAAATATAATTTAATGGCATCTAACTTAATCGAATCCAATATTGACATAAACACAATTAATCAAGAAGCTAAAATTCCTTATTCCGATTTTAAATCTTTAGAAAAAGAGTCTGTCATTTTACACCTGACAAGCTCAAAAAAGCCTTGGAATAGTCCCCAAGCCTATGGGCAACATTTATGGTTAAAATATTTCAAAAAATCACCCATGAAAAATTATCCTTTGAATATTCCTCAAAAAAATAAAATTATGGACTTCTTTTACCATAAAAAAATGAGGAAAAATAAAAAAATAACTTATTTTTTTGGAATTCCAACAATAAAAGAAAAATATTATCAAACATATAAAAAGAAGTATATTTTAGGAGTTAAAATCAGAAAAAAGAAGTTTGAAATAATTTCTGAAATATCTTCACCTAATTTTCAAGCAGACTTGAAAACTTTACATGCGAATACTTTTGGAAAATATAAAGAATCTTTACGTGGCAAAGATGTTGTTTTGGTGGCAACGGGCCCCTCTTTAAAAGACTTTATCCCGTTGAAAGATGTTGTGTATGTAGGTGTCAATAAAGCATTTACCTGCGATAAAATAAAACTAGATTATTCTTTTGTTCAAGATTATACCATCGGGGAAATCACCCTGGGGCGTTTGGAAGAATATGCCAAGAAAAACAAGACTCAGCTGTTTTACGGAGATATTGTCGGCGTGGCACATATTCCTGTTGAATGCGCCGAAAGAGCTGGGGCCAAACGTTATTATACAGATTCATTTCGTGAACCTAACTTTAAATTGACACACCAAATTGACCGAGAACCTTTGGGTGATTTTAACTCAATTGTCTTTTCGGCAATGCAATTTATCTTGTGGTGTCATCCCAAGAGGGTTTATATAGTCGGTTGTGATTGTTCCTTGGGCGGTTATTTTAATTCTAAAGAACAAAATACATTCTGCGTACCGGCAACCGAGATGGTGAATCGTTGGAAAAATTTGCGAGATTTTGCCAACAAATATTATCCCGATGTGGAAATTGTGTCCGTAAATCCCGTTGGATTAAAGGGTGTTTTTAAAGATTTATATCAAGAAAAGGAAGAATAAAAAAATGACAGATAAAATCAATATTGCTTTTTCATTTGATAAAAATTATTACAAGCCTGCATTGGTTGCTATTTCCAGTTTGTTGGATGCAGGCAATCGTGATGGATGCCAATATAATCTTTACCTTTTGGTCAAGGATGATATTACCCAAGATATTCGTTCAGAGATTGTTCGTTTTATCAGCAAAAAATCCCAAAAATCAAGCGTTATTTTTGTGGACATGAAAAATTATTTTGATGATGGCTATGAAACAAGGGGAATTTCAAAAACGGCCTATTCCCGTTTATTGCTTCCTCAGTTAGTGAACGTTGATAAAATCATTTATTCGGATGTGGATGTTCTGTTTTTGGATAGTTTGAAATCTGTTTGGAATTTAGATTTAAGCAATTATTATTATGCAGGTATTAAGGATATTTCTGTTAACACCGAAAAAATATGGCAATCTTTAATCGAAAGATTTCCTTATTGGAAAAAAGAGATGTCACAAGTCAAAGGGAATTATCATCAAAGTGGATTTTTAATTTTGAATCAATCTAAATGGGAAAAAGAACATTTAGAATCAAAAATAAAAGAATTATCAAAACAGCATTTTAATTATCAGGATCAAGACATTTTAAATGTTTTATTTAAGGATAAACAGGATCAAATTTTAACGCTATCTTGCAAATATTGTTATATGCCTAAACATGATTATGAAACAGCGGTGAAAGAAAACGTCATTTCTGAGGAAGATTATGTACAAACAAAAAACAATCCAGCCATTATTCATTATCCCGGTGAAAAACCATGGAAAAATCCCAACGTCATAGCAAGTGATTTATGGTGGAATTATGTTAAAAAGAATACACAATATTACAAGTACTTCAAATCAGAATTGAAAAAGACAATGTCAGACAAAAAGGAATATAAAATAAGAATTCATGTCTTGGGCTTTGATATTTTTTCAAAACGTAAAAAAGAAAATAAACGAATTTATAAAATTTTAGGATTAAAATTTACAGTTAAAAAAAAAGTAAAATCTCCCTTCCTAAATACTTATCCAATAAAAAATATTGGGAAAAATAACCAAATTTATTTATTAAAAACAAATGGTGAAAAGGAACAGCTTTTATCAAAGGCGCCTATTCCTATTGAAATCATTGGAAACGATAATTTGTGTATTATCCCAGAAACGACAAGATGGCTTAACACAAAAATTGTTATCTATTCTAATCATTCTTCGTTTACAATGGGTATACCGGCCAATGAAGGTGTTGTCAGTTTTGAAGCAAACATTAAACATGGAGACTATCAAAAAATAACCATAGGAAAAGGATTTTCAATGGGGTCTGGTTTAATAATGGCTAATGAAGAAAATTCAACCATTTCGATAGGAGATAATTGTATGTTTTCTGCAGATCTGCATATTTTATCAAGTGATGGACATACCATTAAAGATTTTAAAACTCATAAGGTTATCAATTATTCAAATAATATCAAAATCGGTCATCATGTGTGGGTGGGCAGAAATGTTCAAATAATTAAAAATACAGACATACCAGATAATTGTATTGTGGGTATTGGATCTGTTGTTAATAAAAAATTTACGCAAAAAAATGCTGTTATTGCCGGTGTTCCTGCGCATGTTGTAAAAACGAATATTGAATGGGAAAGGACAAGTCCAACAAAATACAAAATCCAATCAAATAACCAATGAAGTATAACATCTTTATGATTTGGGATGTTTTAACCTAACTTAAATAAACACCAACCATATTATAAAACTCCCCTCTAGACATTCTTTAATTTTTGACTATAATAAAAGAAAAAATAAGGAGGCTCAGATGAATTCTTTATTCAAAAAAGTGGGGATTTTGTTATTAGGGTTGGTTTTAACTTGTGGGGCTGGTTCTGTTCAAGCTCAGGTGAAAAAAGGCTCTCAGATGTTCAAAATTGTTGTTTTTGGCGATAGTTTAAGTGCTGGTTATCAAGTGCCAAAAAATCAATCTTTCGCTGCTCAATTGCAAGGGCGTTTATTCAAAACTGGTCTCAACAATGTGATTGTTATCAATCACAGTCGCTCTGGCGAAACAACAGCTGGTGGACTTCGCCGTCTTCCTGCTGTTCTTGAAAAAGAAAATCCAAACGGCCTCATCCTTGAACTTGGCATTAATGATGTTTTAAGAGGACTTAGCGTTACAGAGGTGCAAAACAACCTTTCAAAAATGATTGAGTTATGTCAAAAAAAGGGCGTGTCCGTTCTTTTGGTTGGAATGAAAGCGCCTCCCTATGCTGGTATTATGTATCAACAAAGATTTGATAAAATGTATTCTAACTTAGCCAAAAAATACAAGCTATTACTCTATCCCTTCTTTATGAAAGGGTTGATTGAAATGGAAAATGGCGCTCCTCAAACGAAAGGGAACTATATGCTCGGCGATAATTTGCACCCCAATGTTCAAGGCATCTCTTTGATGGTTCAAAATATTATGCCGTATATTTCTGAATTTTTGAAAAAAAATAAAATTAACCCTCCTCGTTGGCGATAAGAGTTTTTTATTGAATTTTTTATTTAATCCTGTTAAAAGTTAAAAAACAATTTTTAATAGGATTAAAAATGAAAATTTATCAAGTCGGTGGTGCTGTTCGTGATAAATTGCTTGGCATTCAAGCAACAGATATTGATCACGTCGTTGTCGGAGCCACCCCTGATGAAATGGTCGCATTAGGGTTTAAACCTGTTGGAAAGCACTTTCCCGTTTTTTTGCACCCTGAAACAAAGGCTGAATATGCCCTTGCAAGAAAGGAAAGAAAAACTGGCCCTAAACATGCTGATTTTGAATTTGTGTTTGACAAATCCGTTTCGTTGGAGGAAGACATTGTTCGCCGTGATTTTACCATCAATGCGCTTGTGATGGATGAAGCAAGTGGTGAAATTATTGACCTTGTGAATGGGCAAGAAGATTTGAAAAAAAAGCTCATTCGTCATATAAATAGCGCTCACTTTGTTGAAGACCCTTTGCGTGTGCTTAGAATGTGCCGTTTTTCTGCCCAGCTTGATTTTTCAATTCATGAAGAAACCATGGCTCTTGCGACACAAATGGTTCGAGAAGGTATGCTTCAACACTTGAGCAAAGAGAGGATTTGGCAAGAATTTGAAAAAGCACTTGCCACCCCCTTTTTTGATAAATTTATTTTAACTTTACGTGAATGTGGGGCTTTGAATGAACTTTTGCCAGAGGTTGACTATTTGTTTCAAGTGCCGGAAAAAGAAGCCTTTCATCCAGAAAAAAACTCTGGGGCTCATACGATTTTAGCCCTTCAAGCTGGGAGAAATTTTGCTCCAGAAATTAAGTTTGCCATTTTGTTGCATGATGTGGGCAAAGGACTAACCCCTAAAGAGATTCTCCCTTCTCATTATCAGCATGATAAAAGAGGCGAACCCCTTGTTCAAGCCATTTGTAAACGTTTAAAAGTGCCGAACAGATATTCTCACCTTGCTAAATTAGGCGTCCGTATGCATATGAAAATGCGAGATGTTCCTTTAATGCGCCTTGCAAAGGTATATAATTTTGTGGCTCAAATTTCAAACACATTCAAAGAGGAAGAAAAAATTAAAAACCTCTTCCAAATTTGTGAAGCTGATATGAAAGGACGGGCTATGCCTTTAGATAAATCTCAGTTTGATAACTTTAATCAAGCAAAAGAAAGGGTAATGAAGGTTTTTTCTTTCATGCAAGAGATTAAAATAACCGATATGCCAAATTTTGACTCTTTGCCAAAAGATGAGCGTATTGCCAATCACTTTAAACAATACGCCCTTAAAATATTATCTCAAAAAATGTAGAAAACTAATCTGTTAAATCTTCAAAAAGCTCATCAAACTGTGCGTCTAAAATAGCCCCTTTGTAAACTCTTTTATCCATAATAATCAAAGGAACAGAGTTAACCTTGAACTTTTTATAAAGTTTCATATTCTTTTTAAACACATTTGTTACACGGTCGGTGTAAGCATCCATTTTCATCAATTCAACATTTATCCCTAAATCTTCAGCGATTTTTTCAGCCTCATACAAAGCAACCTTCCCCCGTTTTGCAATTTCCAAGAACATTTCTTTATATTTTCCCTGCTCTTTAGCTGCTAAAACATACCGTGCCAACTGGTTACTTTCGTCCCCAAAAATTGGTGCTTCAACAATAATCCAGCGCACATTTTTGAGCTGATCATTTTCCAATAATTGAAACATTTTTTTATGAAACTGCTGACAATATCTGCACCTATAATCAAAAAAATCAATAATAACTTTTTTTGAAAATGGGTTGCCAAAAGAAAGATAGTCTGTATCGCTTATAATCTGGTTATACAAATCATCAAATCGATGAGGTTTACGAACACGCTCGGCCACAGCGCCCATTACTGTGAATGAAAAGCCTAATCCACACACAAAAACTAATAGACTTAAAAACTTCACAATTTTTGACATCCATCCCCCTTGGTCCAATTGTTATTTAGCCTCTTTCCACACACCTTCTAAATCGTAAAAATCCCTCATTTCACCAGTGAATAAATGGACCATCACATCAATTAAGTCAATAACAATCCACCCACTGTTAGACGTATCACCTGAAATTCGAGCCCTGAACCCAGCTTTTTTGATATCTTGAATCAAATTGTTCGCTAACCCGTTCAAATGGCGTGAAGAAGTCCCATTCGCAATGACTAAATAATCTGTAAAACTGCTCTTTCCTTTCAAATCAATCGTAACAATATTTTCAGCCTTACCAGCATCCAATTTTTGTTCAATAAAAGCAATCAATTCCTTAACCTCTTCTTTTGAAAGAGCATTGGGAGATTGTGGCAATTTTGCTTTTGTTTTACGAACGCATTTTTTCGTTGTCGGTTTGCATTTTTTCTTCACTGGGGCAGAAAGCTCTTCTTTCAACACACGTTCTTCATTCTTTTTTGCTTGACGCTTTGCTGCTGCTTGTGTTGAGCTAAGCGTTGCTTTCTTTTTCACCTGAGCCATCTTATTCTCCTTCTTTAGCTTTTAAAATCTCTTTATACGCAAGGCGTAAAATTTCTGTCACTCCTTGTCTTGCCACACCTGAAATGGCATGAACTTTTTGTTTTGATGCTTTTTTAAGCTCTTTTTGCTTTTCTTCCACTTCCTCTGGTAACAAAGCGTCAATTTTATTCAACGCTAAAACCTCTGGCTTACCAGCTAACAAAGGGCTATATTTTTTAAGCTCTTTGCGAATGGTTTTATAGGGGGTAACCACATCTTCTTGCGTTGCGTCAATCAAGTGGATTAAAACCTTGCACCGTTCGACATGTTTTAAAAACTTTGTTCCCAAACCAACGCCATCTGATGCCCCTTCAATAAGACCTGGAATATCAGCAACCAACATCATATTATCATCCACAGTTGCCATGCCTAAATTTGGATGAATCGTTGTGAATGGATAATCGGCAATTTTAGGTTTTGCGCGACTGATAACAGAAAGGAAAGTGGATTTACCTGCATTTGGCAGACCAACCAACCCCACATCAGCAATAATTTTAAGTTTTAACCAAACCCAAAGTTCTTCTCCAGGAGTACCTGGATCTGCTTGTTCCGGTGCTTGATTTGTGGAGGATTTATAAGAATCATTACCACGACCCCCTTTTCCCCCTTTAGCAGCAACAAAAGTGTCACCCCCATGAATCATATCTGCTAAAACAATGGAGCCTGTTTCATCCATAATTTGCGTACCAACTGGCACTTTAATAATCAAATCATCACCACTAGCGCCTGTACAATTACGCCCAGCGCCATTCTTACCCCTTTGAGCTTTAAAATGTTGTTGATAACGAAAATCAATGAGCGTGTTTAAATTTTCAACAGCTTGAAAAACAACATCACCTCCATTGCCACCGTTACCCCCATCTGGGCCACCAAATTCCAAAAACTTTTCATGACGGAAAGAGCAAGCCCCATTTCCACCATCACCAGCCTTTATATAAATTTTTGCTTCATCTAAAAATTTCATATTTATCAATCCTTTTTATTATGGCTCATAGGATACTATTTTTTCAAAAAAAGTCAATAAAAAAAGCAAGATATATAAAAAGATATAAAACCCTCTTGTAATTTTAAAAAAAATATGTTACTTAAGGCTCCCTTAATAAAATTATGGAGACACCCCTATGAAAATTCGTTCTTGTTTCAAAAAAATTGTGTTTGTATTTTTATTTTTTCTTTCAATAACTGGTCTTTCAGCTTGTGAAAAGAAAGAACCTTTCGAACAAAACACAGTTTATCTTTTTTGGCAAGATGGCTGTGTGCATTGCCATGATGCAATCAAACACATTCAAGCAAAACACTCTAATGTGAATATTGAAATGCTTAATATAAAAGAAACAAGTGCGAGAAAAAAACTCATTCAAGCTATTGAACAATTTAACCTTTCTAACAAAATTGGGACACCTCTTTTTGTTATGAATAATGAAATTTTAATGGGCTGGTCTAAAGAAACTCAAATTAAATTTGACAAAAACTCTCAAAAGTTTCAAAAAATTCAATAACATACCATTTTAAAGCATCGAACAGAGCAACTCTTTTTTATTTTTTATAAAAAAAAGGGCTTGACACATCTTATAACTTCATGTAACAATAGATTTTAGGAGGGGAAAATTCTCTTCTTAGATAGGTTACTATCTTAGGGATTCCACTCAGAGAGTGGGGTTAAAGTTAATTATTATAAGGAGACTATAGTCATGAAAAAACAAGAATCAGGTCGTTCAATGGTTGAAATGCTCGGCGTTTTAGCTATTATTGGTGTTTTATCAATCGGTGGTATTGCAGGTTACATGCTCTCAATGAACCGTTTCCGTGCAAATAGCTTGATTGACAAAGCTTCAAAATTTGCAACAATTGCTTACTCAGCAAAACAAACAGAAAAAGCTTTAGGAAAAACAGATGGCTTATCACCATCAACTTTTGCTTTCTCAGATCAAAAATTAGGTAGCATTGATTCAACAGAATCAATTACACTCACATCCTTCGGTTCAACTGATGGTAAAGTTCAAGTTACTGTTAAATTTGCATCAGCCGATGTTTGCGACACAGCTCGTTCAATCTTAGGGATTACAACAGCATGTGCTGAAACTGGTAAAGATACATTAACTCTTACATTCCAACAAAACTAATTTGTTTTGCTTAAAATCAAAAAAAGGACGGTTCCTTTGAATCGTCCTTTTTTTTAGACTTTTGAACAAAGCGCTTGACTTCATCAATTTATTTATGTACGCTCAATTTAAGGGGATAAGGTGATAAATCCCATTGGTTTTTATAAAAAAAAGGATATTAAATGAAAAAACAAGAATTGGGCCGTTCAATGGTTGAAATGCTGGGCGTTTTGGCTGTTATTGGGATTTTATCAATTGCAACAATTGCAGGGTTTTCTTTAGCGATGAATCGCTATCAAGCAAACTCTCTATTAGATAAGGCAACAAAATATGCCTCTATTGCTTATTCTGCTAGCTTATCTGCCAAAGCATTAAATAAAGCGTTCGACCCTGCTGAGTTTAAATATGAAGATCAAAAAATCGGCACCTTAAATAATGGGGAAGAACTCTCCCTTGGGCATGGCGCTATTTCAACAGACGGCGTTGTAACCGTTGTGGTAACATTTGCCAATCAAGAAATTTGTCGTATTGCCAAGAGCATGCTTGGAGAACTGGACGATTGCTCCACTGGTGGTGTTACAACTATTAAATTTAAACAATCTTAACTTATTTTAAATTGATTAAAAGAGGATAACTGTTGTTATCCTCTTTTTTTTATAAAATGCTTTGATAAAAATAAAATATCCTTTTATACTTAAAACAAAAATTTGAAAGGATACGCTTATGAAAAAAATATTTTTTTTAATCTATTTTATTTTATCCCTCCCCACAACTGCTTTGGCTGACAATGTGATTTTAATGATTGGGGATGGAATGGGGAAAAATCACATTCAATGTACCAATCAAAAAAAGAACTTATTTTTAAGCACTCTTACGCCAAAAGGTGAAATTAAAACCTATTCAGCAAATAATGCCATCACTGATTCAGCTGCCAGTGCAACAGCTTATGCCTGTGGCATAAAAACAAATAACAACTATCTCGCTATGAATTCAAACAAAGAGTCTTGTGAAACATTGGCAGAAATGAGCGCTCAAAGGGGATATTTAACACTCATTCGCACAACAGATAAAGTAACAGTAGCAACCCCTTCAGCCTTTTATGC
>JAFTTR010000007.1 GCA_017466695.1 Alphaproteobacteria bacterium | reverse complement strand
CGACAAAAAAACAATAAAAGTAATTATTGTTTTTTTGGTGATAAGCAATGAGACTCCTTGAGAAAGTGTTATTGCCAAATAACACTGAGCGAAAGGTTAGTCGGAATTGAAGTACATGAGGGGAGCTAAGGATTTATTCGTTGCCCTTAGAGATTGGCATGAGAAGTGTTTTAAAACAACAGCCTCAAAGAACAGACTCTTGATTTAAGCCATTTTAGGCGAATAGATATGGTTCATCCCAAACTCGACATGCCCCAACATCTAAGGATTGGTATGAGAAGCGTTTTAAAGCAACAGATAAGAAGAAACCCCTCTTTCAACAGCCAGCGGAATAAAAGACTCAAAAGGTTTTAGATAAAGTTTTCCCCAAGTTCGACGTGTACAAAAAAACGTACACGAGAACTTGGGGAAGGCTTTAGATGAAGCCTTTTCAGGCTTTTATTTAAATTTTTTCGTGGAAGGTTCTGCTAATAACATCCATCTGTTGCTCACGTGTGAGTTTGATGAAGTTAACAGCGTAACCTGAAACACGGATTGTAAGTTGTGGGTATTGTTCTGGGTGTTCCATAGCGTCTTTGAGTGTTTCACGATTTAAGACGTTGACGTTAATGTGTTGACCAGAATTACCACAGTAACCATCGAGCAAGCTTGTGAGGTTAGAAATTTGAATTTCTTTTGTTTTACCTAATGAGCTTGGAATGATTGTGAATGTGTTTGAAATACCATCTTGAGCGTGTTCAAATGGCAATTTTGCAACTGAGCAAAGAGATGCCACAGCACCATTTGTATCACGACCATGCAATGGGTTAGCACCTGGAGCAAATGGAACGCCTGCTGGACGACCATCTGGAGTTGCCCCTGTCTTTTTACCATACACAACGTTTGATGTAATTGTCAAAATTGATTGTGTTGGGACAGCATTGCGATAGATTGGCAAACGACGGATTTTATCCATAAATTGTTTAACAACACGGCGAGCAATGCTATCCACACGTTCGTCATTGTTACCATATTTTGGATAATCCCCTTCAATTTCAAAGTTTGTAGCTAAGCCACGTTCATCACGAATGATTTTAACTTTGCTATGTTTAACAGCTGACAAAGAGTCAACAACAATTGAAAGACCAGCAATACCACAACCAAGTGTTCTGACAACATCTTTGTCATGCAAAGCAAGCATTGATTTTTCGTAAGAATATTTGTCATGCATATAGTGGATGATGTTCAAAGCATTCACATAAGTTTCTGCGAGCCAATCCATCATTTTATCAAATTTGCGTTCCAATTCTTCGATTTCCAAATATTCGCCTGTGATTGGAGCAAATTCAGGACCAACTTGTGCACCTGATTTTTCATCTTTACCACCGTTGATGGCATAAAGAAGTGTTTTTGCCAAGTTTGCACGAGCGCCGAAAAATTGCATTTGTTTACCAATACGCATTGGAGAAACACAGCAAGCAATACCATAATCATCACCAAAGAAACCACGCATTAAGTCATCATTTTCATATTGAATTGATGAAGTGTCGATTGAAACTTTAGCACAGAAATCTTTAAATCCTTGTGGTAATGCATTTGCCCAAAGAACAGTCAAGTTTGGTTCTGGAGCTGGGCCCAAGTTGTAAAGTGTGTGTAAAACACGGAAAGAGTTCTTTGTTACCAAAGTACGGCCATCAATACCCATACCACCGATTGATTCTGTTACCCATACTGGGTCGCCTGAGAAAAGTTCGTTGTATTCAGGTGTTCTTAAGAAACGAACCATACGGAGTTTGATAACCAAGTCATCCATCATTTCTTGAGCTTGAGATTCAGTGATAACACCTTTTTTAAGATCTCTTTCAATATAAATGTCAAGGAATGTTGAGATACGGCCAATACTCATAGCAGCACCGTTTTGGTCTTTAATCGCTGCTAAGTAACCAAAATATGTCCATTGAATGGCTTCTTTTGCATTTGTAGCTGGTTTTGAAATATCAAGACCATATTCTTGAGCCATTTTTTTCATATCATTCAAAGCTTTGATTTGTTCAGCGATTTCTTCACGTTCACGGATTGTATCAGCTGTCATAGAAGCCAAATCTGTTAAAGCTTTTTGTTCATTTTTATCTTGGATTAAACGATCGATACCATAAAGAGCGATTCTTCTGTAGTCACCAATGATACGACCACGGCCATAAGCATCTGGAAGACCTGTGATGATACCACTTTTACGGCAAGCTCTGATATCAGGTGTATAAGCATCAAAAACACCGTCATTGTGTGTTTTTCTGTATGTTGTGAAAACTTCTGTTACCTTTGGATCCAATGGCAAGTTATAAGCTTGGCATGAACCTTCAACCATACGATACCCACCATAAGGCATTAAAGCTCTTTTAAGAGGGGCATCTGTTTGAAGACCAACAATGACTTCTTCGTCTTTATTGATATAACCAGCTTTATGAGATGTGATAGATGAAACAACTGATGTGTCAGCATCTAAAAGACCATTGTTTTCACGTTCTTTTTTCATCAATTCAGCAACTGTTTTCCACATTTTTTCTGTGCGAGGTGTTGCTGAAGCTAAGAAAGAATCGTCTCCTTCATAAGGCGTATAGTTATTGACAATAAAATCACGAACGTTGATTTCATCTTGCCATTTATTTGTTTTAAAGCCATCCCAGGCTTGTACTGATGAATTTTCCATAATTTTATCCTTCTTTATGTTATTTCCGACCAAATAAGCAGGATATATATCACTTTCCTCTTACAAAACCCCTTTTTCTTAGAGCTTTTTATAGGTCCGGATTGCTTGCGTGGCATCTTAGCACGAGGCATTTTTTTTTGCAAGCAAAATCTTAAAATTCCCCTCAAAAAAAGATGAAATAATCTTTAAATTTACATAACCAAAAAAAAAAGAATAACTATTTGTCACGCTATCATTTAACAATGGTCTTTTGCGCCCACCCTTTGCGCTTCACGTTCAAAGGGTTTTATATGATAATGATATGCTCGCCCTTCAACAACAAATGAATAATCATTCAAGATTTGTTCCAAAACGCTTCTTTCAATCAATTTTTTTTAGACATAAAAAAACAGCCTAAAGAGGCTGTCCTTTTCATACAAGGAAGGCGCTTTATCAAAAGGGAGGAATAAAAGATAAAGCGCCTAGCTTGTTCGTCTGCATTTACACAGTACGACTAATTTCAGGTCTTGTCAAGAGGTTTTTATCATTTTCATTGGTTATTTTTTCACCCAAATTCATCATCCGTGTCAAAAGGCTTGAATTGCTTGAACTTCTGGATGCATCCTCTTGATTTTTAACAACTTGTTTTTCAGATTCCCCTTCTTTCTTAGGAGCCAAAGAATAGCTCGCAAGCAATTCATCAAACCCTTCTTTTTGCGCCATCAAATCCACGGCTGTTTTACCCGCTAAATTTTGACTATACGGATTGGCTCCATGATCTAAAAGCATTTGAGCTGCCTCTTTATGCCCTGTCAAAACAGCATACTCAAGCGCTGTTCTGCCACGAGAATTAACCGAATCTAAACGAGCTCCTTCATGAATAAGCGTTTGCACCACATATTTATTCCCATAAAAAGCACCCCAATGCAACGGCGTTTGCCCATACTTATCTTTTAAATCCAAATTAGCCTTTCCCTCAGCTAAAAGCTCAATAGCTTTTACATTCCCTCTTGCAACGGCGATATGTGCCGCTGTGAAGCCTTTTTTATCTTGCTGATTCACATTTGCACCCACCTCAATCAACGCCTGCAATGCTTCATTTTTTTGACCCAAAGCAGCATAATGAAGCGCTGTTCGACCCGACTTATCTTGCGCATCTAAAGAAGCGCCATGTTTGGCCAACAACTTAATCAAATCTTTATTACCAGAAAGGGCTGCGTAATGTAAGGGTGTATACCCATTTTTATCAGGCACATTAGGGTCGACCCCTTGCTTGAGCAAGGCTTCAACCTCTTCAATTTGCCCATTTGCGCAGGAATAACGCATGAGTCGTTCAAAGAGAATCTTATCACTCATACGTCTCACCCCCTCTCATCTTTTTTTTATACCCATATATCTATTATACATCAAAAAGGGTAATAACTCAATCTTTATGATAATACCTTGATTTTTTATCAATTTTTTTAAGATTATTTAAGATAATTTTAATACTTTGATCAACTTTATATCTTGCTTGACGAATGGATATATTTTCTTGATAAGCAAGCACTTTCCACGGCATACCATCAAATCTAAACCACACAAGCCGTCTATTTTCTGGCGTCAACCATCTCAGCCACAAAAACTCCACTTCATCTGCTATATCAATTTCTTTTGGGGAGGGAACCCAAGCGCCATCAGCTTCTTCTTTTGAAAACGACTTTAAGCAACTTTTAAACCCGCCTGGGCGCTCTTTTTTATAAAGCCGATAAATCTGACACGCCTTTTTAATTTGATAAACCACATCCTCATATGTCAACTCTGGCATATTTGCTCCTTTTTATCCTTAAAAAATAAAAAAGAGTAAAAATTCTTTGAACACGACACAACTTTTACTCTTTTTTTTGTTCTTTTAAATTTTAAACCCCACGCCTTCAATTTCACGCATTTGTTCATAGACCCAATTTCTAAACGATTTAAAATCACGAAACACAAATACTTTTAAAGGACTGAGTTTTTGATGAATCATTTCTTGCGTGGGATGAATCGGTGTTGCTTGATATACAAATTGCACAAAAAAATAATGCCCCTTTGGAAACATAAGCAAATTTGTCCCTGTTGCTGGAATGGCCTTGAACAAAATCTTATCTGCAAAAATGGTCTTTATCCAACTGGAAGAAAAAACAAGCAAAGACCTTGAATCTACAATTTTATTAGAAGAAATAATCTCTTTTTCAACCACAGGAATTTGCATGTGTTTGGCCTTTAAATATTTGACTTGAACTTTTCTGCGTTTGTTAAAAAAGGAAAAAGGAAAATCCCATTTTTTCTTATCTAAACCCTTCTCTTCTTCCTCAAAAATATCTTGTTCTTTTAAAAGAGGTTCTGCTTTAAAAGAAGAGGGAAATTTTTCTTCCACCTCTTTTTGAAGCTCCCCTTCTAACACCGGTTTAAAGGGAATGTTTAAAAAAGAAAGTTTTTCTTGCAAAGGGGATTTTAACTTTTCCTCTGTTGTTTTTAAATTCGTTTTTAAAGGGGTTTTGGCTGCTCTTTTTTGAGGGGATTTTTCTATTTTTCCCCCTTCTTTTAAAAGCGAAACCTCCCTTAAAAAAGAAAGATGATTTAAATCTTCTTCTTTGGCTAATTGTGTCATAATCGTCTCCTTTCATTTGGTAAAAAAAATGAACTTACTTTGATGATACCTTTTTGTATTATATGTACGATTATGTTTTTAAAAAGCAATACTTAGACATATACTTATTTTACAACTTATTGATTTTTATAATTTTATTTTTAAAACATCTTTTTTTTAGTAAAACACATTTCATCTTATTTAGGTTACTTAAAGACAGCTCTTTGATAAAGAGAAAAGATCGCTTGACAGAAACACCTAAAATATGCTAGTTTAATGACCTTTTCCAACAAAAAGAAAGGATTTTTATTTATGTATCTCAGCTCCAAAGATGTGATTGATTGCCTCAAATTCATCTCATCTAAAAAAGTTAAAGAAACCCCATTTGAAGAGGTAACCCCTTATGTTCTCAAAATTAAAATGATGCTTAAAAATGGGTATGATGTGAATATACAAACAAAATCAGGCAAAACACTTTTGCACGCTGTTTTGTCCTCTGGCATGGTTGCCTATAATAAATGGGCGAAAAAAATATATGAAAATAATCCTCAAAAATTTGCTGAGTATGAACCACTGGATATCAAATACTTAACAACCAAGTTTCGCCCTAATCCCTTCGTGTTGGATAATGAGGGGAGAACGCCTTCAATGAAAGCGTTGGATAAAGGGCTTAAGGATGAGTTTCGTTGGTTACTTGCTTATGAACATGCCTATCAAGCCGAAAAGCAATCGCAAGCTTTGGAAGCTCTGGCCATTTTGGCGCAACTTGCTCCAAACAATGTAGATGACAAAGACCCTTATCGCAAAACGGTGATTTTAAAAGCACAACGCAAATTTTTAGATGCCATACATGGTCTATCTCATAATAGCAATTCAAAAGAAGATTAAAAAAAACACACTCAATCAAAGGATAATACATTTATGAATAAAGAAATTGAACAAGAAAATGCTTTGTTAAAAGCAGCGCTCACAGAATTTGAAACAAAACCTTACACAGAATGCGCCAACGCTATTTTTGAGATTAAAAAAGCACTTCAAAAAGGAGCTGATATAAATCAGCAAGATGAAAATGGGAACACCTTGTTACACATTGTAGCTGGATCAAAAAAAATCAGATCCTACAATGCTTATATTCACATGACACTTGAGCAAAATCCTCAATTAAAAGAGCAATACACTCTGGATTTAGCAACCGTTGTGAGCAACTATAAACCCAATCCTTTTATTAAAAACAACCAAGGGTTCACAGCCTCATTTGTGGCTGCAATGAATAATTATACAAAAGAAAGTCAAATGCTCCTTGCTTATGAAAGCGCCTGTCAAGCTCAAGCAAACAGCGCTGCTTTTAAAGCTATGTCAGATATTATTCAAGGGCAACAATACAAAAAAGTGGAACAAATTGTTCAAATGGGGAAAGAAAGTGGCATTATTGAAAGATATCACGCCACAGACCACCAACCTCAAAAAGTTATTTCAGCTAAACAAACGTTGGAACAACTTTCAGCCTCTTTACAAGGCGAGATTTCACGAGGCGCTCGCTCCTAATCTTTCTTTTTGTTCATAAGATATGCATAAAAAAAACACCCAAATTTGCCTGACACAAAAATGGGTGTTTTTTTTGTTTTTACTCATTATAATTTTTGATTTTCTTGCGTCCTTGATTTTAAATCAACCAGTGGTTTGGCTTTTTGAATCACACAAGGCTGAACGCCCATTTCATCCACTTTTGCTTTAATCAAATAATAGATATTTTTAATATTTTCATCCAACCCATGCGTTAAGGTATATTCTAATTGATTTTTAGCATCACTCAATGGCGTATGCCCATATTTGTCAGCTAATAAAGGATTGGCTCCCTTTTGCAACAATAACTCAACCAAAGGCAAGTTATGTTGTTTCACGGCAATACTCAACGGCGTTGTATTTGCAAGTGGCTCTGTGGCATTTGGGTTTTGCCCACTTACGATCATAAAGTCCACAAGTGCTGCATCTCTTGTGCCAACAGCCCAAAAGATTAAATCTTCGCCCCTTGCCCCTTTTGTGGAATTATCTGCGCCACAAAAGAGCATATATCTTGCAAACAGTGGATTATTATTTTCCATCGCAATCATCAAAGCTGTTTTACCCTCATTATTTTTTTTATCTAAATCAGCTTTTGCCACATAACATTCACCAGCCGTTGGTTGTGAATTATGCCTGGCAGCCACCATCAACGGTGTCCACCCATAAATATCTTGTTTGTTCACATCAGCTCCAGCTTCAATTAAAAGCTTTGCAATTTGACCAGAAGGATACTTACAAGCTTCCATCAAAGCTGTCCACCCATTTGAATTTTCCTTATCAACCGTTGCGTGATGTTTCAAAAGCAAATGCACAATTTCAGGATTTTGACTTTTCACAGCCTCTAACAAAGGCCATTGTTGATAGTTATCTGTTTGATCAACCATCACTTTAGCTTTAAGCAACAGCTCAACAATATGAGGATTATTGGTACGAATACCTCGAATCAAAGCCGGATGTGCTTGAGAATCCAATCGTTTTAAATCAGCCCCTAAGGAGAGGAAATACCTCATCGATTGTTCTGCGCCCAAATCAAGTGCTTTTGGCATATAAAATTCAGCATCTACCTTTTTAGAAACAAAACGCTGAATTAAATACATATCATTCATCTTCATGGCATATTCTAAGCAATCAAATGAAGGTGTAACAGATTGAAACCCTTTATATCCTTTATCGAGTAGGTAATCAACCATCTTTGAAGACCCTAAACGCACAGCATATTGCATTAAGTTATTGCCTTTTGCATCATACACATTCACGTCCACGCCTCTAGAAATCATATGGCGCACCAACTCAAAATTACCTCTTTCAGCTGCAACCAAAATCCCTAAATGCCCATACCTGTCATAACAAATTGGATGAGTCCCTTTATCAAGCAAACGAAAGGCTCTATCATTATCGCCATTATAAATAGCTGTAATCAGCATTTGGCTTTTATTGACAACATCTGTTAAATAAGACGTGACTTCTTCATGTCCAAAAAATTGAGCAATTGTCATCGGGCACTGTTGATACTTATTTTGATGCAACACATTGGCCCCTTTTGAAATCAAACGTTGAACCTGTTCTAAATCCCCCTCTTTTGAAGCTTCAATTAAATCATGGCCCAATCTATCTTGCGTTTCTAAAGACCATAAAGGGATAACAGGGTCTGTTTGTGGAGAAGAAAGTAATTTTTCAATCCGTGTTAAACGCTCTTGGATGAGATGGCGCAAATCCTTATGTGTTAAAACCAGTTGTTCAGTTAAAATATCTTTAACCGTTTTACCTTCCTTATTTTTCATCATACAATCAGCTTGATAATGCAATAACACATCCAAGGCTTCTAAATGATTTGTCTGAGCTGCCAATGTCAAAGGGGTATTCCCATCAGGGAACCTTGCATCCACACAAGCCCCTTCATTTAAAAGGGTAATCACTTCCCAAGGTCTTCCCCCATTGATTGCCCGACTTAACTTAAAATCTATCGTTTCTCGCATATTTCGTCTCCTTTCACTCATTGACTGCAATAGCGATTTTTTATCTTGTGTCTATCATTTTATACAAGACACATTTTGAATCACTTTACACGAAATCAAGGGCAATTACAAGGAAAATAAATTAAATATTCCTTAAAAAAAGCACCTTTCATTTTATTTTAAAGGCGCTTTTTTATATCAACTTCAAAGAAGGGGAAACTGTTATTTTGTTTTATCCACTTTCACACGCCACAGTGTGCCATCTGAATTTGGATCTCTGAGTTCTCCAGCTAACAAGAACCTGTCAGATGTATCGAGCAAACGCTGTGTTGTCCCAGAAGCATCTGTATGGGTTGTAACCGTTCCAGCCACTTGTCCGTTTGAAGAATGGTTGAGCCCCACATAAACATCTTTGTTTGCATCATCTGTTGAGCTAGAACCACTGGAATTATTTGAGTTGTTCAAAATGCCAGCCAACAAATCTGACAAATCTGTATTTGTATTCGTGGATGAATTTGTTGAAGAGCTGTTTGAACTACTTGAAGAAGTTGATGTTTTTTCATCATCTTTAAAGTAATTAGAAATTTTTTTCTTCAAGAAATAAGCCCCATAAGCAACACCACCAACAATGGCTGCATCCTTAATCCAGCCGAACAATTCGGTCCCTGCTTTGCCCCATTCTCCTTCAAGAACGTAGCCGATTGTTTTAAGCAAGCCACCAATACAATTCCCAATCATTTTGATGAAGTTGGATATCAAAGAAATTGGAATCATATTGCCCAAAGAATTAAACGCATTATTAACCCAATTCCCAGCAGAGAGGAAAAAGTTTTTAGCATCACTTTCCGTTGTTGTGGCTGGTAAAACTTGACCATTAGGTCCAATAACACCTCCCCCAACTTGACCACCAGTTACGCCAATTGGTTGCCCATTGGGGCCATACACAACTTGGCCTTGTTGCCCTGTTTGTTTGCCACTTGTTACGCCAATTGGTTGCCCATTCGGACCATACACAACTTGCCCCCCTTGAGGCGTTGTTTGAGTACCAGTTACACCAATTGGTTGCCCATTGGGACCATACACAACTTGGCCAGCTTGTGGACCTTGTTGCCCTGGTTTACCTCCATTATCTTTCGGCGTCATGGCATCAACCAATTTTTTTAAATCCGGATCAATATAGCCACGCTCTGCATCTGCTTTAAAAATACCAAGTACAGCTGCATGAAATTGTGTTTCATTCAACTTAAATGTTGAAACAGACGGCGCAACAGCAACTGAAGAAGGATCTTCCCCAATGCGCACATAAGCATTCCCTTGCTTATTTAATTGATAATAAAGGGGGGAAAATGGCTCTCCAGAATTAGCCGTTACCCAAAGTTTATATCCCCCATTTACATCTCTTTTCCCTTTAACAAAAGAACGAATGGCAGCCACTTGATCAGCAGACAACACAACCATTGAATTTGTATCTGTCCCAGGGATAATAAAGTTCACCTTCAACCCATCTTGATGAGGGGTATGAGGCGTAAAAGTTCTTGTTTCCACCGGTTTGTCTGTTTGAGTTGGAGCTGTCTTTTTATACCGAGGTAGCGCACTTTCTAACACAGGATCAACCCGACCAGAAGCCCTATCCAACTCATTTATTTTTTTAAGCGCTGCATGATATTGTGAATTTGTTAACGTAAAAGCTGTATTTGCGAAAGAAAGCCTGTGTTTTGCTGTATCGCCTTTCCTTCGATAATCCCCTCCAACAACTTCATCTGGCTCATAATAAAGAGATGAAAGAGATTCACCTGAATCTTCTAACACTTTCAGTTTAAAGCCATTTTCAGCATCAAATTCCCCTCGGGCAAAAGAACGCACCATTTTAACCTGGTCAGCATTCAAAAAGATTTTACCATCCGTCCCATCTGGGTTGCGATAAGTAATTTGAATGGCATCCCCTCTGGTGTCCTTAGGCAGTCGAGATGTCTTTGGAGGTGTTGATGTTTTAGGCTTTGGTTTTTCAGGGGTCTTTGTCGGCGTAGGGGTAGAATCCGTTTCTTCTTGCTCCTCTTCTGAAGCCTTAGTTGGAGGTGTAGAATCGGTTTCTTCTTGTTCCTCTTCTGGCGCCTTGGTTGGAGTTGGCTCTGCTGTTGAAGGTGTATCTTCAGTATCTTCAAAAACAGCCCGTCCATTTTCATCCGTCCCTAAATATTTTTGACGAAGTTCAGGATCCCCTTCTTGAAGCTTGTGTGCAAACTCTGAACCAGCATCCACAACCTCGCCAACCGGGGTACCTTGAACAGCCCCCTTAGCAAAACCACGCACATATTTTCCAGCTTTTGAGTCCAACAGCCAAGAACCACCTTCAGCCACTACATCCAAAGTTGCAGTCCATCCTTTTTTACCCCAACCCCAGAGCGTACCAGCACCCTCTTGGAATTGCTGTCCATGATCTTTGCCTGTGTCATATTCGTCTGTATCTCTCATTTCTTTACCCTTTCCTTTTTTTTATAGTATAACTTGGATTTTAATTTTCGTCAACAAAATAAAAAAAACACACCTTTTCACTTCATACTTTATAACGAAATGAAAGACATTTTTCTTGTCTTTCTTCCTTTTTATAACAAAGCTGCAAAAAAAATCAAACAATACATTAACTCCTGAATTTTTAGCAATCTTTTCTCAGGTTACTCAGAATTTATCACACGCTTCAACCAATCAAAAATATCCCGATGAGGAGAGATAGCCTAAAAAAATTCACTTAATTTTTAACAAAACGCTCCAAAGAAACGGGGTGAGTAAGTAATTGCCATTTTTCATCATAAGGGAAATGTGTTTTAATCATTTCTTTAGGTTTAATGTTAAAAAATCTTGTATCAACACTGTTTTTTCGTTTTAATTTTTGCTTTTGTTTTTGAGCCAAAACACGCTCCATTTGACGCACGGAAGAAACAGATTTATGCGCCACTTTTTCTCCCTTTATCATCCAATAAGTATCCACCAAAATCCACTTTCCATTCACTTTGACGCCATTCCAAGCACTATGATATCTTTCAAGGGAAGAATCAATTTTTCCCGTCATCATTTCAAAAGTTTGTTTAATTGCCTTTTGTTCAGGACGCACCACATTATAAGCTTTAATATTTTTGCCAGCATAGCCTTCAATCACAACTGAAGTTAACCCCACAGCCTCACATAAGTCTTTGTATAATTTTGCAAATTCAACACTATCGCCCACCTTGGTTTGAAAGAGGTTGTTTTTATAAGACTTTTCATAGACTTTATTTTTTTTAGCAGCTTTTAACTTTTCTTTTTCCAAAAAGCCATCTCTTTCAAAATGAGAAGCCACAAATTCGGCCAGCTTTTTTGCTTTTATAAGTTCTGAATCATTTTTTAAAACCAAGGAAGTGGCAAGTTCCTTTATCTGTTGCGCCTCATTGAGAGGTGGTGTTTCCTTTGCAAAAGAAAGCATAGGAAAAAACAGCAACAAGGCACATAAAAAAATACGAATAAAAGAATACATAGCCCCTCCTTTTTTTTATTTTCTTAACAAAAAAATTAAGCAAAGTCAAGTTTGGGGCTTTTCCTTTCTTTTTATATGTTTAAAAACACCCTTTAAGGCATTTTAAAACAAATTAAAAAAAAGACTTGTTTTTTTAATAAAAAAAGTTGATACTAAATTTACACGTGATAAAAAAAGGGGATCCGTTTAATGCATAAAAATGTCAAATCATTGGTAAAATTAGCCATTGTTGGCGCCGTTTGGGGCTTTGTTTATTTTTTATACGTTGTACCATCTCTCAGCGTATTGTTTCAATTTGATTTTCTCTCATCAGAAGCTTGGCATGAAAGATGGCTCGCATTTGAAAATTACAATTGGCGCATTCGCTCCTTACCAGATGTGCTGTTATTTTTAATGATGGTCCTTTGGATTCCACTTTATTTTGTGGGTTGGCTTTTATTTTACAAAGTCAATTGGATGGCTTTTCGCATTAAACCAAAACCAAAAACCGTTGTTAAAAGGGCTTTAGATTTAAAGAAAGAGAAACCCTTATACGCCAAACCAAGGGCGATGCCTTCAACCATTCAAGCGACAAAATATGTAGCACCAAAACTTCCTGGACAAGAGGAGGAAGAACAAAAACAAACCACCACAAAGAGCCATAAAAATGTCGTTCAAATGATTAAACAAATGGCTGTGGTTGCTCGCAAATTTAAGGTTGAAATTTTCCAACACATTTTGCTTGAAGGACACAAAGTGCCAATGGCGATTTCAACAGCTGCCAGAGCTTTGATGATTGAAATTGTCAATCGCAAAGATGTGAACTGGTCTGTTGATTTTAATGATGATGTTTTAGCAAGTACCTGGTACTCCGAAGGGGGTATGATGGAGCGCTTGGCTGAAGACTTAATTAAAGCCTCCGAAGCCTTGGCCAGAGCAGAACCTGGGTCCGAAGTTATCAAAGCTATTTGTGTAACAGAAGGACGCATGTTAAACGCAAAACCAACCGTTGAATATTTCAAAAATCATGGCATTCATTTGCTTGTTTTTAACAATGGTCAACCTCAAGGTGACATCTTGGATTTTTCATCTTTTTTAAGCGCCTATTTTGACTTAAAAGAAGGAGAAGCAGACCCTGCTCTTGTTAAATTAGATAAAATACCCGTCGGCTCCATTCCAACAACGCCTGTTCAAGATGCCACACCAGCACCACAGGCAGAAGCTGTTCAAGAAAATCACGATCCAGAATTTACAAGTGATGCCACCCCTCCTCCCATTGATGATGATGAATTCTTTATTGAAGATTTAGAACTTGACGAAACAGATTCAACTGATACAATGGAAGATGATTTCGGCTTAGATGATTTGCCAGATTTTGAATCAGATGATTTTGAAGTCCCACTGATTGATGAAGATGGCTTTGTTATGAACGAGGAATTAGAAGATGAAACGCAAGATGGACAAGAATTTGAAGAAAGCAGTGAAGATGTATCGCCAAGCAGTGAATACACAGCTCAAGAACCTGAAGAAGAGGACAAAAATAGCTCAAAAGCTAAAAAGAGCTCAAGCAAGGGCCGAAAAGGTAAATCGTCTTCTAAGAAAACTAAGTCTAAGCGTAAAACTCGTAAAAAGGTCTCTTTGCCACGCCAAAAATTAAAAACAGAAAACGGAGATGAAGATGATTTTGTCTCTGCTGTTGCAAAGGGTTAATGCCGTTTTTTCTTAAACAAATATTGGAAAACAAATGAAAAATAAAGACTTCTTATACAATATGATTGCCACCTTTTTCTTTTCTGGCAAATCAAAAATCGCCCCTGGAACAATGGGGTCATTAGCAACCTTGCCTCTTGTGATGCTTGTTTATCCCTTGGGTGGGGGCGCCTTATTCATTACAACACTTGCAAGCTATTTCATCGGTCTTATAGCTGTTCGCCACATTTTAGCTACCAGTACAAACAAAGACCCTGGGTTTGTGGTTATTGATGAAACAGCTGGTCAATTAACCGCCTTTTTGTTCCTTGTTGGCATAGCCCCTTTATCTATTTTAAACTTATTATTAGGGTTTGCCTTATTTCGTTTATTCGACATTGTTAAAATTTGGCCCTGCTCTTATTTTGATAAAAAAATCGAAGGCGCATTTGGTGTAATGACAGATGATATTTTTGCTGGCATTTACGCAGGAATTATGCTATTGTTAATCAATCAATTCATTTTTTAAAAAGGAGTATCACATGACAGAAGAAGAAATTTTGAATAATAACAACCACTTCAAACACGCATTGGAATTATATGCTGAAACAAAAGGCTGGCAACTCACCCCTTTTGCTGACAAAATCATCAACCGTTGCTTAAATTCTTGCAATGGCTGTTGCCCTTGTGATGTCTCTCGTGGTTTTTGCCCTTGTGGGGAACATGAAAAAGAAGTGCTTGAAAAAGGTCATTGTCACTGCAACTTATTCAAACCAAAATAAATTTGCTTTTAATAAAAACACCTGTGAGAAAATATTTGCTCTTGCAGGTGTTTTTTTATAAAAAAAGGATTCAAGATGAAACAGATCTTATTTGCAAGTAAAAACAAAAGCAAAATTTATGATATTCAACTCTATTTAGGGGACCAATTTCACATTAAAACAGCTGCAGATTTTAATCATTTAAACATTCACATTGAAGAAGGGTATTCCTCTTTGAAAGAAAATGCTCTTTTAAAAGCAAAAAGCTATGCCACAGCCACAAACATGATTACCATTGCAGATGACACCGGCTTTTTTATCCATGAATTAGGAGGGCAACCAGGCGTTGCAGCCAAAAGGTGGGCTGGCGAGTTACCAAAAAATGCAACAGCTGAAATGTTTTGGCATTATTTAAGGAAAAAGACAGCCAATTTAGAAACCATCACCTGTTATTTTGAACAATGCTTTGCGATTACCTCCCCCTCGGGCAAACATACTTTTGTTTCAAAAATCACGCACGGTTTTTTACATAAAGACAAACTCTATGAGCCTTATAACAACACGGACTATCCCTTAGCACAAGCCTTTGATGTGAAAGAGAGGAATTGTACCTGGGATGAATTAACAGATGAGATGAAAAAAAAGTTTGATAAACCCCTTATCCATGATCTCATTCAAGCCATTTCTTTTGTGGAAGAAAAATAAATTTTTTCTCTTGAAAAAGCGTCCCCCCTTTCCTATTTCTTTTGATGAAAGGGTTTAGTAAAAATGAAAAAATTATGCCTCTTATTTTCTTTAATATTTCTTTCAAGCTGTTCTGATTTTTATCAACAATTTGAGCAAACTGATTTACATCAATTGGTGGGGCAATCCCAATCAGAAGTTACAAAAAAATTAGGCACTCCCACCTATACCCTCATTGATAAAGAAGAAACAAAACTCATTTATCAAACTCATTATAAAACATATTCAAATCCTGAAAGACAAACATACTTAAACCCAAGCACCTTACAACAAGGTACGTTTAACAACAACACCTGCACAACCTCTTTTACAATTAAAGAAAAAATTGTAACAGCTGTTCACACAACGGGCACTTGTTTATAGAGATTTTTTTTCTTTTCTCTCTTGCAATTTTAAATAAAAAAAAGTATCTTTTTTTCATTCGTTTTATTCAAATTGTGGAGGCGTTATGACACATCCTTTTGTTAGTATTATTGTTCCAATTTATAATGTTGAAACATATTTAAGAGGTTGCTTAGACAGTCTTTTAAACCAAACATTCAAAGATTTTGAAGTCATTATGGTGGATGATGGGGCCACAGATTCAAGTGGCGCTATTGCTGATGAATATGCTCAAAAAGGTAATCGTTTTTTGGTCATCCATCAAAAGAACAAAGGTCTTTCTGGTGCGAGAAACACCGGCCTTCAAGTTGCCAAAGGGGACTATATTAGCTTTTTAGATTCAGATGATTACTTCCACCCAGATTTTTTAAAATTAATGATGCAAGTGGCTCAAAATGAACAAACAGATGTTGTTTTTTGTAACCTCGCACACACCACTTCTTTATATCAAAAAATCCCAGCTGGTCTGAAATTAAACGATTTTAAACTCACTCGTTTTTTCAAACCATTCACTGATTTTTTAAAAGAAAAATCCCTCATCACCCAAGTTTGTGTGAAACTGTATAAAAAATCTGCTTTAGGCGATTTAACTTTTAAAGAAGGCATTTACTTTGAAGATGTGTTATTCACAACGTTGTTCATGGGAAGAGCTAAAAACGCCGTGCATCTCAATGCCCCTCTTTATTACTATTACACCAATCCGAACTCCATTATGCACACGGCATTTAATGAAAAAAAAGTCATGAGCTATGTTCAAGTGATTGAAGATGTTTATGCTTACACACAAAAACACCACCCAGAACATTTAAACTTAGTTCAAGAAGAAATTATTAACAAACGTGTTAAAATGACAATGAACCAAGCCTTGCGTAAACAAAAAGATAAAGAAAAATGTCTCGAACTGTTTCAATTAATGGGGCAAGAGTTCAAGCGCTTATATCAAAATAAGATTATCTCATTTGAAGGGTTAAAACTCAAACATAAAATCGCCCTTTTCTTTTTGTTAAAAGGGGAAGAAAAAATAGCTTTTAACACCTTAAAAATTCTTCCTTTTTAAAAAAATAGGCACAAAAAAAACACACCCTCAAACGAACTTTTTTTGTTCAAAAGGGTGTGTTTTTTTATCTTTTAAATCAACCTCTTGTAGCGTTATTTTTCACCAGTGCAGAAATCGTTAAGATTTCATCTCGTGTAATACCCAATTCTTGTGCATTCATTTGCAAACCAGCACTTGCCAAACGGTTCACTAATCCCATTGGACCTTGCGTTTGACGCTTCGCATCAATATTTGCTTGCATTTGAATAATTTTATAATCCGAAAAACCAGCATTTCTTAAATCTTGAACACTCACACGTGGGAACATTTCGCGAGTGGCATCTAAAACACCGTCCCTCCCTCGAGGATAAAAAATACGATCTACCAACTTTTCTTGTTTGGTTGCACCCCCTAAAAAAGAAGGGAAGTTGCGTTGAAACCAATTTAATTTTTTAGGAGGTTTTTTCCCTTTATAAGCAGCAAACACTTGTGCTCTTAATTTATCTTCATCAGAACTTTGCGTATTGGTATTTAAAGTTGGTTCAGTTGATCGACCCCCTCTATCCACATCAGCAAAAGCAGAAGGATTAGAAGAAGAAGGTCTACCCCTTCGTTTTTGTGCTGCTTCATCTCTAGCCCTTCGTTCTTGTGCTGCTTCATCTCTTGCAACTGATATTTGAACGCCATCATTTGCAGGAGCAGTATTCGCAGCCCCTCCCCTCGTCGTTCTTGCAATTTTAGAGGGTTTTCCTCCTCCTCTTACAAGCATCGTTCCTCTCTTTGGATCTGTAGCAGGGTCATAAGCATTTGTTTGCTCAATTGCATAATCCCTTCCTCCTGGGATTTTGCCACATTCCATCTCAGAAATGGCACACACAACAGCAGCCCTGATTTGAGGATTTGTCATATCAATCGGCGTATCAGCCGTCACATTAAAGCCGGCTTCTCTCAAACCTCTTGCAACAGTTTGAGCATATGATCTTGGATTATTCCCATCAGAAGCTGGTGCATAAACCTTAAAAACCTGACGCAAACTTTTCCCGTTGTAAACACGGTATAACAATGAGTTCAAAGCATAATAACCCTCTTCCCATGTGTTATAAATAGCAAAACCATCTTTATCACGTCCTGCTGTACCCTTGCATTTTAAACATCCTGGATTTTTATTTCGAATTCCCCGTGTTGCCATGGTCCCCTCCTATTTTTTTCGTTATGTTATATCTATTATACCACATTTTTCAAAAAAATGCATGATTTTATTTAAAAAAAATTATTTTTTTATAAAAATAAACAAAAAAAGCATAAAAAAACAAAAAAAATCCCCCAAAAAGTGCTTATTCACTTCTTGGGGGAAATCAGCCATTTATTCTTTAAATTTAAGCTTTAAAGAAAACTTAACGCCCTTCTCTTGCTCTGTTTTGAACATTGGTGACAGATTGAGCCATTTGTTCCCGTGCCATGGCAAGCGCTTTATCTTTAGAAGCCATAGCTTGCATTTTTTCAGCAAGCGCTTTCTTCCTTTTGGCAAGGCGGTCTACTTGCAAAGCAACTTTTGCTTGATCTGTTTCAGTTAATTTTTTCTTAGACATTGTTTCTGAAACCGTGTAATCATCCAAACCACCTTTAACCATCACTTGAACAATGGATTGGCGCATTTCTTCACTTGGTTGAACAGTTTTTCCCTCTTTGTCTGTTTTGCCTTTGGCTTGAGCAGCATAAACAGCTTGAACATCTTGAATCCCTTGTTTTGAAACACCCCGATCGGCTAAAACAGTGCCCAATTTTTTCTGTTCAGAAGAAGTTAACACTTCACCTGCGGCAACTTTATCAACCAACTGATCAATATCCTTATCGATTTTTGTGACTCGGACAGTTTCAACAGCTGGTTTCTTATCCACAGGGGTTCTATCAACCGTTGGCGCATGAATATCACGCACACGGTGTTCTAACCCACCTTGTGGACGCATATCCCTTGCCAATATAAGCATTTCAGTTAATTCTTTTTTGGTAACACGCACCCCAAGGATTTGATCTGATTTTTCCAACCATTTTGTTGAATGGGCATAAAGTGTTAAATATTCATCATATTGTTTTTGTTGTTTCTTGGTGAACTTTTTAAAATCAACATCCCCTTCAGGTGTTTTTGGTAAGCCATGGATAAATTCAGCTTTTTCGAGCATGAATTTTTCTCTTCCTGACAATTTTTGAGGATTTGTTGCCTTGATATGTTCTGCTTCAGTTGTATCTAAAATCCAGTTTTTAGCCTCAACAGAAAGCATACGGATAAAGGTTGTTTTTGTTAACCCATTATCTTTTAAGTTGCCTTCCATTGTATTATCACGAAGCTCTTTTTTCTTCTTTTCATTCGCTTTATTAACTCTACGTGTTTCTTCAACAAGAAAGTTAATACCATCTGCAATCATATCAACGAACAAGGTTGTAAATAAGGCAAAACCCATATCTGCCAAGTTGCCACCATTCATAACCTTATCCAAATTTTTCCAAATAACTTGTTCTCTAAACTTTGCCCAGTCAATTGTTTCTGGGTCATCCAATTCAGGAACTTTTTTTGCTTGGAAAACAGGCTTATCTTTATTAACAGGAGAATTATCTTCAGCCTCTTTTGGTTTATTCAGCTCATGCGTTTCGTTGTCATATCCACCTTCATAAAGGCGTTTCATCCGTTCGAAATCTTCATTCGCATCTTCTAATGTGGTCCAATAATCATGTTTAGCAGGGCCTGCTTTTTGAGAACGTTTTTCAATCTCATCAGCATTTTTATCACTGTATTTTTGACCTTTTTGAATATCTAAATACTGTTTTAAATCTTGTTCTTCTTCTGTTAAAGGTGTTCTTTCAGCTTCTGGCTTTTTAGCATCTTCAGCCTCTTTTTGACGAAATGCTTTTTCTTTTGCGCTCAGTTCTGCTGGATCCATTTTTTCAAAGCGCTCCAAACTGGCCAATTTTTCTTCTTCTTTTGTTAATGGCTCAGCATTTTCAACTTTTGCTTCAAGCGCTTGTTTTTTTTGAACAGCCTCTTTATAATCCTTTGTTTTTTGAACTGTACGGATAATTTCATCATAAGCAACAGCACGCTGGATGTCTTGTTTTAATTTTGGCGCTTTAGCTTTCAATTCTGGAAAGCCACTCAAATAAGCTTCAATGGCAGCATCAGACTTTAAATCCCCTGCTCTGATTTTTGCATCTAAATCTGCTATAAATTTTTGTTTCAACGCTTCTTGTTCTGACTCACAAGCGCCCATAATTGAGCCAAAAGCTGTGTTAAACAAATTCATTGCGCCATCATGACATCTATCAACAGTTGATCTTTCCATTTTATCCTCCTAAAGGCTATCATATTCAATCATAACCCTATTATAGCATATTTTTCAAAAAAGTCAATTTAGACCTTTAACCCTTTTAAAAATTTAGCTAATTTTTTATTTTCATCCATAGCAGCTTCTTTTGAAAGGCGAACAACCCCCATTTCATCTTTCACAATAATAGGGGAAAAGAACGCCGGATTTGTTGTTAAAACACTCCAAGCTTGTTTGGCATCTTGTTTACGCATTTTTAAATAATTGGCAATCAGTTTTTCAGCATTCACCCGAAAACCTGCTTTTTTAATTTTTTCAGCAAAAGTCTTGATGATTTCTTTTTCAACATGTTCCATTTGAAAAATTTCAAGCATGGTTTCTTTGCTTTCTTCTAACAAAACCTTTTCTTCCTCAATAATGGCGCATTTTTCTTTCAAAATCAAATATTCAACAAAATCATATAACAAATCACGCCAAAATTCTTGATCTTTATAATGAACTTGAATCACTTTAATCAAATCCAACTCATCTTCATCTAATACATTTTGCGTCCCTAAAAGATAAGAGGCAACACGGCCACAATTTTGCTCTAAATGAAGGGCTGTTGCCTCCTCTAATGTTTGAGGCTCAAACCCTGTTGGATCCAATGCCAACGCATGCGCCACATCTGGCAACAAATCCCGATGAGTATAAAGGGATTGATAAACTTTAAGAAGCATTTTATTTCTATCAATTTTGATTTTTTCCATAAGCATCTCCTTTTTTTGTTTTTTTAATTTTACAACAGCTTCAAAAAAAAATCTACTCTTTTTTAAATTTTAACACATTTAGAATAATTTTTTAAAAGCAAAAAAAGAAAAAAATACCTCCCCCATTTTTTATTTTTTTAAATGAAAGTTTTTAAATTTTTATGTTGTTTTTTGAAAAAGTATGCTATAATGTATATAGGGTTCTATTTTTTTATAAAAAGGTCAGGGAGTTTTGTTATGAAAAAATTTATTCCACTTTTAAAATTTTTCGCCATCTTTCTAGGCATTATTTTATTTGTCAAAGTCACCTATGCCGGCTGGGGTAACGTGGTAGGTGGTCTGGGTGGTGCAGCCTTGGCTGGTGCCGGTGCCGGGGGCGTCCTTATTGGGATTGTTATTTCTCTTTTTGGTTTTGGTGCTGCAGGTTTTTGCTGGTTTTGTGACCTTTATAAAACTCTCTTTGACATTATGAACAAACTGGCCACAAACGTTGCAACCTCTTTAAGGAATGACTTTTTACTTCTCCTTGGCGTAGGTCTTTTATTTTATCTTGCGTTTAAGATTGGTTCAACCGTTGTTAAATTGCAAGAAGTCGACTTAATGCAATTCTTAGGGGAATTGTTCAAACATATGGGACGCGCCATGATTGCAGCTGCCTTTTTGTTTGGGACAGTTCAAATGTATCACTATTTGATTTCTCCTTTCCTTGCCTACTCTCTTGCCTTAACACATGAACTGATGACCCAACGAAACGCGAATACAGTTACAGAGCTAACAACCAAGCTTCTGGGTGGAAGTAAAGATGGCTCTGGCTTTATGCCAACGGTTACAGCTGAGATTTTAAATGAAGGGGGGACAATGGCGTTCTCCAACCAGATTCGAGACCAACTCATTGGTATTTTAAAATTAACAAGCGCCTCCCTTATCGCTGGGATGATTATTGGAGCTGTCATTATTTTAATTTCATTTGCTGACGCTTATTTATCCATTATTCCAAACTTCCAATTAATGATTGTCGGCTTTACCATTTTAGCTGCTTACTTTGGTGTTTATCTAGCCGTTCCGTTTAAATTGATTGACGTGATGGTGCGTCTGACCTTTGTGGCAGCGCTCACGCCGTTATGGATTATTTTATGGATTTTCCCTGCCACAGCAAACTATACTAAAAATGCGTGGGAAATGCTTTTAAACTGCTGTGCTTGTATTATCTGTTTAGGGGTTGTTTTAGTCATTACATTTGAAATTTTGGAAAGTATGCTTCCAGATAAAGAAGCGATTATTCTTTTACTCTTAGGTGGGCTTGATATGCTTGCCACAGGACAAATGAATTTGATTAACCCAGCCGTGTTACAAACCTTTGCTTTGGGAACTTTGGCCACTTCTTTGGTCAAAAACTCTTCCAACATTGCAACACAAATTGTCAAATCTTATGGAACCAGTATTGGCGAAGGGATGGACAAAGCTGTTGGTCAAGGTATTAGCTCCATGGGTAAAGTGGGTGCTGCTTTAGGGGGCGCCTCCTTGGCTTTGGCAGGTGGTAATATTAAAGACATGATGAGTATGGGTAAATCGGCGCATAAATCTGTTCAAGGGTCTTCATTACCAGACTGGCTGGGTGGTAGTTACCAAGATAAAAAGAGAGCAGATACTGTTACCGATAGCAACCAAAAAATGGCTGCGTTGGAAAAAAATCCTCGCACATCAAGTCAAGACGCTGAATATACTGCTCTTAAAAAAGAGAGAAATGAAAACGCTAAAAATCGTATGGATCGCTTAGCTGAAAGAATTCAAGAGGAAACAGATCCAAAGAAAAAAGCAGAACTTCAAAAACAATGGGATGCTTGCAAATTCTTGGTAGATAATCCGAATGCAACAGCTACAGAGTACAACAATTTCCTTAACAAACAAAAAGGTGGAACCCAAGGGAGTGGAACTCAAGGGAGTGGAACTCAAGGTGAGGGAGCACCTAAACCACAAAAACCAGCTCCTAAAAAATAAAACAAGGATAAATGAAGAGGGAGACGATGATGAAAAGTCCAAAAACAACATATAAAAAGGCTCTTTATCTTTGCTTGACACTCGCCCCCTTGTTTTTATTAACGGGGTGTGGTTCGTTGGGGTTAACGCCTGAAAACCTCACCATGGCAAGTGTCTTTGCCTCAGGGGGATGTTGGGTTTGTTCCATGTTCAAAGTGGTGTGGGAAGCCATTGGTTCTGCTTTTGCCAATACCTACAGAACATCTTCTCTATTAGCTTCTATTTTGTTAGGAATGGGTCTTCTTTTTTGGTTAACTTTCACGATTGGGAAAATGGTTGTTTCTTTAAAAGAACCCAATATGAAAGATTATATTCCTAAAATCACAAGTGTTATTTTTAAAGCCATTGTGGTTGGGATTATTCTTTCCAATCCAAGCTTTATGCTTTATATTTTGGACTTATTCGTTACACCAGTGTTAGAAAGTTTCACAAACCTTGCCACCTCTATTATTGGGTCTAAGAGCGATTGGTTAAAAGTCCCCTTCTCTGACATTGACAAGAACTACACCATCTTTACAAGGAATATCGGCTCTCAATTACAAGAGATTGTTTATCAACTCTACTTACACTTCAAGAGTGGCTTCTTCTTAGGCGCCAGAATGATGCTTCATTTCGAGGTTATGTCTGTTATCACAGGGTTATTGATTATGAGCATGTTCTTCTATTTTATGCTCTTCTTCCCCCTTATTATTTTGGAAGGGTTCATTTCCATTGGATTTGTTTTGATTATGTATCCTTTCTTTATGACTGGCTGGGTTTTCCCTGCAACAAAAAGCTACATTGCCGAAAGTTTCAAAATCTTCTTCCAAGGGGTAGCGCAAGTATTGGTAACGTGTATTTATGTTTCAATTATCATTGCAATTATTGAAGAATATTCTGACACCTTCTCAATTACAAGATCCATGTTTGATCCAGCCCTGCTGGCCGGCTTGAATAATATGAGTAACAATGGTCTTGCCCTTTTGGGATTGGTTTATGCCATGTTCAAACTGACCAATGACGTGCCAAACATCACCAGCTTCTTCATTGGTGAAATGAATAGGAGCGTTATTTTAAGAACATTCTCAAGAGCAGCAAATGTGGCAAAAAATGTGGGCAAAATTGCCATTGGAGGTGCCTTAGCTGGGACCGGCGTCATGGGAGCTGTTGGCAAAGGGATGATGGCTTCAGGGGCAAAAGATATTGCAAAAGATTCGGCTGGTTGGGTTACAGATGGTGCAGGTGATGGTGGTATGACTGAGGCAGAAAAACGAGCTGCCGCAGGGGCCTCCTCGAAATAAATGAAAAGAGGTTAAAATGAAGATATTAAAATTATTAAAAATAGCAATCTTAATCTTCTTTATCCTTGGCATTTCAGAGCTTGAAGGCGTGTCCCTCCCTGCCCTTCAATATGTTCCTTTCGTTTTATATGCGCTCTCTTTCTTAATTGTTTGTGGTTTTTTCTTCTGGGTAGTAAAAATAAAGAAAATAAAACTATTCATCCTCCCATTTTTAGCGCTTCTCATCCTTGCAAATCCAGCTTATGCTATCAAAGGACCTGAAGTGAACGAAAACCAAATCCATTTTACGGACCTTGCCGCAGCAACAAGGGCTGGAACTGAAATTTGCAATGAAATGGAAGGGAATAAAGAATTTGATCTTGGAACCCTTGCCAAAGCCAGTGGGGTTCTTGACTATTTTTACAAATATGGGGACCCAGTAAGCTCAGGGGGCGTCTTTGGGGGGAATAACTCTGCTGCTGACTGTGCCCTTAAGTATGTTGAAAATTCCAACGCTATTTTAAAATCTCAAAAAGCGACTTGTTCAACCACAGAAGTGATTTTAAAAGGCATTGCCAATAAAAATAAGTGTTGGCCTTGTGATGTTACAAGCACCATCATTGCAGCCATTCAAAAAGTATCTATCAGATCTTATAAAAAAATCAATGAGGGGGCAAAGCTTCTTTTAGCTTCCATTTATTTGATGTGGCTAGCTATTACAATTTTGGTTTCTTTTGCTAAATTTGGGTTTGAAAAGTTCGCTGAATTTTTCACCAAAATCCTCAATCAAACCATTATTGTGATAATTATTGCTTTGATTTTGCACGCCCCACTGGTTCAATTTTATCAGGCAACCATATCGCCGTTTATCACCTATTCGGCAGCACTGGGGATGCGTTTTTCTGAAATTGCTCAAAGCAACATGGGAGGCAGTAATAACCTTTATAACAAGATTATCAAAGCGATTGGTATTTCAGCTTCTAGTAAATGTAACTATTGTGAAGATATGAAAAAAGCAATCAATAAAGAAGTTACCACTGGGCAATTCATTGATTCAGCCTCCATTAATGGGATTTTGTGTGTCACCTGTTCCACTTATCGCCAAGCAGCGCCGATGATTACTTTAGGGCAAGTGATGATTTGTTTAGGAAGAACTACGCCTCAATCATTAGGACAACTGCCTATTTTATCTCGTATCACGCAATTTTCAGGTCCGAATATATCCTTGACATTCACAGGGTATACGCTGGTGATTATCTTTAGTATCTTTACGTTCTTAGTGGGATACTTTATCATGGCGTCCGTCTTTAAGCTTGGGGTTGTCTTTGTTTTGATGCCACTTTTTATTGTCGCCTTTGCTTTTAAAATATCGAGAAGCTATGCAACAAAAGCTTGGCAATTAATCGTCTTTGCCATGGGGACCATTTTAATTGTATCCATCTTGTCAACCATGATGATTATTGGTTTTTCAATTTTAATGCCAGATACCTCTGTAGCCTCCTTCATTCAACTCTTCTTTAGCTCTAACTCCAGTATGATGACAGATGTGATGGCAGGCTCTAACATTGTTGAAAAATTAGCCAATGCTGAAGGCGCAGGGGACGTGGTCAACCAATTGGTGGGCAACGCCGTTGACGATTACACCTTCTTAAGTATTTTAACAATGACGGCCTTTTCATATATTTGCATCTCTGTTTTATCTGGGTCATCCGAATTGGCAGAGCAAATCACAAACTCTTGGACGCTCAACACAAACGATACACAGAACTTGTCATCCAGTCTTGTTACTGCGACACAAAAAGCTTCCAAAGCAACAAAAGCTGCCTTGGGTGGTGGCTCCTTCCTTGCTGGCAAGGCTTTAAAAGTTTTGAAACGTGATGGGAATGGCCAGGTTGTTGGGGGCAATGAATATGCAGGTGAAGACATCTTAAGACAAGCAAATGCCAATGCAGCTAAATATCAACCTGGGGGTATGCCAGCGACACAACAAAAAGGTACACCTGATAAACCTTACGATAAGGACGATCATAGAGCCAAAGACGTTTTTGAAGACGCTGGAAGTATCGAGGAAACAGATGGTGAAAAACAAAGACATAGGGAACGTTGGGATACCAGTGTCTAGTAACAAAAAAAACTCTCTCTTTTTAGGGAGAGTTTTTTTATTGAAAGAAAAACACATTTTTTAAAATCTCTTCTTTTCTTAAAAAAAACATAAAAAATTAAAAAAATTTAAAAAAAATGTATTTTGTCTATTTTCATCTAGTTTTTTTTAGTGTATAGTGGAAAAAACAAAAATCAAAAACAAAAGGAGCCTATCATGGAAGAGATTATTTTCCCAAACCAAATCAGAATGTTTCGCCGTGTTCGTGGTAAGACGATGAAAAGCTTGGCTGATGCTTTAAATTTAAGCCTTTCTGCCATCTCAAAAATTGAAAAAGGATATCGCCGAGTTGACGAAGTTCAACTTAAAAAAATCTCTCAATTTTTAAACTGTCCAAGCGAATCGCTTTTTGTGAGTGAAAGATCCTCACAACCTGAAGTTATCAAGGCTTGGAAGCGTGAACAAGAACGCCGTCAAAAAATCAATTCCGGTTCTGGACTTAAAACATTAGGCGCTGGTCTTCGCTATTTACGGGGGGAAAAAGGCTTGACACTGCATGATGTTGCCAAAGGTTCCAAAATGACTCTTTCTGTTTACCACCGGATTGAAATGGGCCAACGTGAAGTGGATGAAAAAACATTCAAAGATATTGCTCATGCGCTTGGTTTGTCTGAAACAGATTTACAACTTAAAATTTACGAATTGGATATGTCTGGTGCTTTAGATGAACTTAAACAACATGAGGGGAAAACAGGCATTTACACTTCTAAGGGTGGGTATAACGACTTACCTGTGAGCCGTTTTATGATTAGAACAGCTGATTCTCAAGAATTTTCTGTTCCAATTTATGGTTTCCCAGAAGAAGGGGGAATTATTCAAGTCAATAAAAATCAATCTGTGGGCTCCGTCTTATGTCCTTCCACTTTATCCTATGACAAAGACATGTATGCCATTCGCTTAAAAACACAAATTTTGGGCGTAGCTGTTCCAAAAGATGCTGTCTTAGTTATTTCTCCAAGTAGCAGACCGAACAAAGGGGATATCGCTGTTTTACCAATTGAAAATGACCGTGTTCGCATTGGTATTTTGCAATCAGCTTCCGGGGATCATCCTTGTTTGAACTTACCATTCAAAGGGGAAAGCATTAACATTTCAACAACTGAGCTTGAATCAATGCACCGTGTTGTGATGATTATGATGAGTTAATCAAAAAAAACACAACAAATCACAAAAAAAAGGAGCAAAAAGAATGGCTGAGACAGAACAAAAAAATCCTTCTTATCAAGAAACATTTGGTGGTGAACCTAAAAGTCATGACGAATTAGTCGCCCCTTTTGAAGATATTAAGGAAGAAGACTTTTTTGAAAAAGACTTAGATGCGCCAGAGGAAGAAAAAGACTATAATGAGGAAGATCTTCCTGAACGGGAATATATTCCAATGCCATCTATTTTTGACCCCATTCCTGAAGAGGCTCAAAAAGAAATTCTCTCCAAATTTGCTCTTAAAAAAAGAGAAAAAGAGGAAGTTATTGCCACAACAGCGCAACGATTGGTTAATCAATTTAGAGCCTTATCTGCTTTTAGAGATGACTATGTCGTCACTTACAACAAAGAATTGATGCAAATGTCAGATGATGTGATTAACTATTTACCAACCATCATTGGGGGGCCTGCTGTTCGTGAATATTTAGACTATCTTTTAGCCCAAAGAAAACAAGGCAAAGAATATGATAATGAAAATATTGATTTTTCCATCATGAAAAATGAGGGATATCTCCCCTCCCCTGATGAAGATTTTGATTATTCAGCGCCTCAAGGAAGTGGTTCTACCTCAACCGATCCAAGCGTGATTAAAAATCAAACAACAGCGCTTGTAAACGCCATTCAACAAATGCAAAAAGCAAATGAAGATCAAGCAAAAACGCTCAATGAAACCATTTTATTGTTAAAAGAAACGCTAGAGAAAACACCCACGCCTGTTACAGTTGAAGGAGCTGTCAGCGCTCCAGTGAACACAGCTGACACAATGGCTTTGTTGGATAATCAACGCCAAATGATGGAAACTGCTCTTGAAAAAATGGTTCAAATGCAATCCAGTTTATTTTCAAAGACGGTTGAAGAACTTTCAAAAACAGTGCAAGAGGTTCAATCTCAGCTCAAACCTGTTGGGGTTGTGCGTCAAGCCATGAGTTCGTTAAAAGCCTCTTCTCAAAAGAAAGGAGATACCCCTTCAAAGCAAGAAAAAGCTGAAAAACCTGAAAAGCAGGAAAAAGCCCCACAGGCTGAAAAAGACGCTCTTCCTTTATTAAAAGAGGTTGTTAAAGAGGCTTCACCGAAAGAGGAAACACAAGAACTTGATTTATTAACCCCTTCTGTTGAAGCACCTCAAAAAGAAAAATCTCGCAAGAAAAGAACATATGAATCCGAGCCTATCAATGAAGAGGAATATGAAATTTTAACTGAGTTTGACATTCAAGAAGATTAATCTAGAGATAGGGACAAAATGGCCGATACGTCAAAGTTATTAGAAGCACTTTCTTCCTATACAGGAGACCAAACAACATTGGAAGCCTTCACTTTGGTTGCCAAACAAGAACTTGGTGAAGATTGGGCTGGGCAAATTTATGATACGTTACCCAACCTGCCTGCTCATTTAAAAGAAAAGCTTGATCACGCTTATAATTACTATGGCGCCAGTCTTTCGTGGACAGAGATTCAATCTTATCTTCAAAGTCAAGAACCTTTAAACGTGGCAGAGGTATCTCAAAGGGTTGAAACACTCTCATACTGGTTGAACTTTTTTGGTGAAGCAGGTACAAACGCCGTTAACCAATTAAAAGAAAAGTTAGAAGCTGAGCAACAAACTCAATCCTCTATGGAGGCACAACCCTCTTTAGAAGAAGCGCCTTTAAGCGAAACTGAAGCCCCAGTTTATGAAGAGGCTTATCAAGAACCCCCTTATGAAGAGCCTTCTCAAGAAGCCCCTTATGATGAGGTAGAACCTTCTTATGATGAAAATCAGCAAAACTTTGATGTTCAAAATGAGCAAGCCGTCTATGAAGAGCCTTCTCAAGAAGAGATAGAAAACGCCATTTATGAACAAACAGATCCAGTTTATGAAGAGCCTTATCAAGAAGCTCCTTATGAAGAGCCCTATCAAGAAGAATACAACCCTTCTTATGAAGAACCCCCTTATCAAGAGGAGACATATCAAAATGATACACAAGATACTTATGGGACTTATGACACTTATGAAAACACTGGTTACCAAGACGGCTACGATAATGGGAACGCTTATGAAAATACTGGTTACCAAGATAGCTACGACGTCAATGGCGTTCATGAGGGAGATGGTCGAGAGAGTAGCTACGACAACCAAGAGTACATTGCAGGAGATGGTTTCGAAGACAGCTACGACAACCAAGAGTACGTTGCAGGAGATGGTTTCGAAGACAGCTACGACAACCAAGAGTACCTTGACGAAGATGGTTCATTCTGGCAAGAACCTGTTTACAAACAGCAAGAAAACGAAACAATAGAAGAATTTATGGCGAAAAAAGCCTTCCATCAAGTCGACTTTTTAAATGCTGTCCAATGTTGGGTAAATGCCAGATGCATTGCACTTGGGAATAAGGAAATTTACACCTATCGTCATTACGGTTTCTTAATTGATTTGATGGAAGAGACAAAAAAAGACGTGCAAGAAGTTCTTTCAGCTCCTAAATATTATCCAGCGATTGAATCTGTCCGTCAAGAGGGTCTTAAAAAATTGCAACGCTTTATTACCTCTCTTGAAAATGACTTAAAAACAGCTTACGATAACTTACCAAGTGAATTAACAGATTTAATCAGCGACCAAACAAGTGCCAATGACTTGCGCAAAATGTTAGGTGGCCTTGATACATCAAATAAACCGGAGTTATTGGGAGAAGCCCCAGATGGATTTGAAATGTTGGAAGATCCTTTTGAAGGGACATCTATTGCAAAAGAGATGAAGAAAAAAACAACACCTCAAACACCAGCAGGGATAACTTCTGCCTCCACACAACCAGTTAAAAAAACAGGATTATCGTTTAATAAAAAAACCGCATTATAAAAAGGATACGAACATGAAAAAAATTTATTTTGCTTTTTTGATTGCCCAACTTTTTTCATCACCAGCTGCTTTGGCGACAATGAGCAACGTTTATAATGTGATACAAACACAACGGCCTTCCTCATTTGAACTCAATCAAATGACTCCTCAAGCGCCAGAACTCAACATTGAAACCCCTTATCGTTGCCAAACAAATGGGTTTCACGCCCAAGAGATTTCAACAACGCTTCCTGTGAATTTAAACGATTTTAAACTCATTAAAATTACAAAAACAGAGCCTCTTCCTCGCTATGAAGTCAATGGATATACTTTCACAGACAAGCCCATTGATGAAGCCATTCAAACATTGGTTGATGAAGCAGGTATTTTGGTTTATACAGAAGATAACAATTACCCCACCCTTTCAGCCCAAGATTTATATGGGGATTTAGAAAGTGTCGTCAAAGCCCTTCTTGAAAATGTGGATATGTATTTTTCTTATAATGAAACAACGCAAAAATTAAACATTTCAAAAAGAGCTGATTTTACCATTTCATTACCACACAACCGACTTGTTATTTTAGGGGTTTTAGACGCTCTTCGTGGAGCTGGGATTGAAAACATTGTCCCTGATTGGAATGCTGGCCTCTTGCGTTTAACATTGACACGTCAAGAAGAAAAAACCGTTCAAAAACTCATTGAAAGCATTCATTCAAATGGGGAAATGCTTATTGCAGATACCAGTGTTTATCGTTTAAATGGATTTCAAAATTGGAATTATATCATGTCTCGCTATGGGTTGGATAAAATCCACTCTTCCAACAATGGATTACAAGGGAAATTGCTTGTCCTTGGTCATCAAAAATCTTATAATTCCTTGGTAAATACGTTGAACCAAACAGGTGGAACAACTCTTTTAAGTGACGGCTTAGCTGTTGTTCCCAATGGATGGAGAATGTTCTTTGATGTTGCAAAATGCAACATTGGTACAGCCTATATGGCACCTCAATTGATGCTCTCTTTAAACCCAACAATGGGTAAAAATGGGAACATCAGCACAACCCTTTCGGTGAATAACAAAGCAGGTGAAATTTCCTCTTTCAATGTGAATGCCGCCATTGATGATGAATTAGCCATCATTGGACTTCCAGACACACAAATGGGAGGTGAACTGCTCATCTTAATTAAACTCAAACTTATTCGTTTGGTAGGAGAACAATAATGACAGATCCAAATAGACAACGGCCATCTAATCCACAACAAAATCCTCCTGCTCAAGGGGTGAGAAGGCCAGCTCAATCCTCTCAAGGAACAGGTCAAGTCCCCCCACAAGGAGCAAGAAGACCTGTAAATCCAGCTAGAATGGCGCCTCAAGCAGGACAACGTCCAATGACACGCCCTGTGCAATCAGCCCCTATGTCAAGACCAGCTACAGGAGCTGCTCAACAAGGAAGACCTACACATATGGTACAACGAGCCCCTGTCCAAGGACAACAGCCTTATCGTTATCAACAAACACAAATGGGACAATCAGCTGTTAGACAAAGCACGCCTCAACAAATGCAACAAAGTGCTTCTCCTCAATTAACCAATCCTAAAACCATGGGGATTTTAACAGTCGGCGCTCTTTTGTTTGGCATATTACTTGGCGCCATGATGTTTTCAGGCTCCTCAGCCCCTGCCCCACAAGGCTTACAAGGCGTTGTCAGAAATGATGACATTCGTGTAAAATTGCCTCGCTGTGGACGCATTGATAGAGGACAGGCTTGTATTTTATACCTTATGAATTCAACACGCTATGACAGAATTGCTGAAAGCTTTTTTGAAGAAGCACTCCGTTTAACAGAAGTGCCTATTTATTCCATTTCAATGGCAAATCCAAAGTATGCTAAACGCAGAATTCCTCCAGGAGCTTTTGCAGAAATTCACATTCCAAAAGTAAGATAAAATTCACCCCCTGCCAGCGCAGGGGGTTTGATTTTTCATGCGTAAAAAGCCCTCAAAGAAAATTTCTTTTGAGGGCTTTATTCTCAGATTTAAGAACTTATCCTTTACTCAAAGATATTGGAAATAATATCTTTTTTCTTTTCTTGTTCTTGCGCTTTTTTGTTAAATTCAGCATACAATTGATGCCCTTGCGCTAGCTCATTATCATCAATTTCAGCTTCAATCGCATTAATCGCATTTTGAATGGTTAAGTTCAACGTATCTTCAGAGTGATCCAAAGCCACCTTTAACCAAGCATAACATTGACTTGGACGAGGCGCATCAACACCTTTTCCTTCACAATAACATTTTGCTAATTGATATTGTGCATAAGGGTCCCCTTCTTCAGCCCCTTTACGATACCAATCCACGGCAGCAGGCGTATTTTGGAAGCGTGAACGCAACAAGTCGCCATAGTAGGCATAGGCTTCCACCTCTCCTTTCTTGACAGCATTGTTAATTTGCTTTTCAATTTTTGAGAAATTCTTTGTAATAGAGGCTTCAACAATCATTTCTTGTGAAACAGAATATTTGCGTCCGTCTGTCAACAAAACTTCCCCTTGTGCCAACATAGTTTGAATGGATTCTGGATCATTAAATCCTTTGATAATAGGCGTTGGGATAATGAGCAAATCATTTTTAGGGACAGATTTTTCTGGTGGAATTGGGCGCCATTCTCTTGCATTGCGTTGCATTTGTATTAAGACTTCTTTTTTCTTAATCTTTTTAAGCAACTCATCTCGTTTAACCATCGCTTCTTTACCAACCTCATCCTCGGCATTATAAGCTGCAATAATACTATACCATGCATATGCATCAGGAATATTTAAAACAGCTGGGTGTGTTGAGCGTAACTCTGCCAATTTTTGTTGCGCCCAGACATAGCCTTGACGGGCTGAACGACTCAACCATTTAACTGAGTTTTCAAAGTCTTGAGGTGTTCCCCAACCAAGTAAATAGTGAAGACCCAGTTTAAACTGAGCAGCTGCATTTCCCCTCAACGCACTCATCAAATAATATCCAAATGAATTTTGATAGTTTTGTTCTACATTTTTACCTTGAGCGAACATTTCCCCTAATTCATAAAGAGCTTCAGCCTGCCCAGCATAAGCAGCTCGTTTTAAATATCTTAAACCGGTTTCAAACTCTGGTGTATCAGCTGTTTTTGCACCCGCAAGCAAAATTTGAGCTAACTCGTACGCAGCGTCAATATTATAAGCACTTTCAGCTTTTTTATAATATTCAACAGCCATTGTGTCATCTTTTGGCACGCCAAGACCTTGCGCATACATCTTCCCTAAATAATAATAGGCTGTTGCATCCCCTTCATCAGCTAAATATGAAAATTCAGCAAATGCTTGGTCGTATCTGCTAATTTTAAACGCTGTGAGCGCATCTGACAAATCAGCCAATGCCGTTGTTGATAATAAACAAATTCCCAAAAAAGCAGCGAGTGAAGACTGTTTCATTTTTTCCTCCAAAAAAACCACATCTAAATTCACTCTAACACATTATTTTTATCTTGTAAACGTTTTATTTTAAATAATTTTGAGGGTTTACAACCTTTGTTTTATACCTTAATTCAAAATGCAGTTGAGGTGTTTTAACGTTTCCACTACTTCCAACAAGGGCAATTTTTTGACCTTTTTTGACCGTTTGACCTTTTTTAACCAACAGTTTTTGATTGTGCGCATAAGCGCTAATCCAACCACTCTTATGACGAATAAGGACCAAATTACCATACCCTTTCAAGCCATTAGAGGCATATCCCACCACACCAGCTTCAGCAGCCTTCACAGGGGAACCAGCTTTTGCTTTGATGTTAATACCGTCATTTTGTTGACCTTTAGCATTCAAACCAAATTTTGACACAACCGGCCCTTTAACTGGCCATGAAAACCTTTTTTTCGATTGCCAATAAGGGATTTTAGCACTTTTCCTTGCCACCCCTTTTGATTGTTTTTGAGGTGTATTTTTAACTTTCAACGGTTCTTCTTTGGCATTATCCAAAGCCGTATAAGTGTTGCGTTCTTTTGCTGAAGCCATTCGTGTTTTTTTGCTTGTTGTAACAGGTTTTTCTTCCAAAGAAGCCACCTTTAACTCTTGCCCTAAATGAATGGTGTATGGCTCTTTTAAGTTATTCACTTTTGAAAGTTCATGCACACTCATATTGTATCTTTTTGAAATATTATAAAGCGTGTCCCCTTTCACAACCGTATGCATTTTGGGTTGAGGAATTCTTAACTTTTGCCCCACTTTTAAGGTATAAGGTTGTCTTAAATTATTTTCTTTAATCACTTCTCGCATTGAAAGATTATTTTTTTTGGTAAGGGAATAAAGCGTATCGCCTCTTTTCACATACAAAAACTCACCGTCAGAATGATACCCTTGACAGCCCCCAAGCAAGGAAATCCCCAAAATCAATAATGAAAAACTTTTAACTATTTTCATCATAAAAATAAGTTTAACGCTAAGTAGTTATAAAATCAAGCGTTATTTTTTCTTTTAAAATTCAAAAACATTCTCTTTAAATGAAAAACATCTTATTTAAAGCAAAGAAGTATCTGCCAAATTAAAAATCTTCTTTTTCAAGCGAATAGCTTTTTTCATCGCTTTATAAGCCCCACCCAAAGGATAGGAAACATAACAAACCATAAAGTCACAAGTTTTTGCCATAAATTCATTGCGTTTTCCAATTACTTTTTTAAAGTGATACATTTTATCTATATCAAAAAAAGAAATTTCATCAAAATCTTCTTCACAAAAAAAAGCACCTTTCCCCTCCGATTTCATACGTGTAGGGTATGGCAATAACAAATGCAATATAATATGAGGATATATGGTTTTAAGTTCTCTTGTAACACCTGCACACATATCATCAAAGCGTCCATATGACCCAAACAAGAAAAAATCAACACCTTCTTTTTCAATCAAATCAACCAATATATCTCGAACACGCGCCCTCATGTCATTACCACTAAATGTATCTCGATGACCAAAAAAAGTGCAAATTTTCCCCATAAACACCCCAAAATCCTTATCTTTTGCCAAAAGATAAACCCACCTAAAGGAGGTGGGTGGATGTTCGAAACTATTACACCAAGTAGATAGTCCTACTTATTCAGGGTAGAACCCCTTATTTAGTAGGCATCCACCCTTTAAATATGTGTTAAACCATATTTTTTGTAGTGGATGCCATTTTGACTTTGGTTGATATTAAAATAATATAAACCATTGCCCTTGGTGTAATCGGGTTTCGAACCCCTAGTTGGGCTTAGGCATTTCCCAACAGAAAAAGTATATCAACATTCATTTAACATTTCAAGCAGAAATTTTAAATTTCTCTCAAAAGAATTTGGGGTTTGCTTTAGATGATTGTTTCTAACGTCTGAATTTAAAAACAAGTTTTTAAGAAATAGATAAAACCCCTTTTTTGAACCGTAGTGTACAAAAAAAAGCGTACATAAGGTTGAAAAAGGGGTTTTTAGATATCCTATAAAATTTGTTTTTATTGGATGCAGACTGTTGAAGCTGGAATCGTTATCATAATCGGACCAGAAACGCCTGGATTGATTTGACAAGCCGATTGTCCCATTGAACAGCCACAAGATGGGGCTGGAGCTACAGGAGCTACCATTGGACGAACAACAGGTGCTACTGGAGCAACAGGAGCTGGAGCGACAACTGGTTGCATCATTGGAGCACGTTCTTCATCAACGACTGTATAGGCTTCTGGCTCACCCAAATAATGGCAACCTGACAATGTTGTAAAAGCAAGTGCCACAGCAAGAAGTTTCTTCATAAGATGTTTCCTCCTAAAATATTAAGCTTAACGAGAAAAGTATAACACGTTTATTTTTTGATTTCAAGAAAAATTTAATCAATTTAACGTATTAGTTTTTCCCCAATTCTTTTTGATAGAGTTGATAGGTTGTTTGAATAATGTTTTCAAGAGAACTATGCACCGGTTTCCAACCCAACAATTCATTTGCTTTTAAAGAAACAGCCATCAAAGCAGCAGGGTCTCCAGGACGTCTATCTCCCATTTTATAATTCACCTTTTTCCCCGTTACACGTTCTGTTTCATCAATCATTTCTTTCACCGAATGACCTGTTCCTGTTCCTAAATTTAAAATCTGACTTTGATTTTCTTTTTTCAAATATTCAAGCGCCAAATAATGCGCTGATGCCAAATCAGAAACGTGGATGTAATCACGCACACAAGTGCCATCTTTTGTTGGATAATCCGACCCAAAAACCGTCATTTGAGGACGCACGGAAAAAATCGTTTCCATCACGATGGGCAACAAGTTTTGAGGATTTTTCTCCATCCCTTTTACATCCCCTTCAGCATCATATCCCACAGCATTAAAATATCGCAACGCCACAAATTTAATATCTTTCAATCGGTCATACCAAGACAAGACCTCTTCAATCATTTTTTTTGAAAAGCCATAAAAATTAATAGGGTCTAATGGCGTTGTTTCATCCAAAATAGATCTATCTGGCATCCCATAAACAGCGGCTGTGGAGGAAAAAACAAAGTATTTCACATTATTTTTCACCATTGCATTTAAGACATTCACCGTACCATTTAAATTATTCAGCGCATACATATCTGGATGCATCATTGATTCACCCACTGCTTTTTTTGCTGCCAAATGAACAACCCCATCTACCCCTTGCATTGCTTTTTCAAGTGTTGGAATATCCAAAATATCGCCTTCAATAAATTCTGCGTTTTCAAACAAATTGATTGTCTGGCCTGTTGAAAGATTATCATACACCCTCACTTCAACTCCATGGGATAAAAGCTCTTTCACCACGTGAGAACCAATATACCCTGCTCCACCCACAACCAATACACGCATTTTTATTCTCCTTTTGCTTTTCGATAATTCTGAGCCACAAACGCCCAATTCAAACACTCATGAACAACTTTTGACAAGTAACTGGCTCTTAAATTTTGATAATCCAAATAATAGGCATGTTCCCACACATCAATTGCCATCAAAACATTTGTAAACCCTTCTGTCAAAGGTGTGTCTGCATTTGAGGAGGTTTCAACTTTTAAAACACCCAACTTTTCCACCAACCAAACATACCCACTACCGAACAGTTTCCCCCCTTTATCAATCAGCTCAGCCTTCAACGCTTCAAAAGAGCCAAAATCTTTGATAATCTGTTCCATCAAAAAGGAGGGGACTTCCTTTTTTAGAGGATCATTGGTTAAAGAGGAAAAATAAACCTCATGATTATAAACTTGAGCCGCATTATTGAATAATGTTTGATAAACCATGTCACTTGAAGCTCTTAAAACAATTTCTTCCAACTTCAAGTCTTTCATATCCGTATGTTGAATCAACTCATTAACTTTATTCACATACCCAATATAATGTTTATCATGATGAAATGAAAACGTTTCTTTAAAAATCACAGGTTCTAATGAATCATAGGGGAATTCAAGTTCTTTTGCTTCAATCATATTATCTCCTTTTGCTTTGCTAAATTATACACCGATTATTAAATAATAACAAGAAAAATAAAATGAAAGAGGCAAACTTTTTTATCTTGTCAAGCTGTTCTTATTTTTGTTTGGCCTTGAGGGTAAAAATTGCTCCTCCTCATTTTGATGAAACCGAACAGTTGAAATACCAATAAAAGAGTCCACATTCACCTCAACTTTAAGCGCTTCTTTTTGAATGGCCAAATAAGAATCAATCATCCCTTGATTCACATTTTTTTGAAACAAACAGAGGCTTTTCTTTTCTTCATTTGAGGCATTTAAAATCGTTTTTAAAGGCAGATTTCTTGCTTTAAAACGCTCATAAATCTCCGTTTTATATCGTTGCGATTTCACCTCATTTAACACACACCCATAATACGTTTTTGCTTTTAAACATAAATGAGAAAATGGCGTTTTTTTAAGCAATTTTTCAGGCACAACCAACCCTGTTTTTTTCTCAAAAAAAGCAGGGTCATTTTGCATTTTATTGCGTTTATCTTTTTTGAGCTCCTTGAGATATTCTTTTAACAAATCAACATCCCCAACCGTTGAATAATCCACCTTCACATATGGTTGTGGATTTTTAATCGGTGCTCGATAAAAATCATTCAAAAGCAAGCGATACACATTATCAACCATTTCCTCCTCTTCAACGGTATAAATTGCTGGATTAAGCTTATCAGCCATAAAATTCACCCCATAATTTTCATAAAACGAAACGATTTCTTCTCGTTGAGAAAGAGGAAATTCAGTTAAGCACAAATGTACCTTATCTTCCCCTAAAACAAGGTTGTTGATGGATAAAAGAGAAATATTATCTTTTTCAGTATCAATAAAAGCGCATTTTTGATTCAACTCATCTAAAAATGCATCCGATAACACAGCTTTTTTAATCATCTCCGGCTTAAAAACTTCTGTTAACAAATCAGGAGCTTGAAACCGTTTGAAAAAGATATTTTTAACCAATTCTTTTTGATAATGCGCTGAATTAAAAAAGGGATAACGTTTAGGATAATAGTCATAAATATCAAAAAATTCTTCCAACAATTTTTGAGACTGTTTTGGTGTAATATAGCCTTTTTTAACAAAATGAAGTAATGTTTTATTCCTTGATTTTGTATCCATCAAAACCAGAGCTGAAAACAGATGTTTTGACCGAAACGCCGTCAAGCGTTCCACCGTCATAGGGGAAAAGGTGGGGTATTCTTTTTTTATTCTTTGTTTAATCACCTGAATCAAAGGCGCCGTTGGATATCCTTCCCTTGCAAAAGAATCCATATAAAACGACTTACCAAATTGCTCAGCTTCATCAATATATTGCACCAAAGGGTAAAAATAGCGATCAAATTTTTGATATAAATTCGAGCGTTCCAAATGCCCGAGTTCATGCAAAATCGTTTCAAGTGACGAAGCATTAAAAACATCTCTATAAATTGAAATAGCTCTTGTTTTTGAAATCGTTGTTCCAATAGAATTGGACCTTAAAAAATACCCATTATCTGGAACAATATTAACCCCATCCTTCATGCGCATTTTCAATAATTTGAACTCATCAATAATGTGAGGATACTCCTTCACACTTTTTTTAATCAAATCAAAAAATTCATCTTCATCTACATATAAATAAGCATTAGATGGCAATTTAATCCGTGGAAAATTAAAACTCTCCACAACCCATCTGGCAATTCCAATGGGAACATTCAACTTAATCAACTCATTGATTCTTTCGCTATTTTTAAGCGTTTTAGACCCCTCATTTTGGTGTGAAAATTGATACTTTGAACCATCATCTAAATCCAACTCAAAATACAAGTTGTCATAATCCAGCAAAATTTCACGCTGATACGCTGGTAATTCGTGAAACCACTTGCTTACTGTTCGAATTTCTTTATATTTAAAATTAAAAGGTGTCAACAATGCCTCAACAATTTGATCAGCATTTTGCTCATTCACATCCTTTTTTTTTGAAATAAAATCTAATAAGGAAAAGGAATGAAGTTTTTCAATTTTTGTCACCATCAAAAAAGCCTAATCTACAAAAATATCCTTTTTGTTATAAGAGTCTTTTTTAGCTTCCTCAGCAATAAACGCTTCTAAATCAGCTTTTGTTCCTCTTAAGGAAGCAACTGTTTGATCCTTTTTATCCAACAAGGTGCCCAAATTTTTAATCATTTTTAAAACAGCATCTGGCCCTTTATATAAAAGAACAGAATTTAATTGAACACAAGAAGCTCCCATTTCAATGGCTTCATAAGCATCTTGTGCTGTGAAAATCCCCCCAGCAGCCACAATATCCATGCGCCCTCTTGTTTCTAAATAAAAGCGTTTAACAAGAGCTAAAACATCTTTTTTAAGTGGTGCGCCTGTGACAAATGAATCATCTGCAAACATGTTGCGTTTTTTACGTTTGAATAAAGAGCGCATTTGGCGTGCTGCATCAGCAGGCCCTGCGACAATAATTGCATCCACCCCTGCTTTTTGACAGGTATTGGAAATCAATTTAACTTCCAAATCACTTAAATCATAAGGCACTTTTACCGTTAATTTTGGAGGGGCTAAAGGAGCTGACAAATAAAGGGCGCCTTTAATATCCAACAAAATAGGCATCAAAGTTGTTTCATCTGATAACATCTGTGCTAATGACATACTTGGGTGCGACAAATTCACAGAAACATAATCAACATAAGGCGCCACACGTGTTGCCATTTGGTGATAGTCATTTCCATATCCATAAATTGCCGTTGAAGAAGATTTATATTCTTCCCCACCAGAACCAAAAGAAATCAAACTCGCCCCTACAACTGCTGACAAATGCCTGCGTGCTGCTAAAATTTGAGTCCCTTTCCCAATCCCTGGATTAGGGGTACTTGAAGATTGCGTATGAATAGCTTTGTGAGAAAGAAGAAATGTACTCCTTTCTTTTGCAGAATCAGCCAGCAATGTATAAGAACCCAATTCCCCAAAAGTAATCCCTAAAGGACTGAGCAAATCAAAATACTTCCCATCTCGATCAAATTCAGAAGATAACCCCAAAGGCGTTTTAAGTGTTTTACCTAAAAATTTGGTTTTTAATTTAGGATTGACACGTTTGGGAGGGAAAAATATCTGACTTTTCAACCCAATTAACACAATTTTTTTAGCCAAACGTGGACCACCGATATGTTTTGACATATACATCAAAAAATAAAACACCAAACGATGAAACATACTTTCCCCTATTTTTTTAGTTAAATCTTTTTTAAGTATACAAGAACAAAATCTATTTCGCAAGAAAGTTTTTACATTAATTTTATTTTTTTTAACTTGATTTTTTTATAAAATAAGAATATAATCCACCATATGTATGTTTTTTAAATTTAAGAAAGGAAAATTTCAATGGCTCGCGTGACCGTAGAAGATTGTGTCAATAAAATTCCAAACCGTTTCGATTTAATTTTAACAGCAGCTAGTCGCGCCAAATCATTAGATGCTGGCGCTCCTTTAACAGTGAGCAGAGATAACGACAAAAACACTGTTATTGCTTTAAGAGAAATTGAAGAAGAAACAATCAACATTGAACAACAAAAAGATAATATGATTTCTTCACTTCAACATTACGCACGCCCACAAATTCAATCTGTTCAAAAAGAAGATGAACAAGACATTCAAGCAGAACTCACCTCTTCTCTTTATACAGATACAGAATTTGAAGAATCAGATTCATTCCAAGTTTTTGACGATATTAACAACGCTTAATCTTATTTCAAAGGGGTCGCCCTATGCGCCAATACGAACTGGTGGAAAAAGTCAAATCCTATGACCCAGTAGCTGACGAAGAAGCACTGAACAGAGCCTACGTATTCGCAATGAAAATGCACGCAGCACAAAAGCGTGAATCAGGTGACCCTTATTTTTCACACCCTCTCGAAGTTGCTGAAATTTTAATTAGTTATCGCATGGATTGTGCGACAATTATGGCTGCTCTTTTGCATGATACAGTGGAAGATACAGCTGCTTCTTATGAAGATTTAAAAGAACTTTTTGGACAAACGGTTGCCGACCTTGTCAGAGGGATGACAAAGCTGAGTAAATTAGAAATCACACCAGAAGCTTCTAAACAAGCTCAAAATTTTCAAAAACTTGTCCTTGCTATTAGTGAGGACATTCGTGTTTTACTGATTAAATTAGCCGATCGTTTGCACAATATGCGCTCTTTACACATTCGTGCTGAAGAAAAGCGCCTCCGTATTGCAAAAGAAACGCTTGAAATTTATGTACCCCTTGCTGAACGCATGGGGATGCAAGCGCTCAAAGATGAGTTAGAAGATTATTGTTTCTTCAACCTTTATCCAGACGCACACAAAACCATTGAATCACGTCTTCGTTTTTTAAGCGAAACCGGCAAAAATGACGTTCAAACCGTTGTTGAACAACTTCAAAAAGATTTAGCCGAACATGATATTCCAGCTCAAGTAAAAGGTCGTGAAAAACGCCCTTATTCTATTTGGCACAAAATGCAAAAGAAAAATATTCCTTTTGAACAAGTTTGTGATATCATTGCATTCAGAATTATCGTTGACAATATTGAAGATTGTTACAAAGCCCTTGGTGTTATTCACACAAAATACCCCATGATTGGTGGCAGATATAAAGATTATATTTCAACACCAAAACAAAATGGGTATCGCTCTTTACACACGGGGGTTATTGGCCCATTGAACAGACGTATTGAAGTTCAAATCAGGTCCAAGGATATGGACAAGGTTGCAGAACTTGGTGTGGCAGCTCACTGGGAATATAAACAAGGCGCCACCAAAGAAGGGACACAATATCGTTGGCTTCGTGATTTGCTTGATTTGATGAACAGATGCTCCGATCCAAATGACTTTTTAGAACATACAAAAATCGCTCTTTATCAAGATCAAGTGTTTTGTTTTTCACCGAAAGGAGATTTAATCACCCTACCTCAAGGCGCAACAGCGATTGACTTTGCCTATGCTGTTCACTCTCGTGTGGGAGATACCTGTGTCGGGGTAAAAATTAATGGCAAAATTACCCCTCTTCGCACAGAGCTTAAAAACGGCGATCAAGTGGAAGTGCTTACAAACAAAAATCAAACCCCTTCTCCTGAATGGGAACATATCGCTGTTACAGCCAAAGCAAAAGCAAGCATCAGACGGTTTATACGAGCACAACAATATGAACAAAACATTCAAAACGCACGCAACATGTTCTTAAATGAAACAAAATACTTCGGCCTTTCATTTAATGACAAAGAATTACAACCTCTTATTCAAAAATACAAATCCTTTTTAAAAGCAGGTCAAGACCAAGTGGATGATTTGTTAGCAGCTATCGGTGCCGGCGTCGTTTCGTTTAAAGATGTGTTCCATGAGCTTCATCCAGAATGCTCTAAATCCACACTCAAAAAAGCACTTTCTTTATTTAAGAAAAAAGAGCAAAAACCAGAAGAAACAAATAAAAATATGCCTGTTGTCGGCTTAATTCCAGGCATTTCCTTAAATTTTGCCAAATGCTGCCACCCCATTCCTGGGGATAGCATTGTTGGCATCATCACAACGGGGAAAGGCGTTACCATTCACACCGTTGATTGCACGCATTTAAACCAATATCAAGAGGAGCCAGAACGCTGGATTCCTGTTGAATGGAACAGCGCCATGTTGCAAAACAAAATTTTGCCAGCTAGAATTTGTTTGGAAGTTGAAGATAAACCTTCTGTTTTAAGTGAAATTACAACAATAACAGCCAAACAAAATATCGCCGTTACCAATTTAAAAATTCAAAATCGCAAAAATGGCCTCAGCGAAATCATTCTTGAGGTTGAAGTGAAAGACAGCTCTAGCCTTGACCTATTATTACAATCATTTAGGTCCTGTCAATTTGTTTCCAACGTCCATCGGTTAAAATTCTAAGAAAGAAAAACATATGATTTTAGGCATTGGGACAGATTTGGTTCAAATTTCACGCATTGAAGAAATGCTCAAAATCTTTGGTTCTGTGTTTGAGAACAAGGTATTCACCCTATCAGAACAACAAAAGGCAGCAACCCTTCCTCAAAATAAAAGAGCCTCTTTCTATGCCAAACGCTTTGCTGCGAAAGAAGCTTTTTCCAAAGCACTCGGCTCTGGCATTGGTATGAGTGCTTTTTTTAAGGATATTGAAGTTAAAAATGATGAAAAAGGCGCCCCCTTTTTATCCATACATGGCAGAGCCAAAGAAACATTATTCAAAAAAGCAAAAGGAAAAGAAGTACAAACCCACATTTCTCTTTCGGACGAAAAATCTTTTGCCAGCGCTTTTGTAACAATTGAAGTTTTATAGAAAAGATAAAAAAAATTTTAACGCCTAAAACATATTAATTTATCTTGATTTTATTTAAGAACAACCGTATACTTTTTTTTCAAACAAACGATTTAAGATAAAGGATTATTTATGCAAAAGACACTTGTCATTTGGGATTGGGATAACACGCTTTGCAACACGAAGAATGCCGTTTTAAAAGGGTTAAAAGACACCGTTCAACACTTTAACAGCGCCCCTGTTAAAGAAGAAGAAGTCATCAATGTGATGACACGGCACCGGGGCGCTTTTTGGACCAGTAGGTTCCCTCTTGAAAAAATAGATGAAAGACCCTCATTACCTGAAGCGATTGAGTATTATGTCTCTTGCTATCAAAAATATTCCAATGAAACAGCTCTTTTTGATGATGCATTAGCCGTTATTTCTTTTTTAAAACAATGCCAAATTCCTCAAGTTATTTTAAGCAACAAAAATCATGAGGCCTTGGTTAAAGAAGTCAAAGACAAAGGCGTTTTTGATTATTTTGACATTGTCAAAGGCACCAAAGGCCCTCTTGGCAAACCAGAAAAAGAATTTGCATTGGACATTATCGAAGCCATAAAACCAGATAAAATCATTTTCATTGGGGACGGACACTCTGATATGATGATGGCAAAAAACATTGGCGCCATTCCCATTTTAGTTCATCATTTAGATAGCGAACTGCCCTATGATTATTTTTGTTCCACGTTGTTTGAAACAGGGATTGTACTGACTTGGCTTTTAAAAAACAACCAATAGGAGATTAAAACAAGATGAAACGTGTTGAATGGGGGTCAAACCTCGGCTTTATTTTAGCAACAGCTGGTTCAGCCATTGGCTTAGGTAATGTTTGGCGTTTTCCTTATTTAGCTGGGCAAAATGGAGGGGGGTCTTTTTTACTCCTTTATTTAATTTCAGTTTTTGGATTAGGTTATTTCTTAATCCTTGCGAAACTTGCTTTTGGCCGTTTAGCACATACAAATCTCATTGATGGCTTTAAAGTTGTTGGCAAAAAAGGAGGCAAAAATATCTCTCAAAACTTTGGACGATTTGCTGGATTTTGCACCATGTTCAACACTTTTTTGGTGGGGAGCATTTATTTGGTCGTTATTGGGTGGACGTTATTTTATTGTTACGACAGCTTCCTTTATTTGATTTCAATCAAAGAAAATACCCCCAACAAAGAACTGTTTGAAACAATAACAACCTCATTTGACAAACAACTCTTTTGGGGTGTTTTATGCGCCCTTATTTCTTGTTTTGTTTTAACAAAGGGCGTCAAACAAGGGATTGAAAAAATGTCTTTATACCTCATGCCCCTCTTATTTTTTCTTCTTATTTTTATGATGATTCGCATGATGTTCGTCCCAAACGCTATCGAAGGGGTTAAATTTTTGTTAACACCCGATTTAAAAACTCTTGGCTTTTTAGAAAGCGGCTTTTCGTTCAAAACATTTTCAGATTTATTTTTAAAAGCACTCGGACAAGCCATTTATTCCCTTTCCATGGGGTTAGGCGTTATTTTTGTGTATGGGTCATACCTCTCCCCCAAGCAAAATCTTTTAAAATCCACCAAAAGCATTGTTTTATTAGATACCCTCGTTTCTTTAATTGCAGGATTAATTATCATTCCAGCTGTTTTTGCGTTTAATTTAGAACCAAATGCAGGACCAACGCTTACATTCATCACGCTTCCTCTCGTGTTTGAACAAATTACAGGGGGGGCCTTTTTTATGTTTATGTTCTTTATCTTACTGTTTATTGCAGCCCTCACCTCTTTGACTTCAATTTACGAACCCCCTGTCAATTTGTTGATTGAAAAAACAAAAATCAATCGCTTAAGCGCTGTTATTCTTATTGGGGTATTAAATATTATTGGGACTGTTATCGTTTTGTTGTCCTTTACGAAAGTTATGGATATTCAAATTGCAAATCAAGATTTATTCAACTTCTTTGACATGCTCACCGGTACATTTACAATGACATTTATGGTCTTATTTATCTCCCTTTTCATGGGATGGGGAATTTCAACCATTTTGGTTAAAAACCTCACTTGTGGCGAAAGAGAAGTCCCCAAATTCTTTAAACGCTATCTGCGTTTTACTTTAAGATTCACAGCCCCAGCTGTGCTTATTCTTTTACTTGTAAGTGGGCTCATGAATTTGTTGGATAAATAATTTCCAAACAACATAAAAAGTGGCTTAACGCAAGCCACTTTTTTGTACGCCTTTAAACAGGGTTATTTTAAAATTATCCTCTCTAAAAAAAACGCAATAAGATATCCTCTAAAAGTGAATAATTGTTTTAAACGAGGATATAATAATAAAATCACACTCGTAGTGCATAAAAAAAACGTACATGAGAGTGTGATTAAATATGACTAAAACGGATATGTAATAAAACGTTTTAGGCGAATAGATAAAGGGGCCTTAAAAAAGCGTCGTGTACACAAAAACGTACATAAGCTTTTGAAGGAGCCTTTAGATATCGTCTAAAAGTGAATAATTGTTTTAAACGAGGATATAAGAAATGATTGTATAATAAAGCGATTTAAGCGATATCTAAAAGTGAATAATCGTTTTAAACGAGGATATAATAATAAAATCACACTCGTAACGGATATGTAATAAAACGTTTTAGGCGAATAGATAAAGCCCCCAGAGGAAGTGCAGTGTACACAAAAACGTACATAAACTTCCGATGGGGGCTTTAGATATCGCTTAAATCGCTTTATTCTGCGTCTACGACTGAAACGTAAACCCTATCCTTGAATGAGTGTTTGAATTGGACAACACCGTCTGCTGTTGCAAACAATGTGTGATCTTTACCAATACCAACGTTGTCACCTGGACGATAAACTGTACCACGTTGACGAACAATGATGTTCCCAGCGATAACAGATTGACCACCAGATTTTTTCAAACCCAAACGTCTACCTTCTGAGTCACGACCGTTTCTAGTACTACCGCCTGCTTTCTTATGTGCCATTTGTTCTCTCCTTTAACTCTTAAGCTTTGACGTCTGTGATTTTAACGACTGTCAAATCTTGTTTATGACCTTTTTTACGTCTATAACCATGACGGCGAATCTTTTTGAAAATGATAACCTTTTCACCACGTGTTTGTTTTACGATTTCACCGCTAACAGTTGCACCTTCAACAAATGGTGTACCAACTTTATCACCAGCCATCAACACTTCATTGAATGAAACAGCTGAACCTGCTTCACCAGCTAATTTTTCTACAACAATAACAGAATCTTTAGCAACTTTATATTGTTTTCCGCCTGTTTTAATTACTGCAAACATTTTTATATCCCTTTACTTTCACAAAATAGGATTGAATTTATACACTCTTTTTATAATTTTGTCAAGCACAAAATTAAATGAAGAGGCATTTTTCAAAACCACAGCGAATAAGTTCCCCTATTCACCAACCAAAAACGGGCTTTCAACCCGACATTTTGAGGTATTATATTCTTTTTATTTTTAAAAAGCAAGCAAAAAATTAAAAATTCCCCATTTATTACAAACAGCTTGCATTTAAAATAAAAAAAAAGTACTTTTCAAGGTATGATAAATAACTCTTTAAAATTAAACAGACTTTTCTTATTCCTCATTTTTATAGGTGGATACGCCTCTTTAGCCCTTGAATTAATTGTGCTAAGGAATTTAAGCTCCTTTGTTGGCAACACAAGTGTCACAGCCTCCATTATTATCGGAACAGTCCTTTTATGTATGGCACTTGGCTATTATAAGGGCTCTGTTTATACGTTAAAGAAAAAAAGTTTAAGAAAAATACTTGCCTCATCCTTTCTTTGGACTGGCATTTGGGCATTTTTATCTGCCTCCTTTTTAATTTCAAGTTTTATCTTTTCACTGATGTATGATTTTAAGGTTTATTCAAACGTTGTGCAAACCTTTTTATTTTCCTTCTTAATGCTGACAATCCCCTCCTTTTTATTTGGCCGAATCACAGCTTTAATAAGCCGGTATTTTCATAGAACAAACCCTCATTACACGGGTAAAATTTTAGCCCTTGACACACTTGGGTCTTTTTTAGGCTCTTTACTTACAACACTTGTTCTCATGCCATTTATAGGGGTTAATCACACCGTTACGCTTCTTGTTTTTGTTTTATTTTTAAGTTACTTATTCTTAAAAAAGCATAAATTTATTTCTCTTATCCTCCCCCTTTTCATTTTCTTAACAAGCCTTGCTTTTAATTCGAACACCTTTTTGAATGCTACTTTTAACATGGTACAAAACAATGCTGTTTCAACCATTAGGCTCATTCCTCAAGATGAAGGGAAATCTACACTGATAACCATCAATGGCTCACTCGCAGCCAAGTCAAGTCTGCAAAATGAACTCTTGTTCCCTTACATTAAATATATTGAAGAAAACTTTATCGAAACGCTTCCTCAAGAGAAGAAAAAAGACATTCTTATTTTAGGAGCTGGTGCTTTTGTCCTTGGAAAATCAGATACTTTTCACAATTACACCTATGTGGATATTGAAAAAACACTCAAACCCATCAGTGAAGAATTATTTGGAAAAAAACTTTCTGATAACAAAAAATTCATTGTTCAAGACGCCAACCAATTTTTAAAAGAAACAAAACAAAAATATGACCTGATTGTAATTGATGTTTATGGGGGTGGGACTTATATCCCTATGGATTTTGTGACAAAAGAGTTTTTTATACGTGTTCAAAACCGGTTGAAAAAAAATGCTTTTATGACAATGAACATTATTGCAAAACCGATGAAAACGGATGATTTTTCTCAAAAAATTGAAAATTCTTTATTCTCCGTTTTTGGCACCAATCTTTCAAAAATCATACCGGAAAGGAACTTCAACCCTTGGATTCAAGAATTTTACAATGTGCTTTACACGGTTTACAATCGCCCTCAAAATGAGGATATCTACACCATTAACAAAAATAATCTTATGTGGGATAATATCCGTTAAGAATCTCGCTCATTACTGATATCTTTTTTTGATAACCAGCTGATTTTTTGATGTAAATATATCTGCAAAACTTTTTTAGAATTTTCATCTAATAAAGGCGAATAAATTTCATTCAACATTTTGGCACCATAAAACATATATGGTAAATCTTCGCCTTTATAAGCGTCTAAATAAATCCTTTTTAATTTTGGATTATCAAAAAAACAACCTGAATCCAATTCTTCAACTTTTTTAAGCGACAAACATGTTAAATTTTTATTTGAAGAAATCGCACCACTTTCAACTTTGAGTACCTCATTTAAAACGAGATGTTTAAGAGAATCATTTGAAGAAAAAGAGCTAGCGCCCACCCCTTTTAACTTCGGCATATGAACGATTCTTAAACTCTTATTTGAACGAACAACATACTCCCCTATTTCCTCAACCACTGGAGCATTCACTTCTTGCAACAGCCTATTCATAACCAAGGAGTTGTCCCCTATTTTTTTCACTTTTGGGAGAAAAACTTTTTCTAACTTCGGACAAAGGTAAAAATTAAACCCTTCTAAATTTTTTAACAAGGGAAAATCAACCTCTTGTACTGTGTCACACATCATCAACACACCATCTCCCATATTTTTGAGCACAGGAGCCGTTATTTTTTCCACCCCACTTATTGAATGAAACGATCTTTTTCCAATTTTTTCAAGACAGGGGAAATTCAACTCTTTTACATTCATTTTGTCGCAAAAACAGTAGGAAGAAATCGTCTTAACTTTGGATAAATCCACTTCTTCCAACAGGGGCACATAACTAAATGAATCAGAATTTACAACCAAACACTTGGGGAAATAGGCTTTTTTTAACCGAGCACAGTTATAAATGCTATGCGTGGAAAGCTTTGTTACATTTTCAAAATAAATTTCCTCAATCGTTGAATGATTTGAAAAAATACTCTGTTTTAATTCATCAGGCCCCTTTAAATTCGCATAGATTAAAGACCCATTCCTTGCTTTTAAGATGCACTCATTCTGTGCATAGACCAAACTTAAATTCCCTTTTCGTTGAATGGTTAATTTTTTACCCTCTACTTCTTTTTGAACAAGTTTAAAAAAAGCATCTAATGGGGTCTTATCAAAGTTTGATTGATAGGGCAAATAAACCTTATTTTCTTTAAAATCAATGATAAAATTATCAATAATAAGCTGATAATCCTTATTGATAAAAGTCACTTGATTATCCCTAATATAATAATTGGGACCAAAATAGATATTATTGCATTCTATATGATATTGATAAATCAAATCATCAACAATCATAAATCCATTGCCAAGATTTGGCAATCCACTTGAATAGGTTAGATTAAAATAATCCATCAACGCTTGTGAAAGTCCGGCAATAATGTTATCAGGATTAGAATAAAATGTGTTATCTGGAGCTTGAACCGTATGATTATACCTGTTTTTAATGGAGATAAAACCGCCCTCTTTTAAAATTTGAATACTAATCACTGATGTGCCATATTCATCTTCCCTGAGCTCTTTACCTCTAAAATCACGCCGATTTAATTTATCAGCCCCTTCTTTAATACAATGAATAATATGATATTTTTCAAACCGTTTTTCATCACGAAAAGTACAAAGCGATTCCATATCAGCATAATAATTCATAATGGAATTTTGTTTTTCTAACGTATCGGCATAAAAAGCATCATAGCCAGCTTTTTTTAAGAGTTCAAAGGGATTTTGAGAAGTTCTATCCTGTTGTATTTTGCATTTTGATAATTTCAACGCCTCTAAATAATTGAGCAATGGATCAGCATTTCGCCCAGCATAACGCACAATACGGGGCAAATTTTCAATCTCAAAAATCCCATTATCAAAATTTCTAATCGCCTTGGCAAATGCTTCCCCATTTTGGCGTTTGATGATATCATACACTGATTTTTTAACGCTCATGTTCACCCTTTCTTTGAAGCAAACCGATGGGCAAATGATAACTTTCTAAACACTTAAACGAATCTAAATAAACCCGTTGCAATTTAGGATTACCCCAAAAACAATTTTCATCTATTCTTTGCACCTTTTTAAGAGATAAAAATTTCAAATTTGGATTAGAACAAAAACTATTTGAACCAATTTCTTCAACCTGATTTAAAACCAAATTTTTAAGATTTTGATTTTTTGAAAAACATTCTGACCCAATATTTTTAAGACTTGGCATCTGAACAATCATTAAATTTTCATTTTCTGACAAAGCCTCATTTAACACAGATACAACCTTTGGCAAATCAACCTGTTGCAAATTTCTATTTATTGATAAACAGCGATATCCCACATATTTTAACTGAGGCAAGCTGATTTTTTTTAGCGATGGACATTTATATAAATTACAATAAGTCAATCGTATTAAATTTGGTAAATCAACCTCTTCTAAACAAGGATTATGTCCAAGTGTTGCCGGTTCTAATTTTTTAATTTCTGGTGCCTTTATTTTTTCAAGTTGCTGCATCCCACAAAAACACCCCTCCCCTGCACAAATAAGTATTGGAAATGAAACCTCTTTTACAAGGCCAATATCACACAAAACCCTTGCCCCTAAAAAAGTAACCTTATCCAAATCTATATATTCAAGCTTGGGCAAATGATAAATAGAAAATGAGCAAACGCTATCGCAAGAGGACAACCTAATTTTCCTTAAATTATCACAACTTTTAAAACTGTTATTGGCAACTGATTTTATATTTTCAAGGTGTACTTCTTCTATTGCTTTATGATGGGCAAAAATAGGATTTTCAAGATATCCATCAACCTTTAAATCAAGAAAAACCATTTCACCGTTTCTTGCTTTTAAAATACATCTATCATCTAAATAAATACAGTTTAAATCCCTCTTCTTTTTTAAAGTCAACTTTCCTTTATTTTTAAGTTCTTGTTTTATCAGCAAAAAGACGGCATCTTCTGGAAAGGCATCTGGCATCGTTTCATAAGGTTGGAAAACCTTATTTTCCTTAAAATCAATGATAAAATTATCAATAATCATCTGATAATCTTTATGAATAAAATAAGGTTTATTGTCTTTAATATAATAGCTATCCCCAAAATAGGTATTGTTGCATTCTGTATGATATTGAAAAATCATCCCATCCACAACGATAAAATCCCTATCCAGATCCACCGGTTGAGAGGAAAAATCTACCTGAAAATAATCCCTTAGTGATTGCGATAAGCCAGCAATAATATTATCAGGATTAGAATTAAACGTATTATCAGGTGCTTGAACCGTATGATTATACCTGTTTTTAATGGAGATAAAACCGCCCTCTTTTAAAATTTGAATACTAATCACTGATGTGCCATATTCATCTTCCCTACGTTCTTTACCTCTAAAATCACGTCGGTTTAGTTTATCAGCCCCCTCTTTGATTGCATGAACAATATAATAATCCTCAAATCGGTGAGCGTCCTTAAATGTACACAAAGCCTCCCTGTCTGCATAATAATTCCGAATTGAATTTTGTTTTTTTAACGTATCGGCATAAAAAGCATCATAGCCAGCTTTTTTAAGCAAAGTAAACGGATCTTCCATTAAACTCAACGGATTTTCCCTAATTTCAACTTGTTTTAAACTTTCCAAATAATTAAGGAGTGGCAAGGCATTACGCCCAGCATATCGCACAATACGGGGCAAATTTTCAACTTCAAAAATCCCACTATCAAAATCTCTGATAGCTTTTGCAAAGGCTTCCCCATTTTGGCGTTTAATGATATCATACATTGTTTTAGTCATAGATACGCCCTCCTTTATCCTGTATTTTAGATAGGTTGTTTGATTTGATTTTTTTCGGCCATACTTCCCCTATTTTAAAATATTCAATATTTTCTTGACTAATGTTTGATAATTTTTCTTCCAAAAGGGGGATAGCAATTTCTTCCAATAAAGGGTTATCTTTTATCGCATTATCCACCATACCACTTACCTTTGGTAAGCTAATTGATTGAAGTGTCTTATTGTAAGAAAGAGAAAAATGGCCCAACTCCTCACATTGAGGTAGACTAATCTTTTGCATGCTGTCCAAATGACTCAAACACGCATATCCAATCTCTTGAACAGAACTTAAATCAAGTTTTTCAAGTGTCGGCAAATGCTTAACGGAGTCATTTTCCAACCATTTCAATTTAGGAAGCGATAACACTTTTAAATTCGGACAAACTGAAAAAGAATAAGACGCACATATATTACCAATATCTTTTAAATTGTCTAAATAAACTTCTTCAATTGTATCATGATGTTCAAAAATGCGATCTGTTAATTTCTCTGGTTTTGTCAAATGAATATACGTTAAAAGACCATTTCTTGCTTTTAAAATAGGTCGACCATCTAAGCAAATAACGGTTAAATCCCCCTCTTTTTTAGGGTTTAACCGACCTGTTTTAACCTCTTCTTGAATAAGGGGGAAAAGATTTGCCTCATTTATGCGAGAATAATAAGAAGAAAAACAAGCTTCATTACATATCAAATTGATTTCATTTTTCTTAAAATCAACCAAAAAACAATCCACAATTGTTTGATAATCTTTATGAATAAGAAAAAGTTCATTTTTTTTAATATAAAAATCCTCACCCACATAAATATTATTATCTTCCAAATAATACCGATAAAGGCAACCATTTAAACTGACAAAACAATCAGGAACAGGCCATTTACAGCATTTAATCGGCTCACCTAAAAACTTTTCAATCGCAAGTGTCATGCCGTCAATAATCTTGTCAGGGTTGGAATAAAAGGTATTATCTGGATTTTCAACTGTATGATTATAGCGATTACAAATTTTAATGAATCCCCCTTGTTTAGAAATTTGAATACTCAACACTGAGGTTCCATATGCGTCTTCCCTTTCCTCTTTACCGTAAAAGTCAGCTCGATTGAGTTTTTCAGCCCCTTCTTTTATCAAATGAAAAATGTGATAATTCTTAAAACGATTGCTATCTTTAAAAGTACACAATCCTTCATTTAGAGCAAACAAATCTTGAATTGAATTTTGTTTTTCTAAACTATCGGCATAAATAACTTTATACCCAGCTTTTTCAGCAAGTTGGAACAAATCTTCAGCTGTTGAAAAATCTTTTCTTTCAGTCTTCTTTGGTTTTAAACTGGCTAAATAAGTAAGAACTGGTTCAGCATCTCGCCCAGCATATCGCACAATACGGGGCAAATTTTCAACCTCAAAAATTCCACTATCAAACTGACGAATAGCCTTTGCAAAGGCTTCCCCATTTTGGCGTTTAATGATGTCATACATTGATTTTGTCATATTACCCCCTCTCATTTTCTTGTTTTTCTATGAAGGAATAAACCTGATTATTCAAATGATGAGAGGCTAAAAGAGAAGTATGAACTCGTTTTAAGCGTTTCTTCACAAATTTTATATTCACGCAATAGCATTTTGGAAGATATATATTCGGAGCATAAATTTCTTTTAAATTTGGATGATTATTCAAACATCCTCTGTCAATAGAATAAAGTGCTTCAGCCTCAACCACCTCCAACAAAGGGCAATTTTTCAATATTGCAGAGGGGAAATTCATCAATTTGTTAAACGACGCCCTTTTTAATTTGGGATTATCTAAAACAACACATCTGCCTTCAATATATTGTAATTGAGGTAAATCAATTTCTTCCAACGACTTCAAACCCATAAATGAAAATTCAGCAATACATTTAAGCATTGGCATATAAATCTTTTTAAGATGGGGATTTTCTTTACAAAACCCATACCCGGCTCTTATCAATTGAGGGGCGTTGATTTCTTCATACCCACTAAATGAAAAACAAGCCACATTTTTAACTTCCTTTAATTCTGGCAAGTCTATCTTTTTCAACATCTTATTATGCGAAAAAGAATAATTCCCCACATATTCAAGGTTGGGCGCAAAAACCTCTTCTAATTCATCACAATTAGAAACACACCCTTCCCCCAAAACTTGAACTTTTGGCAAGGAAAGCCTTTTCAATCGAGGACAACATTCAATATTATTATCAGCAAAAGCTGTTACATTGGGCGCATTTAAAATTTCCAAATCGGGTAAATTTCTAATCACCCATTCTTTTTTGAACTCCCCTTGAGAAGAAAGGGTCATTTCAAGTAACTTATCCCCTTTGAATTTAAAACAAGTTTTCCCCTCGCATAAGGCAACAAATTCATCTCCTTCTTGCTGATAAGTTATATTTTTAAAAAGAAGCGTATTTTCAAGCAAACTTAACAAATCAGAAGAAAAAGGCCCTTTTGTTAAGAACTTCTTTTTATTCATATCAAAAGCAACAGCGCCAAAAAATTTCACCCCTTGTTTTTCAATCAAAGGCGCATGAACAAGGCAATTAGATCCTTCGAGAAAAGAAAAACGAAGTTGATTGAGCTTTTCAAAAAAAACTTTTTTCAAATTCGGACAATAAGCTAACACATCATGCAAACAAGATTGAACGGATAATGCATGAACCTCTTGTAATGTGGGGTGTTTATAAAAAGCTCTTTCAGGCAGTGTTTCAACCTTTCGAAGGGTAATGCTTCTAAGCCCTCTTTCTTTTAAAGTTAAAATTTCCCCTTGTTTACCAAGCACTGTTACAAGCCCATTTTTATTTTGAACTTGCAGTGTTTCGCCTTCAATTTCCTTTTTAAGTATTTTGAACAAAGAAGACGCCTCATTTGTTGGGTTTAAAATCTCCTTCGTCCTTAAATCAAGAATGAACGAATCGATTTGTAATTGAGAATTTTTATCAATTACATGGATAGAATTATCTTTACAATAAAAGCCATCCCCCATATAAACGTTGTTCTTTTCAACATCATATTTTAAAATTTTATTATTCACAAAAATATAATCATTTGGCAAAAACACCATTTTTTTAGCAGCAAAATCAACATGAAAATATTTTCTAAGGGCAAAAGACAACCCTTCAATAATCCTATCTGGATTAGAATAAAACGTATTATCACAGGCATTCACCGTATGGTTATATCTATTTTTAATGGAAATAAAACCACCGGTTTTTAAAATTTGAATAGAAATAACAGACGTACCATACGCATCATCTCTTTGTTCAATACCTCTAAAATTTTCTCGCTTAATTTCATGAACATTTTTTTTAATCGCATGAATGATGTGATATCTTTTATATCTATCAGCATCTTTAAACGTACACAGCAGCTCATCTTTTTCATAATAATGGGTAATTGAATTTTGTTTTTCCAAACTATCAGCATAAAAAGCCTGATACCCAGCCCTGTCCAACAAAACAAAGGGATCTTCAGCTTTTGTTTCAACAGCCACTTCAATTTCTTTTAAACTTTCTAAATAATCCAATAAAGGGAGCGCATTACGCCCAGCATATTTTAGCATATCCACTAAATTTGGGATTTCAAAAATCCCATTATCAAAGTTTCGAATGGCTTTGGCAAAGGCTTCTCCATTTTGTTTTTTAATCTGATTAAAAACTACCTGACTCATGCGTGTACCCAGCCTTCTTTCTTTTTATCTAACAGCAAAATACGTCCTCTTTTCAAAGGCCACTTGATACATTTAGAAAACCTATCACACGTTGTTTTTAATCTTGGAAGATAAACCTCTTTCAACTCCAAATTACCTTCCAAGCTCATTGAAGAGGCGTGCTCTAAAGCAGGCAAAAATAAATATTCAAGCCCTGTATGAGATAAACTTACACCAAACCCTATATCCTCAAGATTAGGGGCATTCAATCTTTTTAAAACTGGCAGATTAACCAAATTATCCCCACAAGCATAAATCAGCTTTCTTAATTCAATCTCTTTTAAATGAGGCATATGACAAAGGGAGCCTAAAGAAAGATATTTCACTTTGTTAAGTTTTAAACTTTCTAATGCCTTGTTTTTTCTAAGCGAATCATTCCCAACAACTTTCAAGGAATCCATCCGTACCTGCTCTAATTTTGGATTGTTACAAACACACTCAAAATCAAGTTCTTTTAAAATATGAGCTTCAAGAGATTTTAAAGATTTATTATCAGAAAAACAACACTCCCCTGTTGATATTAACATATTGAGTTCCAACTTTGTTAGCAATTTGTTAAATCCAAAAGAACATTCGCCAATCTTTCTTAATCTTGGCAGAAAAACTTTTTCAACATTTGTGTGCGAGATAAAAAAACGACCTGTTCTTTCTAGTTTAGGCGCAATAAACTCTCTGACACTATAATTATCCGATAAAAAGTCATTTCCCACCTCTTTTACATTTTTAAGAACCAACTTTTTTAAATGCAAAAAAGAATTCTCTTTAGGAGCAAGCGTTGCTTTTTCAAGATATATTTCAGTAATAGCCCCTTGAACAAGTTTTAAAAAAGGCTTGTTATTGGCAAGTAAGAGAACACCTTCCCCATCCTTCACAACTTGTAAGGAAACGTTTTTAATTTCTTCTTCAAAAATTTCTTTGTTAACCAAATCGTATTCATGCAAATCTTGGTCACAAACGCACGAGGTAATTTTCTTTTCTTTCAAATTAAAAATAAAGCAATCTGCCATTAATTCATAATCTTTATTGAGCTTACAAACGGCACCATCTTTAACATAAAATCCATCCCCTATATAACAATTGTTTCTCTCTGTATGAAATTTAAACAGCTGGCCATTTTGAAAAACAAAGCCATCAGGCATTAGTTCTTCACTGCCTCTTAAAGAAATTCCAAAATATTTTTCAAACGCATTTAATAACCCGGGGATAATGTTATCCGGATTAGAATAAAAAGTATTATCCGGCGCATTCACCGTGTGATTATATCTGTTGCAGATTTTAATAAAATTCCCTCTTTTTAAAAGTTGAATAGAAATCACTGAAGTGCCATATTCATCTTCCCGCTGCTCTTTACCTTTAAAATCAGAACGCTTAAGCTTATCAGCCCCTTTTTTGATACAATGGATAATGTGATATTTTTCAAATCGTTTTTCATCACTAAAGGTGCAAAGCGCTTCCTCATCTTCAAAATAAGGTTTGATTGAATTTTGTTTTTCTAAGCTATCGACATAAAAGGCGTCATATCCTGCTTTTCTTAAAAGTTCAAAAGGTTTTTTATCCGTTTGTTCCCCCATTATTTTATCAACTTTCAGCCCTTCTAAAAAAGATAAAATCGGCAAAGCATTACGCCCAGCATAACGCACAATTTGAGGCAAATTAGGGATATCAAAAATGCCACTATCAAACCGGCGAATAGCCTTAGCAAAGGCTTCCCCATTTTGACGTTTAATGATATCGTAAACCGATTTTGTCATAAAAAAACCTTACTCCTCACTATCGTGTGTGAGAAAATACCCCTCTTATCCAGCCTACAAAATTTGAAAAAATAGATTGAGAAGATTTCTTCTCTTTTATTTCATTTATCAAATTTAATTTTCGCTTTACATTCTCATCAAGTTTTGTTCTTTCAAATTTTGGACCAATGTATTTTGTACCTTCTAAAGAGCCCAAACCAGCACTTTGCAAAGAAACAGCTTCAACAACACACTTAGGCGCATTCTTGTATAAGCTAACTGCCCCAACCGTTTTTAATTTTGGAGCAAACACCTTTTTAAGATTCTCATTTCGACAGATCGCCATATCTCCTACTTCTTCCAAATTCGGCAAATACAAGCTCGCCAATCCGGTTAAAAGCGATATAGCTCCTGTATCCACTCTTTCAACTTGTGGCAAAAGAAGTTTTTCTTGCATAAAATTTTCTTTTAAGGCATTTTTCCCAATTTTTTTTGCTAGTGGTAAAGAAACACTCTTTAATTTACCACAAGAGGAAATAACATAATCCCCAACTTCTTCAACTTTGGGCAAACACAATGTCTTGAGATTATCCAAATAACTCAGAGAATAAGCACCAATCTTTTTAAGTTCAAGCAGTTCAACATGTTCTAATTTGGGACAACAATGTAGGCAATTACGCCCCATTTCTTCTAATTTGGGCGCTGTAAACACTTTCAAATTAGAAGAACAACAGGAATAATCTCCTAATCTTTTTAAATTTAAAGCATTAAATTCTTCAACCTCAGATAACAAGTTCAAAAAAGAGCTATCTGGCAATTCCTCTGTTTTTTCAAGATTTACTTTAGAAGCAAAACCGTTTTCTTTGATTTCCAAAAACAACTGTTTATCAAGCAAAATTTGTATTTTGCCCTCTTTGTTTGTTTTTTGAATTTTTCTATCTTGCATTTCTTTTGTTAAAATATAGGCATAAGGGTCATCTTCCCTTACAAGATTCTTAACTGTTTTTTCTTTTAAATCAATAAGATACATAGCAGCCAACACTTGTTGCCCCTTGTTTATTTCATGCACAACACCATTTTTTAAATAACTATCCTTTGCAAAATAAACATTGTTATGCTCACTTTCATACTTATACAAATGCCCATTTTGATAAGTAAAACCATTTGGAATATTTTGTTTTGGGATTTTAAAACTGACTTGAAAATATTTTTGCAAAGAATCTGTCAACCCCTCGATAATGTTGTCAGGATTAGAATTAAATGTATTATCACAATTTGAAACTGAATGATTATATCGATTTTTAATTGAAATATGCCCACCAGATTTTCTCATTTGAATAGAAATAACAGAAGTTCCATATTCATCTTGGCGTTCAGGATTGGTAAAATCCAAACGATTTAAATTTTCAGCCCCATCCTTAATTGCATGAACAATATAATAAAATTCATGACGTGAAGGATCTCTTAGTGTGCAAATACGTTCATCAATTCTTTTATCCTTATCAACAAAATAATATTTTTCAATCGAATTTTTTTCTTCCAACGTATTAACAACAAAAGCATTATATCCGGCCTGGTTGAGCAAATAAATAGGGTCTTCAACTTTTTCTTGTTTTTCTTCCTTATCTAAGTTAATTAAACCTGATAAAAAAGACAAAATAGGTTCAGCATCTCGACCAGCGTATTTAACAATTTGAAGAATATTTTCAATCTCAAAAATGCGAGAATCAAAGTCACGAATACTTCTTGCAAACTTCTCACCATTTTGACGTTTAATAAGATCATAAACTGATTTTGCCATTAACTCACCCATATGTTAAATAAAAAATTTGGCGTATTATATCATATTTTTAACATTTTATCAATAAAATTTGACAGATATTTTAAAATATAAAAAAGAATATATTTTTAATTATTTGCACGTTCTAAATCTTGTTTATAAACCCATTTTTTATAAAAAGAGGCAAATTAGGGATATCAAAAATGCCACTATCAAACCGGCGAATAGCCTTAGCAAAAGCTTCCCCATTTTGACGTTTAATAATGTCGTAAACCGATTTAAACTTACTCATAAAGACGCCCCTTTTGCCCTTCACGCATCATTTGAAGATATTCTTTTGAGCCACTGCGTAAGATAAGCTGTTCTTGAAATGGGTGCAAATAAAAGCTCGCAAACAATGACCTTTCATCTAATAAAGGGGCATATAAACACATCAAAGAAGGCAAATATTTCAACCCAGCATATTTTGAAATTTGAGCTAATGAATCAGCTTTAATCACTTTTAAATTGTTTGACTTTTTAAAAATATCTGTTTGAAATTCCTTTAAATTTGGAACTTCCACTTCCATCAAACAGTTACAATTTGAAAGAAAGCCAGCCCCCGTTTTTTCCAAATTTAGGAACACAGCCTTTCTTAATTTCTTATTGCGATATAAACACTCATTCCCAACCTCTTTTAAAGTGGGAAGAAAAAGGGATTTCAGTCCCAAATTATTCAATGAAAAATCACCCATTTTTTCCAACAAAGGAATATCTAAAACTTCTAATTTAGGCACATCACAGACACAATAATCAGCCAAACTTTGAAGTTTTTGTAGTTTAATTTCTTTAAGCTGTGGACAAGAAGAAATCACCCCATTATCACACATTTTTAAGGCGCCTAATTCAAGTGTTGCAAGGCTCAACAATTTTTGTAAGGAATTTAAACCCACTTTTTCAAGCTGAGGGGCTGATAACTTGGTTAATCCATTCAACTCTCTTAAACAATAAGGTCCCACCTCTTTTAAAGAGAAAAACACCAATTTGGATATACTTGGTAATTGAAGAAAAGAATTTTTCCCCATTTTTTCTAAAGAAGGAAAATCCACCTCAACAAGTGCCTTATTATTCACCATAAACATTCCCAAAATTTCTTTCACCAACGGCATTTTAACCTCTTTTAAACAAGGACAATGGTAAAAAGAAGTCCCTTGAATTTCAGAAATAAAAGCTGATTCAAACACCTCAATTGTTGGATGAAAGTTAAATAAAGAAGCAGCTTGACGCTTTGTACTTGGTAAATAAAGATGTGTTAATTGATTGGCTTTTGCTTTCAAAATCAAATTTCCATTGACAAATAGCGCTTTTTCATCCCCTGATTTTGAAACACGCACCACTTTGTCTTTAATTTCATCTTCAATCAATAAATGTAAATTTGATTTGTCTTGTGACTTTTGACTTGTCTTTTTTAAAGACCCATTTACCTCTGGGTAATAAACTTTTTTTCTTTTTAAATCAATAACAAAATCATCCACCACAATTTCAAAATCTTTATCTAAAAAATTCACAACGCCATTTTGAATATAAAACCTGTCCCCAAAATAGATATGTTCCCTCTCCGTGTGGTATTTATAAATTTTTCCATCAATGAATTGATATCCTATTGGTAAATCTTTTTCTTGAGAGGAAAAATCAACATTAAAATGTCTTTTAAGTGCCAAAGACAGACCTTTAATAATGTTATCAGGGTTCGAATTATAGGTATTATCTGAATTTTCCACTCCATGATTATATCTGTTTTTAATGGAAATAAAGCCACCTTCTTTTAAAATTTGAATAGATAAAACAGAAACGCCATATTCATCCTCTCTTTTTTCTTTTCCTTTAAAATCAGAACGTTTCAACTGCTCTGCCCCCTCTTTTATGGCATGAATAATATGATAGCGAATATATCTTGATTTATCCATAAACGTACACAAAGCCTCATTTTCAGTATAATAAGGCTCAATTGAATTTTGTTTTTCAAGTGTATTCGCATAAAAAGCTTTATATCCAGCCTCTTTTAAAAGTTCAAAAGGGGATTTCTCCGTTTCCACCTCTGGAATTTTAACTTGCTTTAAACTTTCTAAAAAAGGGAGTAAGGGAATTGGATTTCTGCCTGCAAATTTCACAATTTCAGGCAGATTTTCAACATCAAAAATCCCATTATCATACCGTCTAATCGCTTGAGCAAAAGCTTCTCCATTTTGGCGTTTAATTGTTTCATACACTGATTTACTCATACTGACGTCCTTTGTTGCTACGGCTTAAATTAGGAATTTGATTTTTATTTATTTTAAAAAGCGCCTTTTTTTGCACCAAAAAAGGATTATGCTGAAGGGCTGTTTCATGAATTTCTTGCATATCAGAAGAAAGCTCAACCCGCGTTAATAAGGGATGATACGTAATGCTTTCTTTTTTCAACTCTTTTAGATTTTTAAGTATAATTGATTGCATAAATTTATTATGACTTAATGAAAAAGAATCCAACTCTTTTAATCTTGGCAATTCAAGGCTTATTACACGCCCCAAATAATTCAAACAACCACGCCCTACTTTTTCCACATTTTTCAAATCAAGCTCTCGCAACATTGGTAAATGTGAAATGCTTCCAGATGAAACCTCTTTTAACTTGGGAAGTGAAAGTACTTTTAAATTGCTACATGAAAAAAAGGAGGCAAATAACTCTACGCTATCCATTTTTTCTAAATTATCTAAATAAACCTCTTCAATTGAATCATGATAACAAAACAAATTTCCTTTATATTCAAAGGGTTTTGTCAAGTGCAAATAAGTCATTACCCCCTGTTTTGATTTTAAAATCGCACGACCATCTAATAAAACAACATCACTGTCATTTTCTTTTCTTCGTGTCAAACGTCCCCCTTGTTCCATTTCTTTTAAAATCAATGCCACATGATTAAATGTTGAATGAAAATAAACCACCTTTCGTCCATCCCCACTCATATCATGCAACGGTTTGATTTTATTTTCTTTCAAATCAACCAAAAAACAATCCACAATCATTTGATAATCTTTGTTGATAAAATGAACATGATTATCCTTGATATAAAAATCAGTGCCAAAAAAGATATTATCCGATTCCAAATGATATTTATACAAGCAACCATCAAAATTCAAATATCCATTCGGAACATCAACGCCACCTGTTTCAATGTGTTGTCCTATAAACTTTTCAATCGCAAGCGTCATGCCGTCAATAATCGCATCAGGGTTGGAATAAAAGGTATTATCCGGATTTTCAACCGTGTGATTATATCGATTACAAATTTTAATGAATCCCCCTTGTTTAGAAATTTGAATGCTCAACACGGAGGTGCCATATTCATCTTCCCTCTCCTCTTTACCGTAAAAATCAGCTCGATTGAGCTTTTCAGCCCCCTCCTTTATCAAATGAAAAATATGATAATTCTTAAAACGATAGCTATCTTTAAAAGTGCACAATTCTTCATTGGGGAGAAATAAATTTTGAATTAAATTTTGTTTTTCTAAAGTATCGGCATAAATAACTCTATACCCTGCTTTTTGAGCAAGTTGGAACAAATCTTCAGCTGTTGAAAAATCTTTTCTTTCTTTTTTACTTGGTTTTAAGCTGGCTAAATAGGGGAGCAAATCATACACCTCACGCCCAGCATATCGCACAATACGGGGTAAATTTTCAACTTCAAAAATCCCACTATCAAAGTTGCGAATCCCTTTGGCAAAGGCTTCCCCATTTTGCTGTTTAATGATATCATAAACACTTTTAGGCACGCGTCCTCCTTTTTTTCACAAAAAGTAGTTCGTCATAAATCATTCTTCTTCCAACGGTTTTGCCATTATTTTGAACAATCACCCCATTTTTAACTTCAATTTTTTCAATATGTTTGAAGTATCCAAAATCCATCCCTTTTAAATAGCAATATTCCTTAGAATCATTCACTTCACACAAAGGAATTTTCAATCGTTTTAAATTGGGGCAATTCACACCAAAAATCGAATGATGATTTTCTTTCTTATAGCTAGATAAATCAACTTCTTCCAATGAAGCTAAATGCCTAAACGTATTATCAAGATAAATCTGTTCAACATTTGGCAAAGAAACTTTTTTCAAACGCTGACAATCTAAAAAATTATATGCTTCAACCTGTATTGTTTTTTCAGACGAAAACTCCTCTAAATAATCCAAATCAGCGATAATCCCTTCATCAATTTTGGGGCATCCTTTGTGCAAATAAATCCCTGTTAATTGATTGTTCTTAAAGCGTAAAAACGGTTTTCTATCGGCTAAAATAATATATCCCTGCTCCTCTTTTTTCACTTTAAAATGATCATAATTAGCCATTTGCTCATTCAAAAATTTAAACATTTTCACATTTAAATTTCCACGCAAATAAAAAAGTTTTAACTTTGGAACAAACACAATCCCTTTCTCAAAAAAATAAAAACCCTCTTTTTCCATCAAAGGAGCTTGAATTTTGCATTTAACATTAAAAAAAGCACTTTGATCAATTTTCTTACAACGAGGAAGAACAACTTTTTTTAAAACACAAAAATTAAAAAAACTTTTGCCCCTTATTTCTTCAACTTGATATCCATAAAACTCTTCTAAATAAAAATTTCTAACCAAAAAATGATTGAGTTTTTTTGTGTTATACAAAGATAATTTTGTAATGTTTCCCTCTTGAATAGAAAGGATTTCCTTCCCATCAGCAAAAACAAGGGTTTTTCCCTCTTTTTTTTGAACAGATAAACAAGCCCCTTCTAATTCATCTTTCAAAACTTTAAATAAGTTGTCTTCTGAATTTGTTATGTTAAAAACTTTTTTTTGTTTAAAATCGATTAAAAACCCATTTGCCATAAGTTGATAATCTTTGTTCACAGGATAAACAACCCCATTTTTTAAATAAAACTCTTCCCCATAATAAACATTATTCATTTCATCAATAAATTTAAAAATCCGACCATTTTGATAGGTATAATCATATGGCAAAGGATTTTCACTGATTATAAAATCAACATTAAAATAACGTTGCAACGCATAAGTTAAGCCTTTGATAATGTTATCCGGATTAGAATCAAAAGTATTATCTGGGGCATCAACTGTATGATTGTACCTATTACAAATTTTAATAAACCCACCTGCTTTTAAAATTTGGATACTCAGTACAGAGGTGCCATATTCATCTTCACGTTCTTCAATTCCATTAAAATTTTCACGTTTAATGCTATCCACATTTTTTTTAACAGCGTGAATAATGTGATAATATTGATACCTTTCCTCATCATTAAAGGTACAAAGCTCTTCATCTTCTTTAAAATAAGGTTTAATTGAATTTTGTTTTTCCAAACTATCAACATAAAAAGCATCATACCCAGCCTCTTCAAGCAATTGAAAGGGCGTTTTATTCGTTTGATTCGTTTGATGAATATTTAGTTTCATCGCTTCCAAAAACCCCAAAAGTGGTAAGGCATTGCGACCTGCATAACGGACAATATGGGGCAAATTTTCAATATCAAAAATCCCACTATCAAACTGACGAATAGCTTTTGCAAAAGCTTCCCCATTTTGCCGTTTTATGATATCATAAATTGATTTAAACATAATGCTCCTAAAAAAATTCAAAGCATTATATCATATTTTCATACTTTTATCAATAAAAATTGACAGATTTATTTTTAATAAATCTACATTCCATTTGTTTTTTGCAAACAAGGGATTTCAAAAGTCTTTTTTCTTGCAATTAACTGAGGCAAATTCACCTGATTTTCTGAAGAAAAACAATTTTTCAACACCTCTTTAATTGATGAAAATTCCTTTTCAAAAATAACACCCGTTTGATACATTTTTTCAAACCGGTTCATCAATAAAGAAAGTGCTTCAAAACTTAAATTTGGCGCATGTAATTTTTTTAATTGAAGCATACTTTCAAAATCAACATAACGGCTCATATGCTCCAAAGAATCTGCCTTTAACAATTTGATTCTTCTCGATTTTTTAAACGAAGAAAATTTAAGTTCTTTTAAATTTGGAACATTAACTTCTTCTAAAAATGGATTTTCAGATAAAAACTCAATACCAGTTTCTTCAAGTTTTGGTAAAAAAACCTTTTTTAAACAAGGGTTTTGAACGATAAAACCATTTCCTGCCTTTTTTAAAGAGGGGAACACCAGTTCTTGAACAGTTAAATCACGAAAAGAAGGTTTATTTTCTTCAACACATTCTAACAATGGCAAATTCATTTTTTTCACCGATTTCAAACCAGAAAAACCACTGGATATAACCTTTAATTTTTCAAAATCAATCTCCTCAATTGCTGGACAATTATAAAATGAAAAACCCTTTATCCGTTCTAATTTTGGTGCAGTCACACTTTTTAGAACAAGGTTATTCCCCACAATTTGTGTTGCATTTGTCAAACAAGGGAAATCAACTTGCTTTAAAAAATCACATTGGATAATACTTGGACCATAAATTTGCTTTAATTTAGGAAAAGATAGTTTTTCCACACCTAAACAACAAAAAGTAAACCCATGCAAAAATTTAAGATTTGGCATATCCAATTTTTTCAACCTGGGCAATGAAGAGAAACTCCCTGACAAAATCTCTGTAACATTGTTTACTTCAAGCGTTTCAATAGGGGCATAAACAAAAGAATCCATCCCAATTTTTTTTGCTTCAAAGAGTTTGACTTCTTTAATGTACTCATGGCAATTGAAAAAACAATTACCAACCTCTTCGACCTTATATGCATAAAAGCCAGTCACATACCCTTTTGAAAAACGGACAATTTCGCGCCCATCTGCTAAAAGACTTTTAAAACCATTCCCCTTTTGAATGCTGAGTTTTTTGTCTTTTATCTCTTCTTGCAACGCTGTTTGGAATGAAGAAATCTCATTTAACACAGAGCGAACCTCTTTTGTCTTTAAATTCACAATTACCGTATCAAGCAAAAGTTCATAATCTTTGTTAAGGTGAAAAACTACCCCATCTTTCAAATAAAAATCCTCCCCAAAAAAGACATTTTCTTTTTCAGTATGAACCTTTAAAATCTGATTACCATTAAACACAAACCCATTACCTAAGGCAACGCCTTTTGCATCAAAATTCACATGAAAATGATTTTTAAGAGATTGAGATAACCCTTTGATAATATTATCAGGATTTGAATTAAATGTATTATCCGGATATGAAACTGAATGGTTGTACCGATTGGTAATTTTGATAAATGAACCATATTTTAAAATTTGAATTGATATCACAGATGTCCCATATTTATCATGCCGTTCTGGCAAAGGAAAATCTTCTCTTTTAATACCATCAACACCTTTTTTGATTGCATGAATAATGTGATATTTTTTAAATCTTTCTGGATCTTTAAATGTACACAAAGCTTCATTTGGCGCAAAATAATGCTCAATTGAGTTTTGTTTTTCTAAACTATCAACATAAAAAGCATCATATCCTGCTTCTTCTAAGAGTTGAAAAGGATTTTTATCAACAAAAAAAGGACTACTTTCTGGCGCTTTCAAATTTTCTAAATAATCAAGCAAGGGGTCTGCTTCATGCCCTGCAAATTTGACAAGCTCAGGGAGATTGGGAATTTCAAAAATCCCATCATCATATTTGCGTATCGCTTTTGCAAAAGTTTCCCCATTTTGCCGTTTGATGATATCATAGACGAGCTTAGACATTTTGCCTTTCGTCCTTGATACGGTTTTTATAATTCAAAGGTAAAACGGCCTTATTTTTAATCAACGTTCTTGCATTTTTTAAATACTTGATAAAAGTACTTCTGTTGTGAATTTTAGGAGCATACAAATTTTGCACAGAAGAACGGTATAAAATCCCCCTTTCTAACTCAATCAACTCTGGCAAAATCACTTGCTTCATATTCTGATTATATTGAAGAGAAGACTCCCCAATCGCTGTTACTTGGGGAAAATATACCTCTTCTACCTGAGGCAAATGACAAAAACAATTCCGATCCACACTTTCAAGTGCATCAAAATGAAGATTTTTCAAAGACTCATTTTCGTTAAAACAGCTATGCTCTAACACAAAAAGCTTTGGTGCTTCAACACATTCTAATCGAGGACATTTTGAAAAATTTGAAAACCGAACATGTTTTAAACAAGGCGCAATCACTTTTTCAAGTGCTTGTGCTTTATAGACACTATTATGATCCAATTTTTCAACTAAGGGCAAAACAAGCTCTTTCACCCCTTTATTTTCATACAAACTGTGTGAAGGGAACACCTTGGCTGTTGGCAAGCAAATCCCTGTTATCACACCATTTTCTACTTTTAAAATTTCAAACGCACCTGATTTTAAAACCTGAACACCTGCTTCCTTTTCTTGAATGCTTAAAGGTGCCTCGTTTTGAATTTCTTTTTCAATTGCACGCACCAATCTTGGCTCCAAAATCCCAGAAGATAAAATCTCTTTTTTATTCAAATCAATGAATAAAGAACCTAAAAAATGAACATTTTGAAGTTTTAAAAAAGGAGCTATAAAACTTGTTAACTTAGGACAAGCCTCAAAGCAACCAGACTCTATTTTTTTTAAATTTGGGGCAACCACTTTTTCAAGATGTGGACAGGCATAAAAACAATCCTCTTGCATTGTTTGTAAATTAGGGGCAACAAGCATCTTGACCCAACGCCTGTCATGAGAACCCTTTTCCAACACTCTGTCGTAAATGTAAAGCACCCCTGAAGGGTCTCTTTTTTCTTCAAGCATAAAGCCTCCTTTAAATTATTTTTCTCACAATTAAAGGAATGATATCACATTTTTATCATCTTATCAATAAAATTTGACACATTTGATAAAATGACACATCAAGACAAAACCGTTTTTTATTTCGCCAGCGCTCCTGCATGCATAATATGAGAGGTCCATGAGCCTTTTTTCATATTTTTCAAAAGGGTACGCTTATTGGGATGATTTTTCAAAAGGTCCAATCTATTAGCCAACAAAGGTGTTGCCATGTGTGTCAAACAAGGAGTTCTTTTCAAACTATCAGCACCCAGATCCTTCAACCGAACAGCTGTCAACTGCGCCATATTCTCCATATGAGAAAAACACTTTTTCCCACACCTTTCTAAATTGTTTAATTCTAAACGCTCTATCTTATCTAAAAAAGTAAAGCACTCATTACCACAACTTTTTAAACGACCAAGTTCCAATTTTTCCAATCCGGATAAAGAATAAAAACTTTCTTCCCCAATTTTTTCAACTTTATTTAAAGAAAGTTCTTTTAATTTTGGTAAATGTCTAAAGCAATTAGAAGCAATTTCAGTCACATTATCAAGCTTAACACGCTCTAAATTTGGACAATCACAAAAAGAATAATTACTCACTTTGGTTGCATTGGGCGCAATAACTTCTTTAAGTGATTTAAACCCATAAGGCAAACTTACTGTATCCCCTTTTTCAATATAAATACCTGTTATCTCATTGTTTTCTTCCCTCAAAACAGGGCGACCATCTGCACATAAATATCGACCATCCTCTTTTTCTTCAATACTGATTTTTGCCCCTTTTAATTCTTTTGAAATCATTTGAGAAAATCTGACATCTCTTTCTGGATATAACTTACCCATTTCAAAATCAACCAAATATCCCCCAAAAAAGTGTTGATTATTCCTTTCAAAATAACCCGTTTCAATAGGTATTATTTCTTTGTTCATAAAGCAAGAGTCTAATGAAGCCTTTTTTAATGAGGGCAAAAATATTCTTTTACATTTTTTAGGGTCAAGATAAGAACAACAAGACCATTCCATTTTTTCTAATTCAGGCAAAATAATTTCTTCACAAGAATCTAAGTTACACATGCATAAAAAGTCCATCTTCTTTAAATGTGGAAAAGAAATTCTTTTTACCATTGGGCAAGAATAAAGATTTTGACTTCCCATTTCTGTTACATTATCTAATTTTATCTCTTCAAGTTTAGGCATTTGTTGAAACGTATGCGGCTCAATTTTTTCAACATAAGGTAAATTAATTCTAACAAGATCCTCTTTATCAAAAACGGCCATCTCTTTTTTGTTGAAGAAAATAGATGTTATTCCCTCTTTTTCTTCAACACTGATTTGAGATATATCAACTCCTTTTAATCTTGCATTTTCAATATTTTCATTTATCAAATCACACAAGGGTTTTAATTTTTGTGTTGTTGGGACAATTTTCTGATTTTTCGTATCTAAAATAAAGGCCTCTTTAAAAATAATCCCATTCTTTTTCAAACGTTCTTTATCAAAATTAATCTCTTTTTCTTTCATATTTTCAAACAACACCACCCCATCTAAAACAAAGGATTCTAATTGTGGGACATTTATTTTTTTAAGAGGACTTGACCTAAAGCGATAGGAATAGCTTTTATTTCCTTTCATGATGTGTTTTGTATTAGGTAAAGAAAGTTCTTCTAATTGAAAATGTTCGTTATGAATTAATGAGATATCAAACTCTTCAGCATCTGGTATTTCAAGTTTTGTTATCGCTTTAAGCTCTTCATTATAGGTTGCAACTCGTTTGCCATCTGCTAACAAATATTTAAATCCCTCCCCTTGCTCAACTGTTATCTTTTTGCCAAAAAAGAGTCTGTTAAACTCTTCTTCGTCAACATGAAGAAATCTTAAATTTGGATCTAAGCGAGCAAAAACACTCCCAATTAAAATGCCATTTTTTTTGTCAAAGACAAAAGGTGCATTCAGTGACAGCCCTTTTTCAATCATTTGATTTATAACCACCGCTTTACTCACATCTCCAGAGATATAATAACAGCCACTCAAATCTAATTTTTCAATTTGAGGAAGGGATGTGAAATAATAAGCATCCATAGACCTGGTCAGAGGGGCTTTCAAAGAAACAGCCACGGGCAATCCAATCGGTGGGAAAGGCGTGTGTTGCAAATCTAAAGAATAAATTTCACCTGTGTAAGTGGTTGAGGCAACTTCTCTGCCATTCGCATAAATATGATAAAACCCATTTCTATCAAAATTCATTTCAACTTTTTTGTCTTTAAACTCGTTCGATAAATACTGCGTTATTGTAAAAGCGACACTGGAAGTCAATGGTTTTCGTTTCAGGCGTTGACTTGTCCCTCGTTCAAAAATCATAGGCGCATTTATTTGAGCTGCTGAACCTTCTTTTAAAAAATCTGAATCAGCATAAATACACCTTGGAATATCTAATCTTTTTAAAGAAGGTGCTGAAGGTAAAACATTTGATGGAATATACATCACATTTGGCAGACGCAACTCTTCTAACAAAGGCGCATGATTCATAAACCCATGTCCCAGCTGCTGCTCTTCTTTTAAACAAAGGGTTACAAATTCCCCCTCTTTAATCGTAGCAACAATATCCCCATTTGCATAGAGGGTTGTAACACCTGCCTCATTTGTTTTAATTTCAACTTTTTTATTTTTAAATTCAGTTTTTAAAGCATCTTTCAAACTATTATCAGCTGAGTAATTTTTATTTAGAACCTCGCCATTAGGTAAAATGAATAAACCATTATTTAAAACAACTCCTTCTTTTAAACTGTGAACAACCCCATTTCTCAAATAATGCGTATCTGAAAAATAAATGCCATGCACCTCATCTTTATATTTAAACAGACGAACCCCAAATGGCACATGTCCATAAGGAATCACAGCCTCGCTTGTATTAAATTCGACAGGAATTTCCCTCTCGAGCGCTGATAATAAGCCTTTCGAAATAGCATCTGGATTTGCATTAAAAGTTTTATCTGGATTCTTCTTGTAAATGGTATGATTATAGCGATTTTTAATATCTAAATTTCCCCCTCTAACGGGAATTTGAATAGAAATACAACTGGTCCCATATTCATCATCTCGTTCTGGGTCTTTAAATTTTTCACGCTTAATATCGCTGATATTTCTCTTCACAGCGTTAATCATATATTGTTCTTGAAATCGTGTCTGACTGCGTAATGTGCATATTTCTTCATCCAAGCGATAATAAGGTTTAATCATATTTTGTTCAGCCAAACTCGTTACACATAAGACATCTAAATCAGAAATTTCATCAACAGAACACCCTCTTTTTTCAGCCAAATCATTCCTTTTATCTCTCATATATCCTTGAGCTAAACGAATAGCAATTTCTTCAGGAATCGTTGCTTTTTTATCCCAAGGCGCCTTTTCATCAATCGGGACTATTTTATTGGCTAATTTTGTGTATTTTTCGGTTAATTCTGGGCTATAACAAGGAATATATCCGGCCATAAATAAATGCTCGATAGGATTCAAAGGACTTTGAATTTTGGACTGAATTTTAGGTTTTAATGCACTCAAATACTCAAGAACATCTCCATCCATTGAGTGAGAGGCATACTCAACAACATCAACAAGATTTGGCACATCTAAAACTTGGCCTTGGCGTAACCATTCGGCATATTTTTTTCCTTTTTGCCTGCAAATCAAATCATAAACGGACAAACGTTTACCTTCTCTTGCAACAAAAAGCTCCTTATCTCCTGCCATGAGTATACGGGTATTTTTTTCTTCCTTAATGGATAATTTTTTGTCTTTTATCTGATTTAAAAGGGCTTCTTCCTCACTTTTATTCACCCCAGCTAAATTGATAACTTGATTTGTTTGAATATCAACAATCAACCCATCCATTTGAAAATATCTTTTTGAATCAAAAGAAAGAACTTTGCCCTCTTTCAAAACATCTTCATCCATAAAATAAACACCGTTTTTTTCCATATTAAAACGGAACAATTTTCCACCATGATAATGATATTTACCCATGAATTTTTGAAGCGAAACGGCTAATTCTGAACGCACATCTAACTTCGTTAAATCTCTTTGAGATATCCCATCGCCTTTTTTCTTTTTATATTCAATTTCACTTGAAACCAGTGTATTTAAAAGATAAAAAATAGCATAACTTGGGTTTCCATATTCAATAAAAGAGGTATCAGGATAGGTCTCTTTTTCTTCTTTCGTTGGGACAAATAACTCCGTTTCTTTTATCTGGTCAGGTGATACGCCATTTATTTTTGCTAATTTGTTTCGTCTTTTTTCTTTATAACTTTCTAAAATTTCTTGCGCGACAGGAGCCGATTTAGGATAATAGTCCTCTGTAGCTCTAATTTCTTCAGCTTTTTGAATAAAAGCCTCAACCAATTCATCATCAAAATAAGGAATGGATGACGGCGAAAATTTAAACTTTTCAAAAGCGTCAGGGTCTTCTTTCAGCGTATCTAAAAAGAACAAAGTGCCTACTGCGTCTTTGCCAGCATATTTTAAAATATCGACAATTCCCGGTATATTTAAAATCTCTTTATCATACTTTTTGAGCATCTGCGCAAAAGTTGACCCATTTTGTGCGCTGATTTGCTGATATGTTTTTTGCGCTAAATTCCCCTCTTTTGCCATAGAGACCTCCTAAAAGAACTAACCTTCTTTTAGTATAGCACATTTTTTTAAATTCCAAAAGATAACAAAATAACATATTGAAAAATATTATTTTTTCATATCTCTACTTCTATAAAAAATTGCTTTTAAAAAGGATAATTTGCCTTTTTGTTTGGGCGCATTTGCTTCATCCATATATCTTAAAATCGTTCTTAAATTTGGGTGCCATTTAATATAAGACAATCTATTTTTAAGCTTGGGTGCATAAAAACGCTCCAAGGCAGGTGTTTTTTTTAAAAAGCTTTTATCGCTCTCATCTACTTTTTTTAACCTTGGCATATCAACCCGTTTTAAATTGGGGCATCCTGTCAAATTAAGAGGACCCATCACTTCAGCATCAGGCAAAGAAACACTTTCCAAATGCTCAAAGTCCTTAATCATTCCAGAAGGTACTTCTTTTAAATTCCGAAGGGTTACACGAGAAATATTGCCCCCAAATGTGTGGCAAAGTTCCACTCCGTCCACAAAAAAAGTGGCACTTCTTGGGAATTCTTGTTGCCGAACGGTCACTTTTTGAGCATTTTTTAACTCTTCAAAAAGGTGTTTTCCTAAATCTGTTGAAAAAACATCTTTTGTACTACAAAAAAGAAGAACAGCTTTCAAATTCTCAGGGGAAATATCCTTAAACGGAAATTCTCTTTCTTTTTCCTGAGAACCAACAAAAGTGGTCACACACTTTAAACGAGGGGCATACATATTCATATCAACATGAAAAGACCCTAAACAAAGCCCTCCTATATAAGTTAATTTTGGCAAATTTATCTCTTTACCACAAAAATTTTGCATTGAAAGACCTGCCATTTTTTCCAAACTTTCTAAATGCGCAACTTCAATAGGACTTGAGCTAAAACATCCAAACGGCATATGTTTTAATTTAGGCGCGTTCAAATATTTTAAATTATGAAAAGAGCCAAAAGTCGTTTGATTTAAAAACTCTACGTTTGGAATATCAAGGCTTTCAATTGTATTAGGGATATTATGCTCCCAAACAAACTTATCACTAACCAAAAGAGACTTAATGACGCCCTCTTTTACCGTTATTTTTTCAATCCCGTCAGCCAGAATCTTCACCGTATTTCCATTTGATTCAATGGTCATTTTTTTATTTTTAAATTCTTTATCAAACACAGCTTTAAAAGAAAAAGGGGGGATATTTGTAACAGTTACAAGTTTATTTTTTTGTGTATCAACCAAGAAAGGCCCTGCAAAAAAAATTCCTTTTTGATTTAAAGTGGGAATATTCCCTTTAAAATCTGGGGCTGTGTATCTAAAATTTAAAGCTGTAACTTCCTCACAAAGAGGCATATTCACTTCTTTTAAACAAGGGCAAGCAAAAAATGTTTCTGCTTCTAGATTTTTAAGATTTGGTAAATTCAAAACCTCCAAATCATCAACTTGAAAAAAAGAGTTTTTTCCCAATGTTTCATTATACAAAGTTAATCCAACCAATTTGCTCCCTCTGGAACGCAAAACCTCCTTTCCATCAGCGAACAAAATTTTGGTATCTTTTATGGTTTTAACTTGTAACTTTTTCCCATCAATAGCCTCTTTTAAAATTTGATAGGATTTTCCCTCACTACGGGTGAGGTCTTTAATCTTTTTTTCTTTCAAATCAATCAAAAAAACATCCGTTAACAATTGAGAATCTTTATCAATTTCATAACATTTTCCATTTGTTAAATAAAATCCATCCCCAAAATAAATGTTTTCTTTTTCTTTATGATACTGATAAATCTTCCCTCGTTGAAAGGTGTACCCATTGGGCAGAGGTGCTTTTCCTGCAGAAAAATCAACATTAAAATACCTCTTCAATGATTCAGAAAGGCCTAAAATAATATTATCGGGATTGGAATTAAACGTATTATCACATGCCTGAACTGTATGATTATATCTGTTTTTGATAGAAATAAAGCCCCCTTTCTTCAAAATTTGAATAGAAATCACAGAGGTACCATATGCATCCTCTCGCTCAGGATTTTTAAAATCTCTCCGATTAAGTTTTTCAGCTCCTTCTTTAACAGCATGAATAATATAGTATTTTTGATGACGTTCAGCATCCTTAAATGTACAAATAGCTTCACCCAAAGCATAATAATGTTTGATTGAATTTTTCTTTTCTTCTGTATCTGCAACAAAAGCATTATACCCTGCTTTTTTAAGAAGTGTTATTGGGTCTTGATAAACCCCATGCACATCAGGAGCCACCTCTTTGAGCATTCTTAAAAAAGGAATAAGGGGTAAGGCGTCTTTTCCGGCAAATTTAACAATTTCCAAAATGTTGGGAATATCTAATATACCATTATCCCCGTTTCGAACAGTTTTAGCAAACAATTCCCCATTTTGTTTTTTAAGCCGGTCAAAAACTGATTTTTCTTTTGCCATTAGACTGATATCCTTTTCATCCTAAAAAAAATGCTTTTTTTAAAAGATGTATCACACAAAAGAAGATCTATCAATCTATTTTTTTTGATTTCCATCTTTGTAAAGCACAGCTCTAAAGAATGAAACAGGCTTTTTGTGCCTTTTGGTATTAGCCTCATCCATATCTCTTAAAATCATGCGATAATTCGGATGTTTTGTTAAAAAGAAGAGCCTATTTTTAAGTTTTGGAGCATAGAGGCGTTCCAAATAATCTGTATGGCGCAAAAACCTCTCCCCTGCACTTTTAAGTTTTGGTAAATCTAAGCGCTTTACCTCATCTAAATTTCTAAAACAGTGTTCTCTGACTTGTTCCAACTGAGGTAAAATAAGGGTTTGAAGAGTTTTTAAATGGTTGAAACAATTGTCTTTCGTTTTTTCAAGATGAGGCATATAAACTTGCTTTAAGCAAGGGCATTCCTTGACATTTTCAGCCCCCATTTCTATTAAATTGGGGAGTGAAAGACTTTCTAATCCTTCAAACCCTTTGATTGTCTCTGGTTCCAAATATGTTACTTCATTTAAACAAAGACGCTGAAGTTTTCTTTCTTCAAAATGAAGAACCTCTTTTTTATCTAAAAGAAACGTTGTTGTTCTTGATGGCTTATATTGGTGCACAATTTCAATTTTTTGAGCCTTTTTCATCTCATTCATAATGTGTCCCCAAAGCATATCTAAGCGCCGATCAAACATTTGATTTAATATATTTTTCACAATCCCTGTATGGGCCTCAACCTGCATCTGAGCCGAAAAAATAGCTCCTTGATATAAATCTTTAATCCGTGTTAATTTTGGCACATACATTTTTGCGTTCATAAAACTTGTTTTGCCAATTTCTTCCAAACAAGGGAAATAATGCATCTCCTCTTGCAACCTTCTTAAAGAATAAGACCCAACTGTCTTCAGCCTGGGCGCTTCAATTTGGTTCACCTGACTTAAACAATAAGACCCCACCTTTTCCAACAAAGGGGCTTTAAAATAATCTATCTGGCATTGATCTAACACATTGTCTTTTATAAAACGACAATTTGGCAATTCAAGTTTTTGAAGCTCCTTTGGAATAACTCGGCTAAATTCTGTTGAGGCACTTTCCACATCTGGCAAACAAAGTGAAATTATTTTTCCATCTTTTAGTTTGATAATTTCAGTTTCATCTGCAAAAAGGGTAGTTCCTTCTTTATTTTCAACAATTTTTGTTTTTTTATCCTTTATATTTTCTTCCAAAACGTCCAAAAAAGGTTCTGAAATAGAATACAAATTCAACACCTTTATTCCCTTAGAGGATGTTAGGACAATGCTTCGTCCCAACTGATAGCATCCTTTTTTATTTAATAAAGGGATATTCATCTTCACCTCTAAAGGACAGGTTGAAAACAGTTTTGGATGAACTTTGATACAAGAAGGAATATTCGCTTTTTTAAGAACAGGGACATATTGAAGCATCCCTGAGGACAAGGCTTTTAAATTTAGCGCATTAAATTCTTCCAAAAAGGGCATCTGCGTAAAAGAGTTCTCAAAACAGTTCAGATTATGAAGCGTTAAAGAGACAATCTTCCCCTCTCGAATACGCAAAACCTCTTTTTCATCAGCGAACAAAATTTTTGTCCCTCTCACATTTTTCACCTGAAGTGTTTTATCCTTTATTTCCTTTTTCAACGCCAAACAATTCGTCCGTGAACTTTTAAGAGGGGAGAAAAGATTTTTCTTTTTCAAATCAATCAAAATCGTATCAGCCAACAGTTGAGAGTTTCTATCAACTGCCACAACATGTCCATCTTTTAGATAAAACCCATCTCCAAAATAAATATTATCTTCTTCTATATGATATTTATATATCCCATTTTGATAGACATACCCATTGGGTAAAGAAAGCCCCTCTTTTGCATCAAAATCAACCTTAAAAAATTGTTTTAAGGCGTGTGAAAGTCCTTTTATGATGTTATCTGGATTTGAATCAAACGTATTGTCGCAAAAAGGAACTGTATGATTATATCTATTTTTAATAGAGATAAAACCACCTGTTTTGAGTATTTGAATGGAAATCACCGAGGTCCCATATTCATCTTGACGATTGGGGCGTGTAAAATCTCGACGATTAAGCTTATCAGCCCCCTTTTTAATCGCATGGATAATAAAATATGTTTGATGGCGTTCCGGATCTTTTAAAGTGCAAATTTCTTCCCCTTTTGCATAATAAGGAGCGATTGAATTTTTCTTTTCTTCCGTATCTGCGACAAAGGCATCATAGCCAGCTTTTTTGAGTAACTTAATTGGATCTTGATAGGGGCCTTGAAATTCCTCTGCCTTTTTTTTCAACGCTTCTAAATAAAACAAAAGGGGCTCAGCTTCACGCCCAGCATATTTTACAATTTCTGGCAAATTGGGAATTTCAAAAATTCCACTGTCAAAATTACGAATAGCTTTGGCAAAGGCTTCCCCATTTTGCTTTTTAATCTGATCGTAAATTGACCTTTCTTTTGCCATTTACCCTCCTCATCTTCTTTTTTTATTATAACACAAAAATAAACTTCTGTATAGAATAGTTGAAATTATCTTTCAAAATCAAACTGTTGTATATATTTTTCCATTGAAGCTGGAAGTCTTTTTTGAACAATAACTGTTGGTTTTTGTGTTTCTAAATTTTCTGCCTCTTTAAACTTAGCATTGGGCGCATACAAACACGATAATAAAGGCGTGTTATAAAAATTATCTCGCTTAATTAAACGAAGGTGTGGCATATAAACACTTTTCAATTTTTCACAATGAGATAAAACATTTTCATAAATAGAATCAATCTCAGGGGCAATCACTGTTTCAAGTGCTGGTAATTCACAAAGACTATTCTCCAAAATCACCTCAGCCTTATCCAAAACAACAACTTGAAGATTTGGACAGTTTAGAAATGATCTTGCACGAATAACTTCTATTTCATTTAATCGCACTTTTTTAAGTTTTGGATTGTTTGAAAGATAGTCTTCTCCCCAATACGATATTAAAGAAGGAAGTGTCAATTCCTCTATTTCATTTAAATAACAAAAGCATCTTTCCTTTGTATAAGATAAAAACGGCAAATCTAACTTTTTTAATTTTGGCAAATGGCAAAAACAATTTGACTTAACTTTTTCTAAACAAGGAAGATTTAATTCTTCAAACCCATTCCGATTGAAACAATAGTCTTTTGTTTCTCTTAACTCAGGCATTAAAAACCTTTTCAAATTTGGGTTATCATTCACACATTGCCATTCTAAATAACGCACATTGGGACAATCAATTTCTTCCAATGACTCACAATCACAAAAAACACTTGACCTCATTTCAATTGCTTTGGGCAAAAAGACTTTTTTAAGTTTGGGACATTTGTTAAAATTTCCACTCCCAACATATGCAACATTGGGTAAACTCACCTCTTCTAAACCTGGCAAATTATGAATAAGCCCAGCATCAAGCTGCGTTATGTTTTCTAATGCGATTTTCACTAATTTACCATTTTTAAATTTAAAGAACGGCTCCTCATTTATCATTAGCTCTTGAACACCATCAAGATATTGTTTTACAGAAACATTATTATTCAAAATAATTGATTGCAAAAATGTGAGAAATTCTGAATTATACCCCCCTTTTGCTTTAATTTTTTTATTTTTAATGTCAATTGCTAAAGAACCCAAAAAGTAAACTCCTTTTTCTTGCATTTTTGGTGCATATACTTCAGCATTTGTACCTTTAAATGAAAATGCATACATCGTTTCTAAAGAAGGCAAATTTACTTTTTTTAAATTTTCTAAATATTCAAAACACCATTCATTTATAATTTTGACACAAGGAGCATCAACCGTTTCCAAATCTTCAAAATATTTTAACATATTTGACATTTCAACCAATTTAGAAAAATAAAGTCTTTTTAAAGTCCCCTTTCTTGCATAAAGTAAAGGTTTTCCATCCAATAACAAAACTTTCATCCCATTTTGATTTTGAACTTGCAAAACACCTTTTTGAATCTCATCTTCAAAACAGGATACAAATCCATCTGTTACACCCGTAGGATTCAAGATTTTTCTATCTTTTAAATCAACAATAAAAGGTCTTATCATCAATTGATAATCTTTGTTTGTTTGATGAACAACACCATCCTTTACATAAAAATCTTCCCCAAAATAAACATTGTTTGTTTCTAAAATATACTTAATAATTTGATTATTTTGATAAGTATACCCCTTACTCAATGGAACTTTTTGACTTGAAAAATCAACACCAAAATACTTCTTTATCGCAGATGAAAGCCCCATTATAATATTATCTGGGTTTGAATCAAACGTGTTATCACACCCTGGAACGGTATGATTATAACGGTTTTTAATAGAGATAAATCCACCTGTTTTGAACATTTGAATGGAAATAACAGAGGTTCCATATTCATCTTGTCGTTGTTCTTTACCATAAAAATTTTCCCGTTTAATTTCCTGCACATTCTTTTTCACAGCATTTATGATGTAATATTTTTTATAACGGTTTGCATCTTTAAAAGTACAAAGTTTTTCATGACTTTCAAAATATTTTTGAATGGCATTTTGTTTTTCAAGCGTATCGGCATAATAAGCATCATACCCAGCCAATTCAAGCAATTCAAAAGGCGAGAGATGCCCAGCTACTTCTTCAATTTGAATTTCTTTTAAACTTTCCAAAAATGGTAATAAGGGCAAAGCATTTCGGCCTGCATAACGCACAATACGTGCCAAATCAGGAACATCAAAAATCCCACTATCATAATTTCTGATTGCCTTGGCAAAAGCTTCCCCATTTTGGCGTTTAATAATGTCATAAACTGATTTAGTCATCAGCCCTCTCATGTGCTTTTTGCGAAAATTGAAATCTATGATTGCCTGAACAAATCAGCTGAGGACCTGAAGGCGTTTGAGTTAACAAAGGCAAATAATCCTTTTTCCATCGTTCTTGTAATTTTGGAGCATAAAGCGATTTAAATTCAGGATAATTAAAACACCTATCCCCTAAATATAATAATGATGGGGCATCAAACGTTGCCATCTTGGGCGAATTTTGAAAACAACAGGTTCCCATTTTAATAACTTTTGAAGCATCAAATCGTTCAAGTTCTGGCAACCAATTAAAACAAAAAAGGCCTATTTCTTCCAAACTTTCAGCTTTAATACTTGAAAGCGACTGATTATTTAAAATATTCTTTTCTGCCAACTTAACAAGAGAGGCCATTTCAAGCGTTTTTAATTGCGCATTGGTTGAAATACAGTTATGCCCCATTTCTTGAACATTGTTTAATATCAACCGTTCTAATTTATCATTATAATTAAAACACTCATGATCAATGAACATTAAACTTGGAAAATGAACCTGCTTTAAATTCGGACAATTACACACATTTGAATCTTGCATGATAATGGCGTTTGGCATTGAAATTTCTTCCACATGCGCAAAACCCATTAAAGAACACTCTGGAATAACTGTACATTTTTCAAAATGGATTTTTTTAAGCTGGCTCCCATTTGTTTTTAAAATCAAAATGTCATCAGCATAAACTTCTTTATTCGAACCTTTAAGAACAACATCCACCTTTTGTGATTGACACAACTCATCATTAAGCAATTCTTTAAAACCAAAAGCGTCACAAGATGCGCCTAAGCACTCTTTTTTAGTCACATCAAGTGTCATCCCAGCAACGGTATAAAGACCTCGCCTGTTCATATACGGCGTATTGATATCTTCTAAATTTACAAAAAATTCCGGCGTTAATATTTTTAAATTTTGAACTTTGGGCGCTTTTACTCTTTTTAGCCTAAAATTAGGAGTTGTCGTAAATAAAACCATACGTTCAGCACTTAAAAAAGAAGCCTGTTCCAAAAAATTAAATTTTGCCACATCAAAACGAACCTCTTTTGCCTTTGGTGCAAAAAGAGAAGTTAAAAATTTAAAATCATTCAAATCAACTAAATTTAAAGTGTCAGCCTCTTCTAAATTTAAAGAAATAACCTGTCTATCTTTGATAGCACAAAATTCTTTATCCTCAACAAAAACAATCCGTTTATCCCCTTTGACTTGAACGTGAATTTTTTTATTTTCAATTGACTGGTTTAAAAATGAAATGGTGTCTCTATCTGTGGGAGAGAAAAAGTCAGTCGTTGGGAAATTATCCACAATTTTCTTTTCTTTCATATCCAACAAATAAGGGCCTATAAAAATTTGATAATCCTTATTAATCTCATAACAAACACCATCATAAAGACAAAAATCCTCCCCAAAATAGGCATTATTTTTTTCAAAATAATAGCGATAAATTTGATCTTGCTGATAAGTATATCCTTTTGGAATTGCTGTTTTTGTTGCCACAAAATTAACATTAAAATATTGCTTTAAAGCATAAGAAAGGCCCTTAATAATATTATCTGGGTTGGAAGAAAAAGTATTATCAGGCGCTTCAACTGTGTGATTATATCTATTTTTAATTGAAATAAAACCACCTGTTTTTAAAATTTGAATAGATATCACTGAAACACCATATTCGTCCTCACGTCTTGGCTCTTTAAAATCAGATCGCCTTAATTTTCCTGCGCCTTCTTTAATACAATGAATAATGTGATAATTTTCAAATCGTTTAAAATCATGAAAAGTGCAAAGCTCCTCTTCTTCAGCAAAATATTTTTCAATTGAATTTTGCTTTGTGAGTGTATCTGCCACAAAAGCATCATACCCCACCATTTTAAGCAATTCGAATGGATTTTTCCCTGTTTGATACTCTTGAATTTCAACCCCTTTAAGACTTTCTAAAAACCCAAGAATGGGAACGGGATTTCTGCCAGCATAGCGCACAATTTTATCCAAATTTTCAATATCAAAAAGACCACTATCAAAGCGCCTGATTCCTTTGGCAAAGGCTTCACCATTTTGTTTTTTAATGATGTCGTACATGCTTTTTTTCATTTATCGTCCCCGTTGTTTTCCTCTTAAAAAATTCAACAACCCAAACGTTAACATATTCATTAACCGTTCATTTTCTTTAATAAATTGCCGTTTTTGAATCATATATCTTGTTGTTGCGAAAACGATCTGATTAGCTCTTAAATAAGGGGCATACAAATGACCAGCATTTTTAAAGGCTCCAAAGCCTACAAAAACCAAATTAGGCGCTTCAATATAACAACCTTTGTCATTGTCAGAAAAAGCATACCTTTCAACAGTTGCAAGTTTTGGAACATAAATTTTCTTTAATTTTAAATTAAAAGAAACAGCCCCTTCCTCTGCTTGCTTTAATTTTAAGAGGTTTAAAACCTTTAAATTAAAATTATATGATAATGATTTACTTCCAACCTTTTTGCAAGAAGGCAGAAAAACCTCTTTTAACTTCTCATTAGAATAAATACCATATTCCCCTATACGTAAAACTTTGGGAGCATAAATTTTTTCAAGCTCCTTGTTATGTCTTAAACAATCCGTTGGAATTTCTTTTAATTTTGGAAAATAAAGTTCTTTAGCTTTCACATGAAAAAAACAACCAGCCCCCATGCTTTTTAAATTTTCAAATACAAATTTTTCAATATCACATCCAAAAGAAAAGCAATGAACACCCATCCGAATCAAATTTGGGGCAAAAAAATGATTTAACGCCGTGTCTTCAAAACAATAATTTCCTATCATGTTTAAATTTGGCGCTTCAAAAAAAGTTAAAGCTCTTTCCCCCTTAAAGGAATTATCTGGTAAAGACACAGCTTTTAACAAACGAGCCTTTGTAACATTCTTATCTTCATCAAAGCTTAAAAAAAGCTCACCATCTAACAAAAGATCAAAACCATTTTTATTTTTCTTTCGTTGAATATTTTTACCCTTCATTTCCTCAATTAAAACATTTGCAAACTTATCATCATCATAAAAGAATGTGGTCACTGTTTTTGCTTTTAAATCAAACAAATACTGATTCATAAAAAACTGATAATCCTTTTGAATGGGAATAATTTCACCCCCATCAACATAAACCCCATCCCCAAAATACATATCCTCTTTTTCAAGCGTATAATAAATCAACTGATTTTGAACAATAATATAATGATTTGGCAAAACATATTTAGATAAACAAGGTGTTGTAAAATCAACATTAAAATGTTTTTTTAAAGAATCAGACAACCCTAAAATAATATTATCAGGATTGGAATCAAAAGTATTATCTGGGTTATCAACCGTATGATTGTATCTATTACAAATTTTAATAAAACCACCTGATTTTAAAATTTGAATAGAAATCACAGATGTACCATATTCATCCTCTCGCTCAGGATTCTTAAAATCTCTCCGATTAAGTTTTTCAGCCCCTTCTTTAACACAATGAATAATGTGATATCGTTTAAATCGATTTGGGTCAGAAAAAGTACAAAGTTCTTCTTTTTTAGAAAAATATTTTTTAATAGAATTTTGTTTCTTGAGCGTATCAGCATAAAAGGCTGTATATCCAGCTTTTTTTAAAAGTTCAAAAGGGGACGCGTTAGATGTTTCTTTCGTTTTTCCTTTTGAAATCAAGGATCTTAAAAAAGGCAGTAAAGGTTCAACATCACGCCGAGCATATCGAACCCATTCTTGAATGTTTGGCACATCAAAAATCCTAGCATCATAATCACGAATGGCTTTGGCAAAAGCTTCGCCCTTTAATTTTTTTATGATGCTATACATTTTTTGAGGCATTTAAGTTCCTTGTTTTAAAATTTTAAAGTTCGAAGATTTTAACATAAAATTAAAAAAATGTCAATATTTTTCAAAAAACAACAAAACACTCTTTTAACTACTTTTTACTTGCAAAAAAAATCATAAGATTGTATGTTAAATAAAAAAATAAATAGAGGGAAAAATGAGACTAACATCCATTGAAAAAGGCATTTTATTCAATTGCTTAAGGCAAGGGTTTTATTTTATCTTATGCATTTTATTTGCCCTTTCTTTACGCATTCTTGCCAATTATTTTAAAGCTGAAACTTTTAAAGAATTTGGCATTATTGAAAATATCCAACTTTTCATCCTTTTTTTAAGTGCCACTTCTTTTGGGTTTTTATCTATTTTATCCAAAAAATTTAGACCCTTATTAATTCTTTTTTCAAGTCTATGTCTTTTTGCTTTTTGCAGAGAACTTGACTCCTTTTTTGAAAAGCATATTCCTGTTGTTAGTTGGAAATTTTGCTATCTTTTCCCTCTAATTGCTGGTATTTACCTTTTTCATACGAGGAAAAGAGTAAAAAAAATCCTTTTGCTTTTTTGTACCTCACCTGCTTTTTACATTATGTGTTCAGCCATGCTTGTGTTTATTCCGCTTGCCCAAGCCATTGGGAACAAGGGTTTTATTTCAACTGTTCTGCCGGATGCAAATGATGTCATCCTCATGCGCCGATTTTTCGAAGAATCTGGTGAAATTTTGGCCTATTTTTTACTCTTTTTATCTTCTATTGAGTTTTATATTTCCCTTATTTTCAAAAAGCGATAAATATCTTTTTAAAAACAGTTGACAAAATAAAATTCTTTTGATATACTTAATCTCAACGAGGTTATTTTTCAACATCAAAAAGGGGTATATCAATGAGTCCAAAAGATACAAAAGTTTCTGTTCTTGCTAAATCCTATCGTAAGCTTTGGTCGCTGGCACATAAATTTAGCAACCACAATTCAAAAATCACAACTGAAATGGAACAATTCATCAAGAAACATTATCTTGATGAAACTTTTACATTAACAAAAGAAGATGGCTCAACAAAAACGCTTCCCATGTTTGTAACGGGGAAACCTAGAAAAGGAGGTCAGGCTATCTTTTTCGATCCAAGAGCGATTGATGAATTTACAGCCAGACACAAAGAAGAACTCGCTTTAAAAGCAAATGAGCTTGAAGAAAATTCAGAATTTATTTCTTTAAGAGCGCTCAATCGCACCTTAAAAATGCCAGCGAACTCTGACGAAGCTCTTTATAAATTTATCATTGAAAATGCCTTTGAAGACACATTTGAAACTGAAGATGAAAATGGCAATCCTCAAACACTGAACATTTTCGAATGTCCAGTCAATAAAATGAACAAATCATACATTTCCATTCGAAAAGATGGTATCCCTACCCTTATTAAAAACCATCAAAAAGAGCTCCAAGCCATTGGCGTTCCGTTGAATGAATATACAACTGAAATTATGTCTCGACCTGATGAGACAATGCTCACCCCTCGCGAATTGATGGAAACTTTACAAATCAGAGCATTGGGCCCTGCTGCACAAAATAAATTCTATCACCTGCTTGAAAAAAACTTTTCTCTCATCAACACAAAAGATTATCAAACAGGTCATGTGCGCCCTTTGTTTCAAAAAAGATGGTATCGCAAACAAATTCTTTGTCTTAAAAAAGAAGATTTACCAACCTTTGTTTTAAAAGCGCACAAACAGCTTAAAAAATTAGGCATTCCACAACCTGTTCTTAATCACTTTTTATATAAAGAAGCGTTACAAGAAAAAACACCAGATATGATTACTTTTAATCAATTTTTAAGGGAACATTTACACACCATTAAAAGCGCTGCAATGAGCAAAGAAATTGTTAAAAACCATTTGCAAGAAACTTATTTTGTTCATCATGAAAATGGCAAGATTGAAGAAAAGCCTATCTTTGTTAAAGTTTCAAATTCTGCAAATGAAAATAGCAATTATGTTTTTGCCTCAAAAGAAGCCATGTATGCTTTTGCAAGAATGAACAAATCCCTTCTTTTTAAATATGGTATCTCCTCTTATCAATATGACAATTTGTTAAAAGAAGAAAACGCTCAACCAACCCCACAAGGCGAAGCAATTTCAGTTGCTGAACTCGTTGAAAAAAGAATCATTGGCGCTGATTATGCCACGAGATTACATAACTACACAGACAAAACATTTTCAACCTTTTCAAAAAATGGAGGGATTTTAAAAAGACCTTATGTCTATACGGCCAGAGATAAAAAAACAGGTCACTTAAAATGCTTTGTTTTAAAAGAAGGGCTTCAAGAATTACTAACAACATATAAAGAGGATTTGAATATTCAACAAGGTGCTCTAGACGCTCTTGCCCATCAAAAAGATATTCAAAAAAGAACATCTGAAATGATTTCTATTGGCGAAATGCTTCAATTAATGGGGCGTGGGGAATATATCGCTCAAGATTTGAAAGAGTTGATTAAACAAACCTCTATTCACGACACATACACCCACTCAAATGGGCAAGAAAAAGAAATATTCTCTTATGCATACACCCCTAATGGACAAATCACCCTTTTCGTTGATGCTGAAGGGATTATCCCCTTCTTAACACGCCAGGCGAAAAATCTTTCTTCATTAGGCATTACCTCAAAACATATCCACAACACAATTAAAAAAATTCATCAAAACCCTGATTTTGTGCAAGCTATGGCTGAAAAGAGAAAAACAACTCAACTCATTAGAAAAAATCGTGAAAAGACAAAATTGGGTTAAAGAGGTTCCTATGTTTCAAATAAAACCACAATTAGATGAAAATTTTTTAGGAATGGATGAATTTGCTCGTTTGTTGCACAAGCAACCCTCTTTTGGTCGGGTATTGCGTGAATTTGTTAAAACAAACATGCAAAATGAAATCATTGAAATTGAAACCCCTTTAGGGAAAAAGGAAGTCCCAGTTTTTTATTATGGGGCAAAAAAATCAAATCGTGCAACGTGGTATATTTTAAAAGACGCAATGGTACCATTTTTAAAAAGGCATATGGATACCTTTGAAAAGCTTGGCATTCCCCTTGAAAATTTGCTGGCTGCAACCCACAAAATCCCTGTTATGATTGCTGATGAAAAAGCAAAATCCAATCTCATCAGTTTGTGGGACGTGGCAACAAAATGCTCTTATAACACAAAAATTTTAACATCTGTTTCAAAAGAAATCAAACGTGTTTATTTGGGCGATACTTTTTTAACCACCGACTTAGTCACAGGGAAACAGGTCGAAAAACCTATGTTTGTTTTTGTGAAACATAAAATGGGACAAAGTGGTGTTTTTATGTTAAAAGACGCCCTCCCCTTTTTTTTAGAAAAGAATAAACAAGCGCTTAAAAACTTTGCCTCTCTTTTAGAGCAATCCAATGAACATCTTTCATTACGCTCTTTTTCAAGATATTTAGGCACTTCAAAATATGAACCTGAACTTCTTTCATTTATTCAAAAACACATTGACGAAACGTTTAAAAAAGAAGACAATGATGGACAAATTCAAACCTATCCCATTTTTTCTTATCAAAAACAAACAAATGGTGTTCCTGTTTTAAACATTCATAAAGAAGGCGCCCAACACTTTATTACAAAATACCAAAAAGAACTTATTCAAATAGGGTTTAAAGGTGTTCAAGCGCTTTTGCATAATTTTGATAAAAAAGGCTTTCAAAAAGGATACTTGAGCATTCGTGAAATCACAAGTAAACTCCACAAAAATGATGCTTTTTCAAAAGAGTTAACAGCACTTATTCATCAAAAATTTGCGCAAGATCAAGTTATTGAAGTTCATCCAAAAACAAAACAACAAACAAGCAGAAATTTATTCTTTTCTAGATATCAAAAGCAGATGATTTATTTTATCAAAGAAACAGATTTTGCTTTATTTGTTAATCGATACAAAAACATATTATTACAACTGGGCGCTGAAGAAAAAATCATCAACCATATTTTGAAAAAAGATGTTATTCCTCATAAAGATAACGACATGGTTACATTTAGAGATTTTATGCGTTTAATTAGACGCAACAACATCAGTGCTCAAGATATATTAAATGAAATCAAAGCTCATCACTTAGATGATACTTACGAAAAAATAGATGAGCTGGGTCACAAAACAAAAGAACCCATATTTGTTTATGCCAAAAATAGTACTGGTTTTTCTTATTATTTTGCGAACAAAAAAGCCATGCACGCCTTTTTTAAGCAACAAAAAGAAATGCTTACTCAAAAATTTGGCATTAAAGAGGAAATTATCAATTCCATCCTTGGTAAACAAAAGGTTCAACCTTATAATCCTCAATATATTTTCATCACAAAACTATTAAATGAGTTACACATTCATCACCCTCATTTTACAAACTATATCAAAGCGCATCATTTAACAGAAACATACCCTGTTGTTGATGAACAGGGGAATATGTCTCAACAACCTATGTTTATTTTTATGGCAGCTAAAGCATCTGGCATTGGCAACTATGCCATACATAAAAAAGCGTTAGCCGTATTTGCAAAGCGCTATCAAGAAAAGTTTAATATTAAAGATGAAGTGATTAACTCTCTTGAAAATGAGACCCCTCTTGTTAAAAAAGAAAAAACTTTTTTAACCATTACACAGTTAGCAAAATTTTTAAATAAATCAACCACTTTTGCAAATGCTCTTGCTCAAAAAATCAAAGCCCATTATTTAGAAGAAACAGCTTTAGCCCAAACAACTGAAGGGGTAAAAAATATCCCCGTTTTTTCAAAAGCATTCACAAAAACGGGTTCTATTACCATTTATGCTGATACAAGAGCTTTGCCTTCATTTTTAAAAAAACATAAACAAGAGCTTGAAAAACTTGGCATTAAAGAAAAAAGCATTGAAAACTTAATTTCAATGGCAACACAAAATCCTTTTTTCCATGTACCTCATCTTTTAAAAGAAAAAGTCAGGAGTAAAAAACGCTTGCAGGCTTACTACGCTATTAGACAGAAGGATTAAAATGAATCATTTAGCTTCTGATACAAAAGAATATTACTCACTTTATCAATTGCTTTTGAATTTAACCAGAAGCAATCGTTTCACGTCAAGTAAAATTTCACCTCAAATAAAAGAAGCTCTCCTTAATGAAACATTTATAAATGCCCAAGGCGTTATACAAAAAATGTTCATTTTTCCAACTCCATCTGGCTCAACAACCAGACCTTTTTTATCCATTCATCGAGAAGCCATTCCTGAATTTTTAAAAAGATGGGGGGCCACTTTTCAAGTTCCTCAACATGTTATCAATGAAATTAAAAACACCCAGCAATTAAAAAATATCTCAGATGAAATGATTTCAATTTTTGATTTTTGCAAAAAAGTAAAAGCTCCTAAATCTCTTGCCTTTTGGATTGAAGAAAACGCTTTTTCCTTATTGGAAAATAAAACATCAAAAGAAAAATTCTTCACGCTTGCAAAAGATGAATTCATGTTTCAAAGAACCCTGTTCTTAAAAGAAAATTTAAACAATTTTATTTTACAAAATGAAGAGATTCTCAAGTTTCATGGACTTTCTCAAGAGGTTATTGAAGAAGCCAAAAAAGGGGAGATTTTAAATTATTTAAAGAATAATATAGATGAAAAATACAGCAAAGAAACAGAAATAAACTTACCCAAACTGCGTTTAGATGAACTGGCTTGCGCCTTAAAAAAAACAACATCATTTATCCCTCATCTTCGAAAATTTATTCTTCAAAACTGTCTCAATGACACGTTTGACCTTCCTTTAACAAAAGATAAAACCATTAACGTCCCTATTTTTTCATATTACACAGCTTTTAAAAAGAATAAACCCAGCTGTTATATTTATGCCCAAGGTGTTCCTTATTTTGTTCAAAAATACGAGCAAGAGCTCATTCGCCTTGGGGTCAAGCAATCTGCCATGAGAAGCATTCTTGAAAAAAACAATCTAAAAAGCTTATTAGAAGCAAAAGTTATTTCTTTTTATGATGCTTATTTATTAAGTATGCCAAATGTTGATTTTGATACCTTTAAAACGGTTTTAAAAACATCTCCTTTTTCAAAAATTAAGACCACAGATTCAACAAGAAATGAAACAGAAAAAGAAGGCATTTTTTATGTTGAAACCACATTAAAAGACCCTTATTTTGTCAACACAAAATCTCTTCTTCAAATATTAGATCATCATCAAGAGGAATTACACATAACAAATAATCACGTCAAACGAGCTGAAATTTTAATCAATTCAACAAAAAAAGCTGCTATCCCAGCCACTTATTTTTTAAAAAACATTGGATTAAAAAGACGCCACACCCCTCTTTTTAATGCGCATATTCTTTATCCTCATATGGATATTTTACTCTCATTAGAAGATGAAAATGGGAACAAAAAACAAATTGTGCCTTTTGGATTTTTCAAAAATGCGGCTGGGAATGATTATTTAGGTGTTTATTTGGATGCAACAAAGGCAATTGTGACCCATTTTGCTAAAGAGCTCATTGAAATTGGTATGCCTAAAGAATATTTAGAACAAATGGAAAAAAATCAAAATCCTCATTCAAATAAGGTACGCATTTCAAGCCAAAATAAACCTAAAATTCTCCCTTGTAACCAGCAAAGAACTAAAGAGAGCTAAACTTGGTATATCCTATTAAAATTTAATTGATTTTTTAAAAAAAATATACTATAATTAGTCTCCAATTTAACCGGCGTTATCTAAGAGGCATATATGAAAAAGTTTATTTCCATTCGAGGGGCAAGAGAACACAATCTTAAAAACATTGATGTTGACATCCCTAAAAATCAATTGGTTGTCATTACAGGCCTTTCAGGTTCTGGCAAATCATCTCTTGCTTTTGACACCATTTATGCCGAAGGACAGCGCCGTTATGTAGAAAGTTTATCAGCTTATGCCCGTCAATTTTTAGAATTGATGAAAAAACCGGATGTTGACTTAATTGAAGGTCTTTCCCCTGCTATTTCAATTGAACAAAAAACAACCTCAAAAAATCCACGCTCAACAGTTGGAACAATAACCGAAATTTATGACTATATGCGTCTTTTATGGGCCAGAGTTGGAACACCTTATTCCCCTGCAACAGGCCTTCCAATTGAAGCGCAAACAATCCCTCAAATTGTTGATTTGGTTTTAAAAGAAAAAGAAGGGACACGTCTTTTAATTTTAGCCCCTACTATTCGTGAAAGAAAAGGGGAATATAAAAAAGAAATTGCTGAGTGGCAAAAAAAGGGCTTTGCGCGTCTTCAAATTGATGATGAAATGTATGATATTGAACAAACGCCTGAATTAGATAAGAATAAAAAACATTCTATCAGCGTTGTTGTCGATCGCCTTGTTTTAAAAGAAGGAGTAGAAAGTAGGCTTTCTCAAGCAATTGAAAAATCCTTATTACTTGCAGATGGTCTTGTCGTGGTTAAAAATCACGATTCAGGGGAAGAAAAACTTTTTTCTGAAAAATTTTCTTGTCCAGTCAGTGGTTTTACCATCAAAGATTTAGAACCCTCTTTATTTTCATTTAACAATCCACAAGGGGCCTGCCCTGTTTGTGCTGGGCTTGGATTTAAACTTTATATTGATCCTCAAAAAGTCATTCCAGATCCTCTTAAATCCATTAGACAAGGGGCTATCAAACCATGGAGCAATCTCAATGGTGATATGTTCCAATGGTATGACGGTATTTTAAAAACCATGCTTCAAACCGTTTCTGTTGACATTGACACACCTTGGGTCAACCTTCCAAGTGATGTTCAAAATGCCATTTTATACGGTACCCAAACAAAAACACGCCCCTTTGAAGGTGTGATTAAAAATATGGAAAGACGCTTTATGGAAACAAGCTCTGATTGGATGCGTGAAGAACTTTCTAAATACCAATCAAATTCCACCTGTGAGGCGTGCCATGGACAACGGTTAAGACCGGAAGCGCTCGCTGTTAAAATTGCTGGAAAAACCATTAGTGAAGCCACCCACACCTCCATTCAAAATGCAAAAGACTGGTTTTTAGACATTCCCAATCACTTAACACCTCAAAAACAAGAAATTGCCAAACGCATTTTAAAAGAAATTAACGACAGGCTCCTTTTTTTAAACAATGTCGGTCTTGGTTATTTGTCTTTAGACAGAATGAGTGGCACACTCTCAGGTGGAGAATCTCAACGCATTCGGTTGGCAAGTCAAATCGGTTCTGGGCTCACAGGTGTTTTATATGTATTAGATGAACCCTCCATTGGTCTGCACCAACGAGATAATGACAAACTCCTTGAAACACTCATTCATTTAAAAAATCTTGGCAATACGGTCATTGTTGTTGAGCATGATGAAGACGCCATTAAAGCAGCTGATTATGTGTTAGATATTGGACCAGAAGCTGGCCGTCATGGGGGTCATATTGTCGCCCAAGGAACACCAAAAGATATTATGGAAAACCCCATTTCAACCACAGGACAATTCTTATCTGGTATGCGAAAAATTATCATTCCAAGTAAAAGGCGAGCTGGGAATGGTAAATTTATTGAAATTCAAGGTGCCTGTGTCAATAATCTTAAAAATGTGGATGTGAAAATTCCTCTGGGGACATTTACTTGTGTCACAGGTGTTTCTGGTGGGGGAAAATCCTCTTTAGTGATTGAAACACTTTATAAAGGGTTAAACAAACTCATCAACCATTCAAGCGAAACACCTGGAGAATATTCACGCATTCGAGGCATGGGGTATATTGATAAAATTATCGATATTGACCAAAGCCCTATTGGCAGAACTCCTAGGTCAAATCCAGCAACATATGTGGGTATTTTTTCAAGCATTCGTGAATGGTTTGCCGGTCTTCCAGAAGCGAAAGTCAGAGGCTATAAAGCCGGTCGTTTTTCCTTTAATGTCAAAGGTGGACGCTGTGAATCTTGTGGTGGAGATGGTGTTTTAAAAATTGAAATGCACTTTTTGCCAGATGTTTATGTCGAATGTGATGCGTGTAAAGGTAAACGCTATAACAGAGAAACATTAGAAGTGACCTATCGGGACAAGTCTATCGCTGATGTTTTAGCGATGACGGTGGATGAAGCAGCAGAATTTTTTGACCATATCCCTTCTATTCGAGACAAATGCAAACTACTTAAAAAAGTGGGACTTGGGTATATTTCTTTGGGACAATCAGCTGTGACACTTTCTGGTGGGGAAGCGCAACGGATTAAACTTGCAAAAGAACTTTCTAAAAAAAGCACCGGCAAAACGCTTTATATTTTAGATGAACCTACAACAGGGCTTCACTTTGCAGATGTTCAAAAATTATTGGAAGTACTTCATGCCCTTGTGGATCAAGGCAACAGCGTTGTGGTCATTGAACATAATTTAGATGTTATTAAAACAGCTGATTACATCATTGATATGGGCCCTGAAGGGGGCGATGGGGGTGGTCAAGTTGTTGCCACCGGCACACCAGAAGAAGTTGCAAAAGTGGAAGCCAGTTATACGGGGAAATATCTTAAAAAAATATTAAGTAAAGGCTGATTTTCTTAAAAATCTAACCTTTAACACACAAGGAAATCTTGTGTTAAATCCAGCGTAACTTATTAAAACATAAAGCGCAAACCAGCGTATGTTTCAACCGTGTCAAAAGCAAGTTCCTTTTGACCGTCATTGATTTCAACTTTCCCCAAATCAATATAGCGAATACCAGCATCAGCTGTAACATTTCTGGTTAAACGAAGGCCAACACCTGCGCCAACGCTCCAAGCAAAATTAGAGCCAGAAATCTTTTCTTCCAACACTTCGATATTATGGCGTGCAATCCCTGCCCCAGCCGTCAAATAAGGAAGAACATTTCTTGTCACTCTTAAATCTAAATATCCATTGGCCATCACACGATGAAATTCAGTGGTTAAAATATCATTTTCGAGCGCATCTTGAACCAACTCTGTTGACGGTTGATATGTGTATTCCACTTCTGCACGAAAAGGGCCTGAATGAACACCAATTGCCCCTGATGGCACGGCGCTTGCTTCATTTACATCAAGGACTTCTGTTTCACGCAAATCACTTAACCCACCACGAATGGCCAAATACGCCCCTGATCTTGCAAAAGCTGAACAAGTTAATCCCACACATAGTATAAAAGCAAGTGAATAAATACGCATTAAAACTCTCCCCCATCTCACATATTTTTTTATTAAAGAAAAAAAACATATCTGTCAAGAAAAAAGAGATTTCTTTCATTCAAAGCCAATCATTTGAAAAACATTTATATATTAAAAATATACGTTAGGCTTTTTTATAAACTTTTTTAAATAAGCATAGGGATACTATCATAAGCGCTAATTTAACAATAATAGCTGTTACAATCACACTTGTCGGACCATACATATCCCCAATAAAGCCGAAAAGGAACATCACAACAGCCATTAATATCCCTGATAAAAACGAAATGATTGACTGCATCGTTGCTCTTTGATGGTGAGAAAATTCTTGTTGCATAATATCAGCTGTTGCTGTTCTTCCTGTTCCATAAAATAAATTCACTGTTGCCATAACAAATGGTGTTAACCCATTGGCCAAAACAACACCCAAACCACGCATAAAAATATTGCCAAACATTGAAGTAAAAAACAATTTAATCATTCCGATTTTGCGCACATAAGGCACAATAAAAAAACTAACCACACCACAAATTTGCTTTAAAAAACGAGCCATATTTATCAACCAGTCAGCAACAAACAAACGATAATAAGCACCTTCAAATCGAAATGAAGCCATACCAAATGCATTGTCAATCAAATGAATAATCGCAAAAAAACGCAACCGTTTGTTCCTTTTTAATTTCCTAAATGCAATTAAAAAATGTTTATAAGAACTAACACGGCGTTCCACCCTTTTATGTTGTGGCTCAACAAAAAAATAAATCACCCCTATTTGAAAAAAAGCCGGCAAAAGAGAGACCCAAGCCAATACTTGAATTGAAAAAAAATATGTAATCACGCTAGCTGATATGGCACTCACAGCCAATCCAACTTGATTCCATCCTCCATTTTTGGCATACTGCACATTAAAATCACCTTGTTGTTTCAATTCTTGCATGGTTTCATAAACAAGGGCATCATGAGTTCCTGAAAAAATAGCCATACTCGTTCCCCAACAAAACGAACCCAAAAACAATAACAAAGGACATGAAAATTGCCCTGCCAATGCCCATAATAAAAATGTTAAAAAAACCAAAACAGGAGACAATAACAACGTTTTTCTACGCCCCATATTATCTGAAAAAACACCCACAGGTATTTCCATAAAAGTCGTTACAAGTGATGCAAGCGAAAAAACAGCCATTGCCAACGCATAGGAATTCGTAATATTTTCAAAATAAACAATAGCTAAAGTAGATAATGGCCACAAGCCACCTAAAAAATTATCTAATTTAAATAATATTAAATTCCGGCGTATCATTTTTTAACTCCAGTTATTTTCACACACTTTATATCAAATATGCTTTAAAATCAAGCATGAAAAAACAAACACTTACATCATTTATCAAAAAAATTCACCTATTGACTTAAAAAAAAACGTCCGTTAGTCTTTAAGAGTTTCTTTCACATCTAAAGGAAGATATTTTTAAAACACAAATAAACTTATTTAAAAAGAACATGTAATTTCTCAACCATATTTTAAATTATTTGTTATTTGAAAGGCTATTTTATGAAAAAAATTTATTTAACACTTTGTTTCTCTTTATTGATAACCTCCTCTGCACTGGCTGTTTGCCCCACAAATAAACCAGCGAAATGGACAGATGGGAAATGCTACACCTGTGAAGAAGTTTTTAAAAAATTTGACGAACTTGATAATAAAAAATTCTCAGCTCATTTATCCCCTAACGCCTCAGCACAAGAGATGAAAGAGTTTTCAAAAACAGTGGATGATTCATTTAAAACACTTGGCGTTTTATTTGAAATCCAAAAAGTTTGTGATAAAACGAAATAACCTTTTTCATGCCTAAAGTCAAAAAGCCCAACTTTTATTGGGCTTTTTTTATTAAACTTCATTACTTGAAGTGTCTCTCAATCGTTTTAAATCATATTTTTCAGGGGTTTTTAACTTTTCAAGCAATCCTTGAAGAGCATTTTGAGCCTTGCCCCCCACCACGTTAAAGCCAACCACCTCGCCTTTTTCAATTAAAGGTATTGTAAAAATATGATATCTCGATCTTAAAACATCAGGCAGTGAAGAATAACGTTGCCCATCAATAAGATAAGCATCTTTCCCAGCATTATGTTGTTTTTTATCCTTATTTCTAAAATACAACTTTGACCCCTCTGCTTTAAAATCAGCTGCAGCAGAAGGAAGAACTTTATTCACCTCAACTCGGCTCAGTTGCACAGGTTCAGCATTGTTATGATTTTCTGTTCTCACCAAATTTAAAAAGTCATTCCACACCTTGCGATCTTGCTGACCTGTTGGAGCGTAAGCATACGTTTGACCTGAACTATTTTTCAATGGTCTCGCCTTAATTCCGAGTGTTTCATATATATTCATACGAGGTCTATTTGCAAGTTCAATGGGGGATAAATCATCCTTAAATTGAAGCACGCCATTTTTAACAACAAAATATGCAGCTGCCCTTCTTGCCAATGCATTCTTAGATATTTTTTGAGAAGGTAAATTTTCTTTTTCCATCGGCAAAGAAGACTGCATTTTTTTATCTTTTTCTAAACAATCGCTGATATCAATTTGTTTTTGATAAGGCGTTACAAAATGAGAATCACTAAGTTGAATGGGGGATTTTCCTTCCATCCCTGCCATATAATATACAAAATCATACACCTCAATTTGAGAACACTTTTCACCCAAAGAACTCGTTGTACTGGCATTTGCCCCTGCTCCCATCAAAAAAACAGGAGCCCCTGAAAATGTTTTAGGCAAATTAAATCTGGCATGATTTAATTTTTCAAACAATGCCTTTTCAATTTGCGCTTTTTTTGTTTTATCTTGAACATGATACTCTGGCCCAATACGAATCCCTTTTATTTTTTCACCCTTAAAATAAATAGGAACCCCATCTAATTTTTCATCAAAAGTTTCTTTTAAACACGGTTTAACAATTTGATAAAACTCAGCTGCAATTTCATTTGTAATTGGTTTTGATAAATAACAATTCAACGCATCAGAACGCTGAGCTGACCTTAAATATGGTACTTTAAAAGAGCCTTGATGCTTTAATATAAAAGACCTTAATTTTTCAAACACATTTGGGAATTCTTGTGATGTAATATCAATATCACAAACAAATCTTTCACAACTTGGAGGGGCGTTTTCAGCAATTTGATGAACAAAAGAGCCACTTCTATCAAAACCTTTTTCTTTATTCTCAGAAAATTGAGTGGCTGTAATAATCCCTTCTCTTTCTTGAGTGAATAATGAAATGTGCTTTTCATAAAGGGCCTCATTCAAAGGACGCTCAACACATTTTTGCCTCGCATACAAAATAGCAGAAAGCTGATTTTCTTCATCCATTTTCTTTTGAGTATACTCAGACTGGCCTTGTTTTAAAAAGTGTTTTAACTCTTCAACAAGGGCTCTTGCCTCTTTCAGCGTCATATGAGGATTGGGTTTTATCCCTTTCTTTTTTGCTAAATCAACCAAATAACCCATAATCCCTCCAAAAAAACAAAAAACTTCTAAGAGATATTATAGCATAAAAATGAATTTATCGCAATAAAGTTTCATATTTTATCATAAAATCAATATGTTAATTAAATTTCATTTTATTAAAACAAGTTATAAAAAAGAAATTTGTATTTTTGTTGATTTTTTTAAATAAAAATGATATAATCTCTCCTTCTAAACAAAATTAAAAGGCAAAAAATGAGTTATTCAACTGATCGAAATTATTCTGCCACAATTGAAATTGTCGCAACTTCTCGTGCAAAAGAAATGGCAGCAAAAAAATGTAAAATTCCTTTTCAATATGGGGATGAAATTGACACATATGGCGTTTTGTTTAAAAACCCACCTAAACATGTTCATGTGGATACGTCGACCCTTTCCCATAGCAAACGCCTTGAATATTTTTCTTTAGTTAAAAAATATTTTAAAAAAGAATTTAATAAAATGGTTAATCCACCTATTCAAAATTTTTGTTTGGCTGCCCCTCTTATTATTTTAGGGTGCATCTGCGCTGTGGGCCTTTCAAAATGTTTAAACAAAAAAGAACCAGCACCAACACCTCAACCTATTCAAAAATCACATGTTGAATTTCCACACGAAACTCAAAAGACAAGATAGTTTTTTTAATTTAAACCCTCATTAAAAAACATAAAATGAGGGTTTAATTTATGAAGAAAAATTATTTTTGTTTTTCAAACCACAAAATTAATTTTTGCAATCCCTTTTTGCAAGAAGGAGAAATTTTTTCAAGCATCAACGCTTCTTGAATTGAAAACCACTTTGCATTTGTGATTTCTCTTTGGTCTAGAACCATTTCTCCCCCTTGAATTTTCGCAACTGAATCAATAAAAATAAAATGCGCATGTCGTTTAAATTTAGGAGGATGCGCAAAAAAATTGCCCACAGCCAAGGTATCAATCAATTTAATATCTAATCCTGTTTCTTCCTTAATCTCTCTTTGAGTTGCATTTTCAATTGTTTCCCCCACATTGATATGGCCTCCACAAATTGTCCATTCATTATCCCATTTTGGAGATTGGAACAAAAGCACCTCATTTTTTTCATTCACAATATAAGCCCCAACAATAACTTCAATTCCTCTCTCATACAACAGCATTTAAAAGATCTCCTCTATCATTTGCATATCCATTTTCTTGAAATAAAATAATATTATCTGTTCGAGCCAAACAAGGACGTAAATCCCCATTAGAAGAAATTCTCAAAGCATATGGCCCTTCAACACATTTATCTTTCAACGGACAAGATTGACATATTTTATTATGAAAGGCAACTTGTTTATATTCTTCTTTTCGAAAATCATCAAACTCCCAAACAGCGCCATTTTCAAAATAACAGATTCGTTTTGTTCCAAATTTTGCTGGCACCTCTTCTTCCCACACTTGACCAATATGGTCTTGTAAATAGGTTAAAACGAAATCCGACAAATCAGCCCCATTTTCAAGAATGGTTAAAAAGCTAATGGTAATTCCAAGTTTTGCACTCAACTCTGATAGAGGAAGCAATTGCCCCGGAACCGTCACATTTTCAAGCGCCATAAAGTTAATTTTGACTTGACCTTTGAAATTATGAGACAAATTTTCAAGATTTTTCATCACGGCTGAAAACTGATTTGCCACATTAAACATCGCCCCATGTTGCACAGGGTTTAATGTTGAAAGGCTCACGTTGATGGCATCAAGTCCTGCCACTTTCAAACGGTGTTGCAAATCATTTGTCAGCAAAAAGCCGTTTGTTGTCATTTTTGTTTGATAGTCCCGTGATTTGAATATATGCACAATTTCAGGTAAATTACGTGCCAAAGTCGGCTCTCCTCCCGTAAAAGAAACAGACCTTAAACAAGGTCTGAAAAAATCGGCAATATATTCATAATCTTTAAGCGTTAACTCCGTCACAAGAGGCACAGCCCTACTCCCTCTCACTCCTTTTTTTTGCCCCTCATTGTGGCAAAAAGCACACGCTCCATTACAATCCTTGGTTAAACTGATTCTGAGATAATTAAACCCCATCTCTTTAATTTGATTAAAAAGAAATTCTTTCAAAGCAACCCTCCTTTCGCTTTTGGCTCATTATACCAAAAAAAAGAAGTAAAAACAAATACTTTATTTTCACCTCTTTTGTTGTTTTTTCTTGATTTAGACTCTGTTTTTTTGATATAATAAAAAAAGTAGCCACGAAACGAATCTTGTTGATTTTCAGCTATCTTTGAATTTCATCATCAAATCTGGCTCTTTTTGCATAATGAGCAATATCTTTTTTAAGTGACACAATATGTTTAGATAAATCAATTCCACTTGAACAAGCCCCTTGTTGCTGTAATTGTTTTTCAAGATAATCCACAACCAGAAACAAATCTAACAATCGTTTGTCTTCTTTCATTTTTTGAAAACGCACAAATTTTGATTTCATTTCCATATCATTTATTGAAAAAGCTGTTCTATTATTTGAATCAACAGCGTTTAAATCAGCGCCTTCATCCAAACAACGCTGAATACAAGTTGCTAACATTTTTTGATACGCCGGATTCATTTTTTGCTTTTTAGCAACTGAATACAAATCACAAATTGCATGAAAAGGAATCTTACCCTCAACGGATTCATTTAAATCCATTTTATTATCTAAAAAAACTTCAAAAACAGAATCTAAACAAAAACAATTGACTGTTTGAGCCTCCTCTTTGATTGCTCTTTGATGCAGTTGACACAAGCAAATAAAAGATTTTGCTAAATCAGTTTGGCTATACATCCCTTCTTTGATAATAACATTCAAACAATCTGGATCATACCCTTTAGCAACTCTTAAGCAATTATCTAAAACAGTTTCCTCTAAAATTTCCCCTGTTTCAACCGATTTTAAATTTTTAAAATCCATTTTTCCTTCTGCAAATGATTTTAAGACTCGATCAAAACCATAATCTGCAAAAAACGCAACAATTGATTCGTTGTTTAATGTGTTCCCCTTATCAAAAGTCATAAAATGTCGCTTAATATATGAAAGAACAGCCCCTTCACTATTCCCTCGCAAATCATACATTTCACGTAATTGTTTTTGGTATAACCCAGTTTCGCTCATTAATTTCTCCATAAAAAAACGACAGGTATTTTATCATATTTTAAAATATCCGTCAACATTTTTTTATATTTTTAAAACTTATTCAAAACATTATAAAAAATATCAGTTGCAAGAAGTATTTTTTTATGTTAAACTACACCTGTCAAACACGAAAGGAGGGCATTATGCATTACATGAGTGTGAAACAGCCATATTTTAATCAATTAAAAGAAGGCAAAAAAACAATCGAGCTTCGTCTTTTTGATGAAAAGCGTCAAAAAATCAAAATGGGCGATTATATTTTATTTACCAATAGCGAGAATAAAAAAGACTCTTTCCATGCCAAAGTGATTAATTTGCATTGGGAAAAGAATTTTAACACCCTTTGCAATAAAATTCAACCTTACCAAGCAGGTTTTAGAACAAGGGATGATTTAACCAACGCTTTGGAAGAATTTTATACCCCAAATGATCAACAAAAATTTGGCGTTGTTGGGATTGAGATTGGGCTTATTCAAAAATAAGTTCATCCTTGCTATAAAAAAAGGATATAAGTTATATCCTTAAGAGGGAAATTAATAGTTAAAGATAAAAAAAACTCTTTAACCAAGGGTGTTGTATATGATAAAAGCCCTTGTTATTTGGATAAAAAAGGAGGCTTTTTTATGAATGAAGAAATCGTCACCCTTGCTGAAAATGGATGTGTTTTAAATTTTAAAGAACGCCTTTTTACCCATCAAAACGGCATTTTACACTATACCATACAATGTTGGGTTATGAATGAAGATGGGAAAATTCTCATTCAAAGACGCTCAGCTACAAAAGAAAAAAGTGCTGGGAAATGGGATGTATCCTTTGGAGGACATTGTACAAAAACAAACGATCAAAAAAACATTTTAATCGACAATGTCATCAAAGAAGGTGATGAAGAACTGGGTCTTGAAATAAAACCAGAGGAGCTTATCAAATTAGGTGAATTTCGCTACACCTCTCAAGAAAAGAAAAATAAAGAAATGGTCGGTGTTTTTTTAATACATGTAAACAACAATCAATCTTTTATATTTAAAGATGGTGAAGTTTCCAAAGTCGCATGGATAGACCTTGCCTCCCTAAAAAACAATATATTAACAAAACCTAATGAATATGCTAGTCGACTAGGTGCTATTTTATTACTGGAGCTTTATTGTCAATAACATTTTCATTTTTTAAGATGGAAAGGCTTATCTTCCTTTATTCACTCTTACAAATGCTTAAATCTCATCTCTTAATTTTGAAAAAACATTGATGTCAACGAACTTGTCATTTTTTCGATCATAATGACCGTGGCGCTCAATTCCTTCAAAGGTGTAACCAGACTTTTCAGCCACTCTTTTAGAAGGGATATTATCCACGTCATTTCTAATTACAAGGCGTTCATATCCCAGATCATAAGCAAACTTTTCGATTAAAGAAATAGCCTCTTGCATATACCCGTTCCCTGTTGCCTCTTTTTTAAGCCAATAACCAATTTCTCCTTTTTTATCACGCTTATTACCATATCGTATCAAACAAATGCCTCCTAACAACTCTTTTGTACCTTGCTTAAAAATTGCAAATTCAAAACGTTTCCCTGCGGCCCAATCTTCATCAGCAAATAAGGCAAAGTTATATTCATCCTCAGCCTTTGCTGTCATTTCAGGCAAAGCCCAATCAAGCCAGGGTAAAATATGGTTTCTGTTATTTTCAACAATACCAAATAATTGATGCGCAAATTCAAATGTGACCGGGAGCTTTTGAATGTAAATTTTGGCTCCTTCTAATTTTGTTGGTATATCACTCATTTTATCCTCCTAAAACACCGATTAGAAGGATAGCATATTTTTTCAATTATTTCAAAACATTATTAAAATTATTTTAAGAAATATTTCCTCGGCCTTGTTTTGGCATAGATAAATCTTCTTCTGGACTTTCATTTACACATGTAGCACATTCCACCAAACGAGTTGATACATTTAAATCATTTTCACTTGGGTAAGCGTTAGAACTCAAATGCCCTGTTTGCAACTCTTCTGCCCCTTTTTGTTTGAGCATCTCAGCAATTTTCAACCAATTTGAAACATCAGAATCCCCTGCTTTTAATTTTTTATTCAAAACATTTATCACATAAGACAACGGTGTCACACCAAATTTGTCTGTTTGATTCACATCTACCCCATGTTTTATTAAAGCCTCAACAATAGAAATATGTCCATTCTCAGCTGCTATTATTAAGGGCGTTTGTCCATCTTTATTTCCTTGATTTATATTTGCACCATGTCTTATTAAAATATCAATTGATTCAACACACTCATTCGCTGCAGCAACAATCAAAGGTGTCACACCGTATTTATTCCCTTGGTTAACATCTGCACCATGTCTTATTAAAATATCAACTAATTCAACACGATTATGCGCCACGGCCCCATGCAAAGGAGTCACTCCCGTTTCATTTCCTTGATTAACGTCTGCACCATGTCTTATTAAGGATTCAGCAACTTTAACATGTCCCATCATAGCAGTTCGAATCAATGGTGGCTCTCCAAATTTATTTCCTTGATTAACATTTGCTCCTTGCCTTATCAAAGTATCAACAACTTCAGCACGTCCATTTATGGCAGCTAAATGCAAAGGTGTATCACCTTTTTTATTTCCTTGATTAACATTTGCTCCTTGTTTTATTAAAACATCAACAACTTCAACATGTCCATACGCTGCAGCCAAAATCAAGGGAGTCTCACCTTTTTTATTTCCTTGGTTTACATTTGCTCCTTGTTTTAACAATGCCTCTACAACATCAACATCTCCATTTCTCGCAGCATCAATCAAAAGTGTTTCCCAATTCTTATCCCCTTTGTTAACATTCCTAGTTTTCTTTTTAGACACTGCTACTTGCCCACCAGTCACAGAAGTTGAGCGTGTTGGGATATAAGAAGAAGTAGTTAAACCATTTTCGACACCCTCTTTTGGAATAATAATCCCTTCTTTAACGAATAATTCATAAACAACTTTAGGTATAGAACCGTTAAATTTCCCACCATGTTTCCTAAGAATTTTAGCAGTTTTGATATAATCGGTAACTTTTTTTGAATTATTCGGAAAACTTAAAGCAAGATGCAACCCATCAGCTAATGAAACCAAGGGTGGCTCTCCAAATTTGTCTGATTGATTCACATCTGCCCCTTGTTTTATTAAGGCCTCAACAACTGAAAAATGGGCGTTCTTAGCCGCCAGCATTAAAGGCGTTCGTCCATGTTGATCCACTTGGTCAACATTTAGCCCTTCTTTGATCAACACATTAACAATCTCAACATTTCCACAATTAGCTGCAACATGCAAAGAAGACCATCCCTCATTATTCAAACCATTTATATTTACACCTTTTTTGATTAAATCTTTAACAGCTGCAATATCTTGTTTTTCAATAGCTTTCCACAAAAGAGGGGAAAGATCCACATTTACATTTAGTTTTTCAAAAATATCTGCTGTAATCTTATCAGCACCTGCTTCAAGTGGTTTTCCATTTGGAAAAGAGGCCCTTAACATTTCTATAAAAGCATCATTATAATGATGGGAATAAAAATCTTTCCAAGAAGATGGTAATTCTTGCAAACCCTTATCGCTTGCTTTAATTGAATGATTTTTATTAAAATTAAGAAAATACCCTTCTTTATAATCTTGTCCTTCCACAAAATGTGGGATAATAGCAATGGTTGCAACATGTTGCATCTCTTGAAGATTTTTTCCCGTATCTATCGCCCAAAAACGCATATAATTTTTATACTGTTTTTCAACCTCAGGCATAATCATTGAAACATATCTATAAACGCCATCTTTTTGAATTTCAGCACGAAACTCTTCAACACTTAATTTTCTATCCAAACAATCAGCCATAACCGCTGTTAATTCACATGCTCTAGCTCTCGCCTCTAAAAGAACCCCTATTTGATGATAAGCAAGCCCATCTTGACAACGTGTTGTTAGAAATGAACTAACATAGTCTTCTGTGCAATCTTCAGCATGTTTCAATTCATGCACCAAAGTTGAAAACAACTCCTCATCAAATGCAGCTGTCGTAAATTCAACCACATTTTTAGCCGGTATAAAAGAAGCTCTAACCGTTTTACTATATGACAAAGTTGTTGCATCAATCGTCAAGGGTTGATTAGGTCGCCAATTTGGAAATCCTTTAAACAAAGGAGGGTACCTGTCATTCACATGATAGAGTTTTGCCATTGCTTTTTGCAATTCTTGTTCTTTGGGGGACAACTCATGAGCTGGCAAATTCAAAAATTCTTGATAAGTAATTGTTTTGACTCTCCCATTTTTTTGCCCATATTTTACCTTAATTACATCCAATGTATTTGGAAGAAGCTTATGCCACATTAACATTATCCTTTCCCATAAAACCATTATTATGTAATCATTTTATCATGAAACCAAATTTTATGTAAAGATAAAAAATGGACACAAATTTTCTCAATATCCCTTTTCTACTCGATTATAGAGATCCTTAAAACGAACAATGTCTTCTTCATTTAAAATTTTTCCCATTTGAACTTCGATAACTTCTAGAGGTTGATTGCTTAAATTTTCAAGCTGATGTTTTGTTTTTTTGGGGATATCTACCACCATTCCTTTAGTTAAATCAAACTCTTTTTCACCCACTTGAACATGGGCTTTTCCCTTCACGACAACCCAATGTTCTGCGCGATAATGATGCATTTGTAAAGACAAAGAAGCCTTGGGCAAAATCTGTAACTTTTTAACAATATACCCTTTTCCAACGCCAATAACTTGCCATTTCCCCCAAGGACGCACCCCTTCTTCATTTAATTGATAAGAAATCATTTTGTCTCCTCCTTTTTAACTTTTCCCACAAACAAAATGCGATTTTTTTCAACCTCTTTTATTTTCAACAACTTAAAATGTTTTTTAAAGTGTATTTTAAACCAGTCATACGTATACCAATCCGGTAAAGCTGGCGCTGTTTTACCATCCCACAATCCCAGTGGCATAAATTCAATAAACACCAGTTTATTTGCATACCGTTTAATTTGTTCAAAAACAGCATCAATGTGAAATTTTTGAGATAAAACAAGATGATGTGTAATCGCAAGCGCCAATACCACATCATGCTTAAAATCTTTATACAAGGCTCTTTTAGGCAACATAAAATTAAACAAATAAGAAGAAACTTTTGACCCTTTTTCTATCAATATGCGCTTGGAGGCTTCAATCGCATTTTCATCATAATCCACATTGGTAAGAAAGGTATATTTTTCTTTATTTTTTTCTTCTAAATAAAACAAAAGAGCGCCTTGGTTTCCAGCTAAATCCAAAACACTTGCTCGTCTTTTTTTTGTATATTTTTGAATATATCTATCAATCAAAGCATATCGTTTAAATCGCCCTAAATTTTGGTTTTCATAAAAATCTGTTTGATATTCACCCCATAAGGTTTCCTCTTTTTCAGGAGGCGTTAAATATTTTTCTAAAAACAAAGTGTCATAAAAACAATTTAAATCATAAGGGAGTTTGTTTTTCTTAAAAAAAGCTTCAATTATTTTTTGAACAGCTTCGGACTGCTCAATTTGTTGTGCTGGAATGGTTCGCATAAAGTTATGGTATGTTAAAATGGAGCGTGCCAAAAAGCGCTCATTCTGACTAAGCAACACAAGAGGATAAATGGATAAATACAAAATTTCATTATAAAAAACAGATGATTTTGTCTTTTTTTGAATAGACCCTAAATCAATAAATAACGGTTTATTATTTTTAAAAAGAACATTGTATAAATGTCCATCCCACAATTGATAATCGTATCTATTTAAAAACTGCTCCAATTTCAACAAAAAAAGAACACTTTCTTTCAAACTTGAAAAACACCATTCCGTTTGTTCTGAGGATAGTAATTTTTCATGAGACAAAACAAGATTAAAACCTTCAACTTTTTTTGAAGAAATACGTGTTTTGGGGAACCAACCAAGCGCAACCAACTCTTGAAACATTTTTGAATTTAATAAATCTAAAATTTCTTTTTCAAAAGAGGGGAAAATAGCACGATACACCTTTCCTTTATATAAAAAAACACGCCCTTTTTGATCACAAACACTTAATTGATGAAAAGAAGGAATCACATATTTTGATTTAAAAATAGATTTGATTTTCTTTGGAAATAACATTTAATTGCCCTTTCTTGTTATTTTTAAAAAGGGAATATTTAAAATGTAATATTTAACTGTTCGGCCATATTGAATATGCCTTTTTTTAAACAAGGGAAGAGAAAAAAGCTTCCAAACTTTTCTTCCCCCTTTTTTCTTATACGTAAAGACAGGTACTTTTCCAAACAAATAGATTTTCATGGTGTTTTTTTTCCTTTTTATCTTAAATAAATAAATCAAATTAAACAGCTGCCAACGAATGTTTAAAACTTCTTTTAAAGAGTAATCCGTTGTTTTCAACCCTTGTGAATTTGTAATCATTTTGTTTTCAAAATAGCGTTTAAAAAAAGCCTCTATCCACTCAGGTCTTTTTAATTTTGAACCCAACTCTATCGCTTCTTTCAAAGGAAGTACAAAAAAACGATTATGAGATAAAAGATGAATTTCATCTAAAGACAAGCAAAGCTCTTTTGAAAAAAACTCTTGAAAACTTCGTTCTTGATCTTTTAAAACATCCCCATGATTTTGATCAGAATACCCCCCACTTCTATACCCCACCAACGTTTTTGGGACATAAACAAACTTTTTATCATGGGCGATCATTTTATAAATAAAATTACTATCAGCCGATACTTTATAGTTAATATTATAAAGTCCCAATTCTTTCATAACCTTTGTTTTTATCATAAATGTTTGATGGTTAGGAATTTCACCAAAAGGGGGGAAAAAAGTTTCCTTTCCTGACCAAATGGATAAATAACTGTCATCTTTTGCATCAATTCCCATCGTGTCAGCATAACAAGCATCTGCCCCTGTTTTTTCAAGTTCTTCAACTTCTAACTCAACAGCTTTTGAATTAAAATAATAATCATCTGAATTTAAACAAACGACATACTTTCCCTTGGCTTTTAAGATGCCTTGATTTAAAGCATCATAAATCCCCTTATCTTTTTGAGAATAATAAGTAATAAGCCCTTTTTGTTGATATTCTTTTAAAATATCAAGCGTTCCATCTGTTGAAGCGCCATCCATTACCAAATGTTCAATGAAAGGATAGGTTTGATCTTGAACACTTTTTATATTTTGCTCAAACCACTTCAAGCGTCCATTTTGAATCAAATTGTATGTGGGTGTAATAACCGTAACAAGGCTTGTTCGTTGTTTTGTCATTGAAATGTCCTTTTATTTTTTTATTGTCAAGAAAGGGATAAATTTAAAAAGGTTTATTTTAATAGAATAAGGTGTTCTTAAAATTCTAAAAATTTCTATAAAAAAGAACAACTTACAAGTTAAAACATCAAACTGATTATTGAGCTGTAAAACATCTATTTGAACAGGCTCTTCAATCCACTTTAAAATATTAAACTTTTCTTTTTCCCATTGAAGATATCCTTGTTTGATATAATTTTGAGCATTTTTTCCAATTTCTAACGCATCAAACTCTTCCAAAGGCTCTGGATTTTCAAGATCATATAAAATACCTGTCTTTTTATGCTCAATATATTCGTTCATTGTGGGTTTGTTGTTTGCCACAACACATAAACCCATGGCCATTGCCTCTAAAAAACTCATGCCAATTCCTTCAGTCGGGCGAGGCGCCATATAAATAGAAGCTTTTTGTAAGGTTCTTAACATCTCTTCTTTTGTGTTATACCAAGAGGAGGCTTCAATTTTTCCCTGTAACGCTTGACTTGGCTCTTCAAAATGATGAGAGGGATCCAATGCTTTATGTAAAAAAATCTTTTTGAGCTTTATTTTTGAAAATAATTTTTCAACCAAAGCAAGTTGAATACTTGAAACACGCTGCCAAAAATAAATCGTATCTTTTTGAGAAAGTTCTTTTTTTTCAATGGACTGAGGAAAATATTGAATATAATGCGTATCTAATCCAAAAGATTTTATTTTTTCATGAAGTGTTTTTGAAAAATTGATAATTTTGGCCTCTTTAAAAGAAAACCAAAAATCAAAAGTAGCATTTTCCACAGCATCATACATCGGAAAAAACACCCATTGTTTTGTTCGAAGGAAGTGTTTTAATCTATTTAAATCTGGGGCAATTTGGAACAATACAACCACATCAAAAAATTGACCTTTCACTCCATTTAATTTGTCATAAGGCTCATTTGCCGGATTAAAATCAACCACGGTTAATTGATATTTTGTTTCCAACAAGTCTTTTAAAAAACAGGTCGATTTTGTTTTATTATGGTAACTATGCCCAATATAAAGAAGGCTCTTTTTGCTCATTTTTCTGGCTTTCAATCATATCATCTAAGGTTTTATTTAAATCAAATTGAGGGCGCCACATAAGTTCTTGCTTTAACTTTGAATTATCCCCCACAACAAATAAAATGTCATTTGACCTTAATTTTAAAGGATCAACCAAAATTTTGGGGAATACCCCTAATTTTTCACCAATCATGTCAATCACATCTTTTAGACGAACACCGTATCCTGAACAAACATTATAAACTTCTCGTTTTTCCCCAAATTTTAAAATTTGATAGTAAGCTGAGACGACATCTCGCACATCTAAAAAATCACGCACAACCTCAATATTGCCAACCGACAGCGTGTTGTTGTTCATTCCTTTTAATATGTCCATAAACCCATTTAAAATCGACGGAATAACAAAATTTTTATTTTGATGAGGGCCAATATGATTAAATGAGCGTGTCAAAACAATATCTACATCAAAATGGTCCACATATAATTTTGCTAAATATTCTTGTTCAACTCTTGCAACAGCATAAGGATTTTTGGGGTGCAAGTGAAAATATTCTTTAATTGGAATATCGTAAATACCATACTCTTCGGAAGAACCAACAGATAAAATTCTGGTATCTAAATCAAACTGCCTAACAGCATCTACAATATTTAAAAATGCGCTTGTGTTATTCAAAACAGCTGTGGCCGGCGCTTTCCAACTTTCTGCCACCGAACTAATAGCTGCTAAATGAACAATATAGTCTGGTCTAAAATCCTCTATTAAGTGATAAACTCGGTCCCTATCTTTTAAATCAACTTGCAAAAAATGGTCACTTAAACTATCGGCACTTAAAATAACATCAACACCCAAAATTTGGCTTTGAGGCTCTTTTTCTTTCAAATATGAAACAAAATATTGCCCAACAAAACCATTCACACCTGTAATAAGATATTTTGCCATAACCCCTCTTTATGCTGCATAAGTAATGGATTCATCAAATCCATTTTGTTTTAAGATTTTTTCTTTTTGTGCTAAAACCAAGTCATGCTCAACCATTTCTTGGGCCAGGTCTTTCACCGTATAATTGGCACGCCATCCAAGTGTTAACAAGGCTTTTTGGCTATCGCCTTGCAAAATATCCACTTCAGCAGGACGGAAAAACCGTTCATCAACTTGAACAAGGGTTTTACCTGTTTTTTTATCAATTCCTTTTTCGTTTATTCCCTCACCCTTCCAAACAAGGTCCATCCCCAAAAGCTCAAAAGTAAGTGAAACAAAATCACGAATAGAAGTTGTAACCCCTGTTGCTAAAACAAAATCATCTGCTTGAGGGGCTTGTAAAATTTGCCACATCCCTTCAACATAATCTTTTGCATGCCCCCAATCTCTTTTGGCATTCAAATTGCCAAGATACAAACATTCTTGTAAACCCTCTTTAATTCTAGTAGCCCCCAATGTGATTTTTCTGGTTACAAAGTTTTCCCCCCTTCTTGGACTTTCATGATTAAATAAAATACCATTTGAGGCAAAAATGCCAAAACTTTCTCTGTAATTGACAGTAATCCAATAAGCATATAGTTTTGCAACACCATAAGGGGAACGGGGATAAAAGGGCGTCTGCTCTGTTTGAATAGGCGATTGAATAAGCCCATATAATTCGGAGGTTGAAGCTTGATAAAATTTTGTTTTTTTACTCAACCCATTCACACGAATAGCTTCTAACAACCGAAGAGTCCCAAGAGCGTCCGTTTCAGCTGTAAATTCTGGGCAATCCCATGAAATTTTAACATGACTTTGCGCTCCTAAATTATAAATTTCATCTGGTTCAATTTGTCCAACCAAACGCATCAAATTCACACTATCTGTTAAATCCCCATAATGAATTTTAAGTCTTTGAATAAGATGCTCTATTCTACTGGTATTGTGCGAAGAACTTCTGCGAAGAACAGCATGAACCTCATACCCTTTTTCAAGCAAAAGCTCAGCCAAATAAGAGCCATCTTGCCCTGCGATACCTGTAATAAGCGCCTTTTTTTTCATATCCTCTCCTTTAATTTTGTAATTTTAATGCCACTTGGTTAATTGTTTTTTCCCAACTAAATTTTTGAGCTCGTTTGAGGCCTTTTTGCCTTAAATGATGATTCAAATTTTTATCAAAATAGAGTTTTTCAAGTGCCAAGCGTGTTTCTTTTTCATCAGTCCCAGTAATATAGTAAACAGCATCTCCCCCCACCTCTGGCAACGAGGTGTTATCTGCTGTAATAACAGGTGTTCCCACCTGCATTGCTTCTAAAATAGGAAGACCAAATCCTTCATAAAGACTGGGATAAATAAAGGCAACAGCCCCTTGATACAAAAGTGGTAACTCTTTTTCATCCACAAATCCAGTTTGAATGATTTTTTCTTGATACTTTGATAACTCCTTAATTTGATTGGTAAGTTCCTCATACCCTTCTCTTTTCGGCCCAACCAAGACCAGAGAAACATCCTCTAATTTTGTTTTATCTAAAAATGAAACAAAACTTTTAAGTAAATGAGGTAAATTCTTGCGTGCTGTAATTTCAGAAACGGCTAAAAAATAATTTTTCGTTTGAATATGGTATTTTTCTTTAAGAGCATTTAAAAAAGCTTTGTCCTTCGTTGGTTTAAAATAATCACTCGCCCCTAGGTATACTTTAAAAATCTTTTTCTTTTTTCCCTCTTTTTTAAATCTTAAAAAATCTTTAATTGTCGCACTTGAAACACAAAAATATCCATCTGCTTTGGCATTTTTTATCCAAGAAGTGAATTTTTCAACAAATTTAGGACAGCACCCCTTGGGATAATAAATTGGGATTAAATCATGAATGAACATATAAGTTTTGATACCACTTTGATACACAATAGGAGAAATTGGGCTAAACAAAGATAAATAAGCATCATATCCATTTAAGGTTTTTTTATATTTTCTTAAATACCACTTTGTTAATAAAAAGCTCCTTATTTTTTGGTACCAATGAACTTGCTTGGTCGTTGCTTTTAATTTGGGTAAATAAACTATTTTATCTTGCAAAAGTGTATCCAACCCTTTTGCTTTTAAATAAGCATCAAAATCCCCTCTTTTGGAAGTGATAATCGGATAAACGTCTATTCCTTCCTTTTGAACAAGTCCTTGAAGCAACACATCTGCCACACGCACAATCCCTGTACCTTTCAATCCATCTGTTGCCAATTGTTCCACATCAAAAAGAAGCTTTATTTTACGCATTTTCATTCTTTTTCATCCTTGAGAAGTGCTTTCAATATAAAACAAAGAACAAGATGGGATTAAAAATAATGTTTGTAAATAGGACTATATCTGTTTTAAATAAAAAACATATTTCTTTATATTTCAATAGGTTAGATAAATATTATTGTATTAAAAAAATAAACAAATTCCCTCTTATTTGCCGCATTGACAAGTCTTATTTTTTTATGCATACTGCAAATATAATGAAAGTTAAATTTGCATAGAGGTTTATATGAGCAAAATTTCCGTTATTATCCCTGTTTATAATACTGAAAAATATCTTGAAGCGTGTGTCAACTCCGTTTTAAATCAAACATACCAAGATTTTGAAATCATTTTAATTGATGATGGCTCAAAAGATAATTCTTTAAACCTCTTAAACAAATTGGCTTTAAAAGACAATCGTATTCACATTATTAGTCAGGAAAATCAAGGGGTTTCAGTTGCAAGAAATAATGGGCTAAAACAAGCATCAGGAAAATACATCACCTTTTTAGACAGTGATGATACGTTTCACCCTTATCTGTTAGAGCATCTTCATCAGGCGCTCAAAAAAAATCCCCAAGCAAATTTTGCTTGGTGTGATTTTAAAGAAACCACAACACCTACAAATCAAGAAGTAGATGAACACCAAAATTCGTTTGTTCTTATCCCATCCCCATTTGATCATTTTGTTTTAAGAAAAAAGCCTCGTATCGGCGCTTCTTCTTGTGCGAAATTATATAAAAAAGAAGCTCTTTTGAACATAACTTTTCCCAAAGGATTAACTGTGGGGGAAGATTTAATATTTTTATATACCCTTCTTCTTCAGTCAAAAGCAGGTGTTTATGTCCCTGAAATTCTTTATTTTTATCGTATCAGAGAAAATAGCGCCATGCATAAACCCCTCACTCAAAAAAGATTGGATGATGAACTTGAGGTTACAAAACGCTTGTTTCTTTTAAGCAAAGAAAATAAGCTAAACAAAACAACAAAAAAAGTTTTCAAAAATTATATTGCCAATCGCTTTTTTAGATGTGTTTTTAAAATGCCTAAAAAAGAAAAGAATTATTCTTTTTGGGTTCAAACGTATCTTCCCAAACTTCAAAAATTGAAACAAGAAAAAATATTTGAACCCCAAAATCTTTCCTTGAAAAATATGATAAAATATTTTTATAATATGCTTATATCATCACTCAAATAAGGAAAAAAAAATGAATTTCTTGACCTATACAATTATCTCACACCTCATTCCATCTAAAAAAAACAGAGAGCATTTTAAGAAAAAACATCACCCCAAAAATAATATCACGCTTAAAAAACTCCATAAGAAAATTGAAGATCTTGAAAACATCATCCAATTGTATAATCTTTATGAAATTGATGTTACAAAATTTCCAAAAGCAAAGGGACCTCTTCGCATTTTACAAGAAGCTGATGCCTTGTTTTTAAAAGAAATTGCAACCATTTTTGATAAATATCAGCTGAAATATACCTTATTTGCAGGGACACTCCTTGGGGCCTATCGTCACAAAGGCTTTATCCCTTGGGATGATGATATTGATTTGATGATGCTCAGAGAAGATTACAACAAAGTTCAATCGATTATACAAAAAGAATTTGAAAATCATCCTTATATTTCAACGATAAAAGGAGATTGTATTCGTATCTATTACAAGGATACACCACTGCAAATTGATGTGTTTCCACTGGATATTTATCCTTCTTATTTAAAAACAGAAGAAGACAAAAAAGCTTTTAAACAAAAATGGCAATTATTACACAAAAAAATCCATTATGATTGGACGAAACTCCCTTCACAATCCCCCTTACTTAATTCTTTTAATGAAGTTGAAGCTCTTTCATCTGAACTTTTAAAAACAGATAAAGAAACCCCTCAAAAAAGCCTTGTTTATGGGATAGAGATGAGTTCAAAATCACCAGCTATTTTTGATTATGATTGGGTTTTCCCTTCTCAAAAAATTGAATTTGAATCTAACTATTTCGAAGGGGGTAATTTGCCAGAAGCTCTTTTATACGAGCAATTTGGTGAATATATGGATATTCCAAAAGATATACATAGACATCAAGACATCTCAAGCCGTTTTTCATCAAGCGCTATCGCTACTTGCTTGAACATTATTAAACAAGGTAAAATTTAGCTTTAGAGGAATGTTTATATCCCCTCAAAGTGCAAAAATGCCCTGCATAAGAAGGGAGGGTGTTAATAAAACTAAAAGTGCTAGAATAAAAGCAATACCTGTTTCGTGGTGTAGAATAACCTACATGAGAAAAGAATATGGGGTTAAATAATATTTTAGAGAGGGAAATAACATAAAAAACCCCTTCTAAGTAGAACGACCTACATAAGAAGGGAGGGTGTTAATAAAACTAAAAGTGCTAGAATAAAAGCAATACCTGTTTCGTGGTGTAGAATAACCTACATAAGAAAAGAATATGG
>JAFTTR010000006.1 GCA_017466695.1 Alphaproteobacteria bacterium | reverse complement strand
GTTTGTGATAAGCCCATCTGCATAGATTGTTTGTGTTGTGGCAGAAGAGGGAAGCGTGTATGTATAAGAACCGGTTGTTCCTGCTTTTGTATTTGTTTGAATTTGGGCAATACCTTGAACGAGTGTTTTTGTTCCATCGGTATTTAATTCCATTGCACCTGCTGAAAAGGCTGCAACACTACATATACAAAAAATGGTTGTCCCAAGTAAAATACTTTTGAAATTCTTATTCATCATTAGCGCCTCCTATGCCTCTTGGCAATATGCTTTCTAAATGTAATATTTGAACATATAAGGTTATTATAGCATAAATTTTGTTTTTTTGAACAAAAAAAATAAAATTATTTGAAAAATAAGTTATTTTCTTTTATGATTGCTTAGAAGGAGAATGTTATGACAATGCAAAAATTAATATCTTTTTTAGCTGATTTTTTTAGATTTGACTTTTTTTTGAATGAGTTTAAAAAATATGCTCACTTTGGAGGAAGAACGGGGAGAAAAGAATATTGGATTTTTATTTTGACTGGGTTGATGGTTTATATCGGTTTTGCTGAAATGTCATTTATGATTTCAAAACCTGAGTTACTTTTTTTGTTTGAAGTTATCCTGTTTGCACCTGTTCTTTCAGCAACGGTTCGAAGACTTCATGATGTTGGTAAGAGTGGATATTTAATTCCTTTTTGTTTAACGGTCTGTGTTGTTTTTTTCTTTTCAATCGGCCTTACTTTTCAAAATGAAATGACAAAAGATCATCTTATAATATTAGGGTATATTGCTTTATTAATAGCTTTATATCCGTTCTTTTTATTGTTTAAAAAATCATCACCCAATATAAATAAATATGATACAATGCCTTCCCAACCTTATCGTCATGGATTTATGGCAATTACGTTTATTTTGTTTTTAAATGGAGTTATTTATTTGTTGCAAATGCATATAGCAAATCCTCAAATTCTTACTGAGTCATCAACGCAGTTAACACCTGAAGAATTGCAACAAGTGGATAAGATTGTGCAAGAATACAAAACAAAACACTGATGTTATCAGTTTGAATAAAAATTCCCACCAGCGAATCTGGTGGGTTTTTCTTTTATTCTTGCTTTTCCAAAAAACAAGCATCACCGTAAGAAAAAAAACGATATCCTTGTTGAATAGCTGTTTGATACGTGTTTTTCATTCTTTCAATCCCAGCAAAAGCGCATACTAACATAAAAAGAGTTGAGCCTGAAAGATGAAAGTTTGTAAACATGGCATCAGTGGCTTTGAATTTATATCCTGGAGTAATAAAAATAGATGTATCGCTTTCGAATGGGTGGATAATACCATTTTCATCTGTTGCAGACTCAAGTAATCTTAAGGAGGTTGTTCCAACAGTAATTATTCTTCTGCCTTCGTTTTTAGCTTGATTAAGTTTATCTGCAACTTCTTTTGTTAAAACCCCAAATTCAGCATGCATTTTGTGGTCATCAGTATCTTCAACTTTGACAGGTAAAAAAGTGCCACCACCCACATGAAGGGTGACAAAAACTTTTTCAATACCTTTATCTTCTAATTTTTTAAAAAGAGATTCAGTGAAATGAAGACCAGCTGTTGGCGCTGCAACAGCTCCTTCGTGTTTCGCATAAATTGTTTGATAGTTGGCTTTATCTGATTCTTTTCCACCATGCTCTCTTTTAATATAAGGGGGAAGGGGCATAATCCCTGTTTGGTGTAAAGCGCTCATCAAGTCAGCGCCACTTTTGTTAAAGTGAAGAATAACAGGACCTTCAATTTTCTTTTCAATCACTTGAGCTGAAAAGTCAGCATTTATTGAAATGGTATCACCAATTTTAAGACGTCTAGAATTTTTAATCAAGGCTTCCCAATCAGATAAATTTAACTGTTTAAAAAGTGTAATTTCAAAATGAGCTTCGCCTCTTTTTCCATAAAGTCTGGCTGGGATAACCTTTGTATCATTGAAAACAAGAATATCGCCTTCTTTTAAAATTTTATCTAAATCAGAAACGTGGTGATGATGAATTTGGCCATTTGGTGTGAGGTGAAGTAGCTTAGAGCTATCTCTTGGATTGGCAGGTTCGTTTGCAATGAGTTCAAGAGGCATTTCAAAAGTAAAAATATCTGTTTTCATTAAAATATCCTATAATTTTTTTGCTGAAATTATACATTTTTTTGCTTTTTTGTCAAGCGTGATTTTTATTGACAAAGTTTATTTTTTATGATATTGTAAGGCTAAATTTTTTAACCCCAAGGAGCTATGTATGAAAAAAGTTTTTTTAATCTCTTTAATTGGTTTGACTTCTTTTTTATCAGCTTGCACTGGTCAATATGTTCATACAACAGAACCTCGTTCAGTTGTTTATAGAGGGCAGCCAGCTGCTGATGTATATGAAAATTTTGGAAGCCCAACGAAAATAAAAAGATTAAAATCAAATGTACAAGTATTGATTTATCAAAAGCAAGAGATTGAAAAAGATTGGGCTTATCGTTATTTTCATAGTTGTGAAATGCAGTTTTATATGGTTGATGATCGTGTTTCTGATTGGTATTCAACAGGAGATATGTGTGCGATTAAGTCAAATAGATATAGTGATGTTGATTGGGATGAACAAGATAATGGATTATTATCTTTCTTTAATGAAAGTCCTTTGTATGCTGATGTTCCTTCCTATTCAAAAGGCTATTATTCAGAACAAATACCATCGGATGCATTTGCGGGACATTCTTATAAGGAGCCATATGCTAATTACGATGTCCAAACACAGGCAGATTATGGTTTTTTTGATGCACCAAAAACTCAAAAAATTTCGACAGGGATGTATGTTGTTCCATCAGATGCATTTTAGTTTGGTTTGAATTAAAAAAGTTCCTTCTTAAAAAAGTGAGAAGGAGCTTTTTTTTATGACTTTGATTTTAAGTATTCTGGCCGTTGATTTAAAAATAACACTTGTCAAAGCTAAAAAAAGAGTTTAAACTTCTTAAAAACTTGCCTGAAGGGATGGATATGAAAAAAGGGAATCTTTTTATTTTGACAGTGTTTGCAACAGCTTTATTGATGAGCGTTCCAGTATGTGCAACGCCAACATCTGATGATTTAAAACGTATTGAACGGCAGTTGCAAGAGGAAAGGGAGGCTCACTTAGAATCTCAACGCCAATCGGATAAGTTATCTAATGAAATTCGAGCTGTTCAAAAACAGATGGTGCGATCTGCTCAAGCCGTTCAAGAAAAAGAAGATACATTACTTCGATTGGAATCGAGGTTGGAAGAACTTAGAAAAGAAGAAGAAACACTTTCTCAAAAATTGATGCAATCAAAAGCGCAAACAGTTCATCTTGTGACAGCATTACAGTCTTTAGCTTTAAAACCTAAGGAACAAATTTTTCTAGAAAAACAAGCGCCAACTCAAATTTTAAGAAGTAGAATGATGCTAAATAGTGCTGTTCCAATTGCGCAACGAATGACACAAGATGTTCTTTTAGATGTTGAAAAGTTAGAAGAAACAAAAGTTGAAATTCAAAGTCAAATTCGAAAAGTTAAAGAAACGATGGAGACTTTAACAAGCAAAACAGAACAGTTAAATGGGTTGATTGCTAAAAAAACAAAATTACAAGCTGAGTATGATGCTTCTCATGAGCTTTCTCGAAAAAGAATTGTTGCTCTTGCAGGTCAGGCAAATGATTTAAAAGAATTGCTTCAACGTCTTGAAAAAGAAAGACAACGTCAGATGGAAATTGAACGGAAAAAGAAGCAAGAGCAAGAAGAAGCTGAACAAAAAAGAGCAAGATTGACCTCCTTTTTCCCAATTGGATCTTCTTTTGAAAAAGCAAAAGGGACGCTCCCTTATCCAGTAATTGGACAAATTGTGGAGAATTATGGGGATACGACAATGAAAGGAATGCATGCTAAAGGAATGACAATTTTAGCACGTTCTGGAGCTATTTTACGTTCACCATTTAAAGGGACTGTTTTATTCTCAGGACCATTTAAAAGCTATGGTAAAATGTTGATTATTGATTGTATGGATGGGTATCTCCTTCTGCTTGCTGGACTTGACGATATGAATGCCTTTACAGGTCAGGAAGTCATTGCTGGTGAGCCTGTGGGGCGAATGGGGAATGAAAGAACAAAACTATACATTGAAATTCGAAAAGATGGACAAGCAATTGATCCCAAACCTTGGTTTCGAAGATAAAAATAAAGGAGCTAGAAATGAAACAAACAATATTTGGTGGAATATTAGGGATTCTTTTAATTTCAGGGGGTTGTGCGTTTGCTGATACCAAAATTAAGTCTCAAGAGGAAACCTTAAAAGATGATCCTTATGCTTTAATGGAATTGTTTGGTGTGGTTTATCAAGAAATTAAAAAAGAATATATTGATGAACCAACGGATAAAAAGTTAATTGAGAGCGCCATTAATGGAATGTTGACAAGTTTAGATCCTCATTCATCTTATATGACACAAGAAGATTTTGATGATTTAGAAGCGCAATCTAAGGGGGAGTTTGGTGGACTTGGCATGGAAGTAACTTCGGATAAAGGATTTGTTCGAGTTGTTTCTCCAATTGATGATACACCAGCGTTCAAGGCTGGGATTCAAGCTGGTGACTTTATTACACATATTGATGGAGAAGCCGTTGTGGGCCTTTCGTTGCAAGATGCTGTTAAAAAAATGAGAGGAACACCTGGTACAACTGTTAAGCTTAAAATTTCACGTGCTCAAAAAGAGCCATTTGATATTAAGTTAACCAGAGCAATGATTGTCCCAGAGCCGGTTAAGTTTGAAGCAAAAGAAGATGTTGGGTATGTACGTATTTCATCTTTTAATGAAAAGACAGTTGAAAAATTACATGAAGCTGTTTTTAAACTCACAAAAGACATTGGAAAAGAAAATTTAAAAGGATTTGTCATTGATGTTCGTAACAACCCAGGGGGATTATTGGATTCTGCTATTGGTGTTGTTGATACCTTTTTAGCAAAAGGGGAGATTGTTTCAACTAGGTCGAGAAATCCAGCCGAAGCTATTCGTGTTTCAGCAAAGACGCCAGATATGACGGATGGTAAACCTTTGGTTGTTTTAATTAACGAAGGGTCAGCTTCTGCTTCAGAGATTGTCGCTGGGGCTTTGCAAGATCATAAACGTGCCGTCATTGTCGGGTTAAAATCTTTTGGAAAAGGTTCTGTTCAGACTGTTAAACCTATTCCTGGGTTTGGTGGATTAAAAATGACAATTGCCAAGTATTATACACCATCAGGACGTTCTATTCAAGCCAAAGGAATTGATCCTGATATTGTGGTGCCTCGTGCTAAATTGGAAGAAGAACCTGTTATAGAAGGGTTTGGGGAAAGGGATTTGCATGGGGCTTTAGCTGCTGAAGAAAAAACAACGCAAAAAGAAAAGAAAAAATAAAAGAAAAAAGAGGTATTACAAGACAATAAAGAAAAGAAAGATGAAAAGAAAGATTATCAATTAGATCGTGCGATTGATATTTTAAAAGCAATTGCGCTTTATCAGGAAAAATAAATTTAAAAAGCCCAAGGAAAGATTGACTTGGGCTTTTTAAATGAAAAGATTGTATTTTTTTAAGCGTTTTGATTGTCGTTTTTATTTGCAACTACAATATTGTCGCTTGTATCATCCAGCGTTGTGTTGTCAATAACTGTTGCCACAGCGCTTGATAAGGCTGAGTTTTTGATTAAAAGAGCAGCTGTTGCTTGAAGAAGTAATTTTATTATATTTGAATTTGATTCTTTTTTATTGGTCTTTGTATCTGCTTTTGCAAGTTGTTGCTCAGCTTTTGCCTGATTTTTCTTCAAGCTTTCAATCAAATCGGGTGACAGGGATGAATCTGGTGTGAGGTGCGCTAATTGGGTTGAATCAGCTGGCTGCTGATCATCTTTAGGTGTAGCACTTCTAGAAGCAAGTTGAACAGGGGCATCATTTGACAAGCCTTTGTTATATGCAAAGGCGACTGAGCAATTGCGTGCAAAGGCTTCGCCTCCTAAAACTTTACCATTTTCCATTTTTGAAATGGCAAGGGTAAGTTCTTGTAAAACATAAGGATTTTTTAAATTCAAAACAGTTGAATCGTTTACAGGAATGCCTTTTTTCTTCAATTCGCTAATAACAAAATCTGCGTACTTCCGTGGGTTATTCCCATCCGAATAAGGGGCATATTTGCAAAAAATCTCATAACACGTTTTATTGTTGTATCTACGATATAATAAACTGTTTAATGCCTCATATCCATCTTCGAGTGTGGTAAATTGTTTTAATCCATTTTTACCCATAATACATCCAGGATTATTGTGTCTTTCGCCTGCTGTTGCCATGTGATCTCCTTTCATCTACTTTATATTATACACCAAAATTAAAATAAAAAAAATAGTTTTTTATTTCGTTGAGTTTTAATCTGTTTTTTGATATTCTTATTAAAGACTAGGAGGTGATTTTGTAATGGAAAGAAAATATCGAGAAAATGTTGGATTAATGATCGTGAATTCTCAAGGACTTGTTTGGATGGGAGAAAGAGTAAATAGTGAAAAATTTGGTTTTAAATACCAAATGCCCCAAGGCGGAATTGATAAAGGTGAAACGGTTATAGAAGCAGCCTATAGGGAGCTTTGGGAAGAAACTGGTCTTTTGCCTGAAAAAGTTGAATTTGTAGCTGAAAGTAAAAATTGGTATCAATATGATTTTTTTGAACCATTGATGTATAAAGAAGGGCTCTTTCATGGACAAAAGCAAAAATGGGTTTTGTTTAAGTTTAAAGGCGAAGATAAAGATTTTAACTTAAAAGTCTATCCAGAAGAAATTGAGTTTTCGAAGTTTTTTTGGAGCCCAATAGAGGAGGTTGTTCAAATGGTTGTTCCATTTAAACGAACTGTTTATGAAGCTGTGATTAAGGAGTTTTCACCCTTAATTTAATTTTCTTTTTTTAATCTAACAGCAATAATAAGACAAGTAAGCAGGGCAATTATTGAAAGATAAAATAAACTAAACCTTAAATGAAATTGAAGGCTGATAACGTAAAATAATAAAATAAGGCTCCAAACAAGAGAAAGAAGCCGTCCCCAAGCATTTTTTTGTAAATCGCTATAAAACAAAGGTCCAATTATTTTAAGGATGATGTATAAAAAGAGAAAATATAAAATAGCTAGAAATGTAATCACAAAACTTAAAAGAAGACTTTGAAGATAAAATGCTTTATAAAGCAGTGTTTGAAGCTGGTTTGAAGAAAAATGACCCACAATCCCCTTATCGTGTAAAGTGAATAATACTTCAGCCATGACGCTTAAAACATAATCATTTTCAGTTGGTTTTTGAATATTGAGTTTTTCTTTTATTGCATCTTTATCAATCTTTGGCGTGGCAACAAGTTCAATTAAAGATTGCATTTGTGGTTGATTCAAACTTTCTTGAAAAGGTGTTATGCTCTGAAAGGCGATAAAAAGAGAAAGTAAAAAAGAAAAGGGAATAACAATTCCCAAACCAATACCTTTTCGATGAATGAAAGAAGAAATTTTATCTAACATATTATATCCTCATAGAAAAAAGGATTTTTATCTGGTGGAGTTAAGGGGGGTCGAACCCCTGGCCTCTGCATTGCGAACGCAGCGCTCTACCAACTGAGCTATAACCCCACAAATGCGACTAGGTTATCATATCTATCTTATATTTTCTTGTCAAGTTAAAAATAAAAAACATTGCATTTTAAATAAGAGTGTGATACCTGAAATCTTAAAGGAGATTAAAAAAAATAATGTTAAAAAAAACTTTACTCTTGTTTGGGATTGTTCTGTTGCTCACTTTTTTGATTGGCCCTTATGTCATTGGTCAATCAATGCTTAAAACATTACCTCAAAGAGTAAAACAATTGGAGCAATATGGTTTAAAAATCAACTTTAAAGAAATAAAAGCACCTTTTTGTTTTTTGTGTGTTCAATTTCAAGGGAAGGAAGGGCAATTAAATGTGTTGAATCAAACGTTTTATTTAGGAGATGTGGTTGTTGAGATTCCTATTTATAACTATCATTCAATTTATTTTAAAACAAACCCCCTGCAAAAAGAAAATTATTTAACCTTGAATGCTCGATTTAACAATAACGTGATTAATGTGTATGATTCTCATTTTATGTTTAATCAATTAGAAGCATCATTGACTGGTTTTATTGATTTGAATAGTAAAAATATTTTATTAAAAGGGGATGCTTTTCATTTGAAAAGTTTTATTGCACAGTTTGTGCCAAATGCACTTTCAAAGTTTTTATTCTTGTTGTTTAAAGACAAGCAAATGCCTGTTGAATTAGATATAAAAGACAATTTTTTACGAATTAATAAATTGCCAATTTTCCCCTTAAAAAATTAATAATCTAAAAGATGATATATATCTTCTTTTAATTCATATCTTTTTGTTATATTTGTTTTGGGATTATATAATTCTAAATAATGGTTGTTGTCTTGATTTATTTTTTTTAATTGAAGTAATTTAAAATATTTATTAAGAATTTTGCCATTTTTAAGAAACAGTAGTGTAAGTTGGTTTTTAGTTTTGATATAAAAATATTCATCAACATCTTGTGTGCAGTATCTATTTAAAAGGGTGGTAATTGCTTTATTAGAAGCTAAATTTTTATAATTAATTTTTTGAAATTCCTTAACAATGATGCAGGCGTGTAATGAGGAGATAGGATATCTATAGGTAGGCATTTTATCTTTTAAAATGGGTGATAATGTTTGCTGGATAAATTTGTTATAATTAAGAGCTTGTTGATCAAGTTTGTAGTTTTTCTTACTATGAATATTTTGAATAACGAGTGGTTCTGAAAGATTTGTTATTTTGCCACCTTTTTTTATGATATCATACCAAAAGAGGGTGTCTTCAGCTGCGTCATATTTTTTTTGGTAGTTGAGATTGTGTTTTTTTAAAAAATCATGCCTTATTAGTGTGGTCGGGTGATAAACAGGTACTTGAAAATGAGATAGTATAGCACTTTCTTCTGGAGAGGAACTTAATCTATTTATTTTATTGGTATTGGGTACTTTTATGGCTGTTCCAAGAACGGTAATGCTGGGATTATTTTCTAAATAGCGAACTTGTTTTTCTAGACGTGTTGGTAAGGATATGTCATCATCATCCATTCTGGAGATATATTTTCCTTTTGCAATTTTTAAGGCTTTGTTAAGTGAGCTTGAAATACCCATATTTTTCTCATTATTTAATAAAATAATTCGTTTGTCTTTCTTTTGCCACTTTTTAAGAATAAAAAGAGTATTATCTTGTGAGCCATCATTTATAATAATAAATTCAAAATTTTTATATGTTTGAGATAAGATTGATTGTATCGCTTTTTCAACTTCATGCGATCGATTGTATGTGGGCATAATGACAGTCACCAAGGGGTCGTTAGTATGGGGTTTACTGGTATGTATGTATGTATGTAT
>JAFTTR010000005.1 GCA_017466695.1 Alphaproteobacteria bacterium | reverse complement strand
CATTGGGAACATTAACATTAGCGCCATTTTTAATAAGTACTTCAACAAAATCTGGAAGCATATAATTCACTGCATGGTGTAAAGGGGTATTACCTTTATCACCCACTGCATTTACATCTGCACCAGCATCTATCAGTTCTTTCAATTTTTCTGGCGTCAAATTAGCATCTTCCATTGCCTCTATTAAAGAAACTTGTGTTGTTCTTGGCGCTGCAGGTGGTGCATCTGTATCCAATCCCAAACCTTCAATAAGACTTGCTGTTTCCTCAAGTTCTCTCCTATCAAGAGTATCATCATTTCCAGCGTTACGAACCATTTTACCCCCTAAAGATATATTTTAACAAGTAGACTTATTTATGTTATAAGCAACAAAAAACTCTTCGTCAAATGTTTTTTAACATTTTATGAAACTTTTTTATATTTCTACTTTATTTTGACAAATACAATTAACTTCTTATATTTTCATCCATATTTAAGGAACACTGAATTTTATTTTTTTTAATAAATTTAGGAGACTTTGCTTTTTCAAACAAGTCAATCATTTCCCCATCTTTACGTGAGAGCGCAAATTTTAACGCTTCATCTTGACCAGAAGCCCCTTCAGAAAGCAAAAATTTAACAGCGTCTTTATTATGATGCACCACAGCCAAAATCAAAGGTTTCAAAGCACAAATACGCTTATTTTCACTTTGAGGCTCTTCACAAATATTCGCCCCTGCAGCAACCAACCGTTTCAAAATTTTCACATCTCGAGAAATCCCAACAATCCCATAGGAAAGTGCTGTTTGAGCAAATGGAGAAACCTTATTCACATCTGCCCCTAATTTGATAAGCGTAGAAACAACTTGCAAATGCCCAAATTCTGATGCAACCATTAAAGGTGTTTTTCCTTCTTTTTTTTCAGACACATTTAAATCAGCCCCAGCATTTGACAACATCTTAACAATGTCAGCATAACCATTACTTGCTGCTAACCAAAGAGCTGTTTGTCCTTTTTTATTCATCAAATCCACATCTGCACCAGCCAAGACCAAATCCTTCACGCCTTGCGTACAACCAGACATTGCAGCCATCATCAATGGCGTATAACCATGCATTGAAAAAGCATTTAAATCTGATTTATGGCGAATCATTTCTTGTATGGCTTGCATATTTTTAACTTTTAACGCAGCTTGCAATAAAGCTGGATTAAACAACTCACCCATTAAATCACTAGAATACGCTGACATCAAAGAGGCTTTACCCAATGACTTTTGAATACAGATACAGCGCAGCATTTCTGCTTCATCAACTCGCATAAAAAAAACTCCCTTTTAAAACATAAAAGGTTATATCATATTTTAAAAATATTGTCAACTTTTCATCTTAAAAACAAGCAAAACCCTGCACCAAAAAGGCACAGGGTTTTTATCGTTTAAGTCGAAATAGTTAATTATTCAGCTGTTTCTTCTTTAACTGCTTTTTTAGTTGTTTTTTTAGCTTTTGGAGCCTTTTCAGCCTTTGGAGCTTTTTCAGCTTTTGGGGCTTTAGCTGCTTTAGGAGCTTTTTCTACTTTAGCTGGTTTTTCAACTTTTTCTTCTGTAGCAACTTCAACAACTTGACCTGAATCTTTTCCTTTAGCTGTTACATCTCTGTCAACAAGTTCAATGATACCCATTGGAGCGCAGTCACCAAAACGGAAACCTGCTTTTAAAACACGAACATAACCACCTGGACGAGATTGATAACGTGGTGCTAAAACAGTCAATAATTTTTCTGTCATTGCTTCATCACGTAAGAAAGAAATTAATTGACGACGAACGTGCAATGTATTTGTCTTTCCTTTTGTGATTAATTTTTCAATAACAGGACGCAATTCTTTTGCTTTTGGCAATGTTGTTTTAATTTGTTCATGTTTAATTAAAGAAACAGCCATATTTGCAAACATTGAACGGCGATGAGCTGCTTTTTTATTCAATGTTCTTTTTTTAAATCCGTGACGCATTTTTCATTCCTTTCTTCATCACAAAGCCTTGACGCGCAAAGCTGATAATACACACTAACCATCCACACCTCCAACCCTGGCAATGTAAAGGTTAGACGCCAGAAACAACTCTGGCGATTTTTCTAACCAAATTTAGTTATCGTTATCAATTGTAGCTGATAAGACTTCTAAATCTTCTGGTGGCCAACCTTCAACTTGCATACCTAAATGCAAATCCATTTCAGCCAATAATTCTTTGATTTCATTTAATGATTTACGACCAAAGTTTGGAGTTCTGAGCATTTCAGATTCTGTTTTTTGGACTAAATCACCAATGTAGATAATGTTGTCGTTTTTCAAGCAGTTTGCAGAACGAACAGACAATTCTAATTCATCAACTTTTAAGAGTAAGTTTTTATTGAATGGCAACTCAGCAATCTTGTCTTCTAAAGTTGCTTCTTCTGGTTCTTCAAAGTTAATGAATGATTTGAGTTGTTCTTGCATAATACGAGCTGCTAAAGCAACTGCATCTTCTGGAGAAACAACACCATTTGTTTCAACTGTTAAATAAAGTTTATCGTAGTCAGTTTGTTGACCAACACGAGCGTTTACAACTTTGTAAACAACAGATTTAACAGGTGAGTAAACTGAATCAATTGGAATTAAACCAATTGGACAATCTTCTGGTCTGTTTTGAGATGCAACAACATATCCTTTACCTGTTGAAACCATCATTTCAATATTAATAGAAGCACCTGCATCTAATGTACAGATAACAGCTTCTGGATTCATGATTTCAACACTTTGATTTGTTGTAATTTGAGCAGCAGTCACAACACAAGGACCCGTTGCATTCAAATAAATGCGTTGTGGAGCATCAGAATCAACTTTTAAAGCCAACCCTTTGATGTTCAAGATAATTTCTGTCACATCTTCACGAACTCCTGGAATTGATGAGAATTCATGTAAAACACCATCAATTTTAATTGCATTCACTGCGCCACCTTGCAATGAAGATAATAAAATACGGCGCAATGCATTTCCTAATGTTGTACCAAATCCGCGTTCTAAAGGTTCAACCACCATCGTTGCCTTAAAACCTGGGACAATCGTATCCACAGAAAGGTTAGATGGTTTAATCAAATCTTGCCAGTTTTTTTGAATCATAATAAGGTTCCCTTTACAAAAAGTGTTTAAAAGAGCAAGTTATTTGCTCTTTTTATTAAAACAAATTAAACTCTGCGACGTTTACGTGCGCGGCAGCCGTTATGTGGGATTGAGGTAATATCCTTAATAGATGTAATGACCAAACCAACAGCTTGAAAAGCACGAAGAGCTGATTCACGGCCAGAACCTGGACCTGTGACCAAAACATCAATTGTTTTCAAACCATGTTCAACTGCTTTGCGAGCTGCATCATCAGCAGCCATTTGAGCAGCATAAGGTGTTGATTTTCTTGAACCCTTAAATCCTTTTAAACCTGCAGATGACCAAGAAATTGTGTTTCCTTGTGTATCTGTAATTGTAACCATTGTGTTATTAAATGTAGAATTCACATGAGCAACGCCCACAGAGATATTCTTTCTATCGCGATTTTTTGTTCGCGTTGCGACTTTCTTTTCAGCCATTAAATATCCTTTCTATACTATTTTGTTACTTTCTTCTTACCTGCAATGGCAACAGCTTTACCTTTGCGAGTACGAGCGTTCGTATGAGTGCGTTGTCCACGGACAGGCAATCCTTTACGATGACGCAAACCACGATAACAACCTAAATCCATCAATCTCTTGATGTTTAAGGATACTTCACGACGTAAGTCACCTTCTACGCGATAATTGTTGTCAATTAATTCGCGAATTTTTAATGTTTCTTCATCTGTCAATTCATTCACACGTTTATGTGAATCAATATTAAGTGTGCTGCAAATTTCTTCAGCCTTTTTCCGACCAATACCATAAATATATGTTAAACCAATAACAACAATTTTAGAGGTCGGTATATTTACACCAGCAATACGTGCCAAGGTACTTTCTCCATTAACCTAATAAAAAATAATAACTATTTCATCTAATCAAAATGACTAGACACTTAAACGAGTGGGAATTATACAGTATTTCTCATTCAATGTCAAGTCTTAAATCAATAGCCTACTATTTTTCTTATTTTTTCACTAACAACGTCGATAGGTCCCGTCCCATCAACGCACACTAAGAGCCCCTTTTGTTCGTAGTAAGGTATAACTGGAGCCGTTACAGAGCGGAACGTCCGGAGTCTAGATACAACCGTTTCATAGGTATCGTCAGCCCGCCTTGTAAATTCTTTACAACCACATTCATCGCAAATGCCAAATGATGAGGTTTGTTTAAACTTTTCATGATAGAGTGTTCCACATTTTGCACATTGAAAACGTCCAATAATGCGATCAATAACATAATCATCTGGTACTTGTAAAAGCAAGACCAAATCAACACCCATATTATAATCTCTATATTTTCGAGAGGCTAAATCCTTATCCAAGACTTTTGCTTGAGGAAGCTCTCTTGGAAACCCATCTAAAATATAGCCAGCTGCGTTTTCTGGTTTTAGCAACTCTTTTTCCATCAAACGAACAGCCAATTTATTAGGAACCATGTTCCCTTTATCAATTAACTTTTTAACTTCTTGCGCTTCTTTAGAAGTCCCTTTTGCTACACCTCTTAAAATATCGCCCATTGAAAATGCATTAATGCCTAATTTTTCTGCTAAAATAGCGCTTTGCGTTCCTTTTCCACTTCCTGGAGCGCCCATCATAACGATATGTCTTTTTAATGGTGTTTGCATTTTGTCCCCCTAAATAATTATAAACGACCTTTTAATTTTGCTTTTTTAATCAATCCTTCATAGCGATGAGCAATGAGATGAGATTGAATTTGTGAGAAAGTTTCCATAATCACAGAAACAACGATTAAAAGAGTTGTACCACCTAAAACAAAAGGAATTCCAACTTGTGAAATTAAAAATTCAGGCAATACACACAAAATTGTCAAATAAACAGCACCAAGCAATGTTAATCTTGTAATAACATAATCAAGATATTCTGCTGTATTTTTCCCTGGACGAATCCCTGCAACAAACCCACCTTGTTTTTTCAAATTATCAGCTGTTTCAGTTGGATTTGATTGAATCCCTGTATAAAAGAAGGTGAAGAAAAATACCAACACAGCAAATGTTAAAAGATACAACCAATTTCCGTGATTTAAAGCAACAGCTAAACCATTCACAAAATCACTTGTGGATTCTTTTGATGAAAATTGAACAATTGCAACAGGGATTGCTAAAATAGCACTTGCAAAAATTGGAGGCATCACACCTGTTGGGTTAATTTTTAATGGCAAATGGGAGTTTGCTCCTTGCATCATACGATTCCCCATTTGACGTTTTGGATATTGAATTGGAATTCTGCGTTGTGCTCTTTCAATAAAGACAACAATATAAATAATTGCAAATGTCATCAACATCAAGAAAAGTAATAATGGCGTTGATAAAGCGCCAACTCTGTTTTCTTCAAAAACACGAACTAAAGCTTCAGGAATACCAGCAACGATACCAGTCATAATAATTAAAGAGGCGCCATTTCCAACACCCCGAGCAGTGATTTGCTCTCCAAGCCAAACAACAAACATTGTACCACCAAGCAATGAAACAACTGTGGACAATTCAAACATGAAATGTGATGGCATAATAACTGCATTTGCATTCTCAAGCGCACGTGCCATAAAGAACGCTTGAACAACTGTAATTAAAACTGTTAAATAGCGCGTATATTGATTGATTTTTCTAAATCCTGATTCGCCTTCTTTCTTCAGCGCCATCAAAGAAGGGATAACACTTGCTGCTAACTGAACAATAATAGAAGCAGAGATATATGGCATAATGTTCAATGCCAAAATTGACATACGGGATAATGCGCCCCCGGTAAAAGCGTTAAACATTCCCAGAAGTCCCCCACTGTTTTCAGAGAAAAACTCTGTTAAAACAGTAGGGTTAATTCCTGGAAATGGAATATATGTGCCCAAACGAAACACAATCAAAGCAAATAAGGTGAACAACAATCGCTTTTGAAGATCTTTTGCTTTCGAAAAAGCAGAAAAATCCATATTTGATGCTAATTTATCAGACATTGATGCCATTGTTGTTCTCTCCTTATTTTTTTAAATTATGCTTTTTTTGTTTTCTTTGGTGCAGTTTTTGGTTCTTTTTTAGAAGTCTTTTGACCTTTAACAAGAACTGTTTCTTTTTTTGGTTCCAAGATTAATTGACCACCAACTTTTTCGATAGCTGCTTGAGCTGCTTTAGAAGCACCAGCAACACGAATAGTTACTTTGCTTGTCAATTCACCTGTAGCCAACAAACGAATACCATCTTTCATACGTTTAATCAAGCCGGCTTCCATTAAAGAAACGCCATTGATTTCTTGATCAGCTGATAAGATAGATGCATCGATTGCTTTTTGGATTGTTCCTAAATTGATTTCTGCGAAGCTTAAACGAAGTGGGTTGTTAAATCCACGACGTGGTAAGCGACGGAAGATTGGCATTTGACCACCTTCAAATCCTTTAATAGAAACACCAGTTCTAGATTTTTGACCTTTGAACCCGCGTCCACCGGTGCGGCCCTTTCCAGAGCCGACACCACGTGAAACACGCATTGACTCTTTACGAGCCCCTTTGTTATCACGAATTTGATTTAATTTCATAGCATTCTTCCTTATTCTGCATCTTTAGCGACAGCGCCATCACGACGGCTGACGATATCTCCAACTTTTTTACCACGTTTAGCAGCAACTGTTCTTGGAGAATATAAAGATGTTAAAGCATTAAATGTTGCACGAACCATGTTGTGTGGGTTTGAAGAACCTGTGCATTTTGCAACAACGTCTTGAATACCCATTACTTCAAAAATAGCACGCATAGGACCACCAGCAATGATACCAGTACCAGCTGGAGCTGTTCTAAGTGTTACGTGACCAGCACCAAATGAACCTAATACGTCATGGTGTAATGTGCGACCTTCTCTTAAAGGAACACGAATTAAATTACGGCGAGCACGTTCAGTTGCTTTTTTAATAGCATCTGGAACTTCTTTAGCTTTTGCGTGAGCAAAACCTAAACGTCCTTTTTGGTCTCCAACAACAACTAAAGCTGCAAAAGCAAATCTTTTACCACCTTTAACTGTTTTAGAAACACGGTTAACGTGAATCACACGATCTGTGAATTCATCAGCGGCTCTTTCCACTTTAACATCAGCTTCACGATCTTTACGTGGGCGACGTTTCTTTTCTTGAATTTCATTTTCTGCCATTGTTTTCTCCTAAAAAGATAATCCAGCTTCACGAGCTGCTTCTGCAACCGCTTTAACTCGGCCATGATATAAGTAACCGCTACGATCAAAAACAACTTCTTTGAGGCCTGCTTGAATAGCTCTTTCAGCAACAAGTTTACCAACAGCTGCAGCACCTGCAACAGTTGAACCTTTTGCTGTGATTTCTTTATCTTTTGAAGATGCTGAAACCAATGTGATACCTTTTTTGTCGTCGATGATTTGAGCATAAATGTTCTTTTCTGAACGATAGACTGATAATCTTAAACGATCACCAGCATTTTGTTTCAAACCCCAACGAATACGTGCTTTACGACGGTCATGTTTAGTAATTTGTTTCATTTTTCTATTCCTTATTTCTTCTTACCAACTTTGCGCAAAATGGTTTCTTCTTCATATTTAACCCCTTTGCCTTTGTATGGTTCTGGTGAACGATAGGAACGGATTTCAGATGCAACTTGTCCAACCAATTGTTTATCAGCACTTGTTAATTCGATAACTGTTGGTTGTGGAGTAGCGCATTGAACGCCTTTTGGTAATTCATAATCAATATCATGGCTGTAACCCAATGACAATTTAACTTTGTTACCTTGTGCTTGAGCTTTATAACCAACACCGATTAATTCCAATTTGCGTTTAAAGCCTTCTGAAACGCCTACCACCATGTTTTGAATGTTAGCACGCATTGTTCCCCAAAGCATACGATGTTCTTTTGTATCAGAATTTGGACGAACAACGATTTCGTCATTTTCTTGAGAAACTGTAACGCCTTGTGGCAGATGAGCTTTCAATTCACCTAATTTACCTTTAATAACAATTTCATCAGCAGAAATTGTAGCTGTAACACCAGCTGGCATTTTAACAGGATGTTTACCAATACGAGACATTGTTTATTCCTCCTAAAATACTTTGCACAAAACTTCGCCACCTAAGTTAGCTTGGCGAGCTTCGTGATCAGACATAACGCCTGATGGTGTTGATAAAACATAGATACCGAGACCATTATAAAATCTTGGTAAATCTTTAACTTTTGAATAAACACGGCGACCTGGTGTAGAAACACGTTGGATTTCTTTAATCACTGGTTTATCTTCAAAGTACTTTAATTCAATTTTAAATTCACTGACACCTGGACGGACATCAATGCGTTCAAAATCACGAATGTAACCTTCTCTTTTCAAAACTTCTAAAACGCTAGCACGTAATTTAGAAGCAGGAGCTGTTACAAAACTTTTATGAGCAAGCCCACCATTTCTGATGCGTGTGAGCATATCGCCCAAAGGATCTGTCATAGACATGTTGCGTCCTCCTTACCAACTTGACTTTGTCATACCAGGAATTTGACCTTCGTTGTCCAATTTTATTAACTTGATACGACTCATTTCTAATTTACGATAGTTACCATGTGAACGACCTGTTAACTTACAGCGTCTGTGAACTCTTGTTTGAGAAGAGTTTCTTGGTAACTTGGCTAATTTGATTCCTGCTTCCCAGCGTTGTTCTGGTGTGGAATTAGGATCCGCAACAATAGCCTTTAACTGAGCGCGTTTATTGGCATATTTTTTAACCAATTTTTCACGCTTTAAGTTTCTATTAATTAAACATTTTTTTGACATGTTCTCATTCCTTATTTCATAAATGGCATACCAAAACCTGCTAAGAGAGCTTTTGCTTCTTCATCAGTTTTAGCTGTTGTTGCAATACAGATGTCTAAACCACGAATCTTATCAACTGTATCATAGTTGATTTCAAGGAAGACGATTTGTTCTTTCAAACCAAAAGCATAATTGCCATGGCCGTCAAAACTTTTGCTTGGAACACCTCTAAAGTCACGAACACGTGGAAGTGCCATTGTGATTAAACGATCTAAAAATTCGTACATTTTATCACGGCGTAAAGTAACTTTACAACCAATTGGCATGCCTTCACGAAGTTTAAATGTGGCAATAGATTTTTTGGAATGAGTCAAAACTGGTTTTTGACCAGCAATGGCTTCCATGTCTTTTAAAGCACCTTCAAGTGCTTTACGATCTTCTGTTGCTTCACCAACGCCCATGTTTAAGACGATTTTATCTAAACGTGGGAGTTCCATCTTGTTTTTATAGCCAAATTTAGCTAACAAAGCGGGAGCAATTTCTTCATCATATTTCTTTTTTAATCTTGCTGTCATGATGTATTCCCTTATTTACTGATTACTTCGCCTGAACGTTTTGCAACGCGGACTTTTTGACCGTTTTCAATTTTAAAACCAACACGTGTTGCTTTACCTGATTTTGGATCGATTAACGCAACATTTGAAACATGAATTGGGGCTTCTTTTGTAACGATGCCACCAGCTGATTCTTGAGTTGGTTTTGTATGACGTTTTACAAGATTGATGCCTTGAACAACAACTTTGTTTTCTTTTGGCATTGACTTGATAACTTCACCTGTTTTACCTTTATCACGGCCAGTAATCACGATCACTTGATCACCTTTTTTAATTCTCATAGCCATCTTATAACACCTCCGGAGCTAAAGACATAATTTTGGTATAGTTTTTAGCGCGCAATTCACGAGTAACTGGGCCAAAGATACGTGTACCGATTGGTTCACCATCTTTATTTACTAAAACAACCGCATTTGAATCAAAGCGAATGGCTGTACCATCTTGTCTATGAATTTCTTTTGATGTTCTAACGATTAATGCGCGTTGAACATCACCTTTCTTGACTTTCCCACGTGGTTTTGCCTTTTTAACGGAAACAATAATAACATCACCGACTGAGGCAACCTTACGTTTTGAGCCACCGATAACCTTAATACATTGAACTTTCAATGCACCTGAGTTATCAGCAACATCAAGGTTTGTTTCTACTTGAATCATTGGTATTTCCTTCCTTAGTTAGAATCCAATTATTTACTTTCTTCCGACACAACTACCCAAGTTTTTGTTTTGGATATTGGACGGCTCTCAATAATTTGTACAATGTCACCGACTTTGCACAAATTGTTTTCATCATGTGCAGTATATTTTTTACTGCGTTTGATGTATTTTTTATAAACAGGGTGCATAACACGACGTTCTACACGAACTACGACAGATTTATCCATCTTGTCGCTGACAACAACACCTTGTAAAATTCTTTTAGGCATTCTTATTTCTCCTTATGCACTTTCTTTGCTGTTCTTTTTTTGAGCAGCTGCTGTTTTAATTCTTGCAATCTCACGACGTACCTGGCGACGGCGTGCGGTGTTCTTTAAAACACCGCCCGCTTGCTGGAATCGTAAGTTTAAGGCTTCTTTTTTCAACTGAACTTCTAATTCAGCTAATTCGCTTTCGCTTTTTGCCATTAAATCTTCAAATTTTTCCATAAGTTATACCTCTTCATCTGCTGTTCTAACAATAAAGCGTGTTTTGATTGGAAGTTTCATTGCTGCCAATCTGAACGCTTCACGTGCGATTTCTTCTGAAACGCCGTCAGCTTCAAACATAATACGACCTGGTTTCACACGAGCTACCCAGTATTCTGGTGAACCCTTACCTTTACCTTGACGAACTTCAGGTGGTTTTTTTGAAACAGGGACGTCTGGGAAAATACGAATCCACAGACGACCTTGTCTTTTCATTGCACGAGAAATAGCACGACGAGCAGCTTCGATTTGACGAGCTGTAATACGTTCTGGTTCTAATGCTTTTAAACCGAAGGCGCCGAAGTCTAATGTCGTAGCTGATTTAGCATCGCCATGAATGCGACCCTTAAATGCTTTACGAAATTTTGTTTTCTTTGGACTTAACATTTTCTTGTTCCTTCAATTAACGTTGTTCTGACAAGTGTTTGTCTTGAGCCATTGGATCATGAGCCAAGATATCACCTTTATAAATCCAGACTTTAATACCACATGTACCATAAGCTGTATGAGCTGTTGATACACCATAATCAACGTCTGCACGAAGTGTATGCAAAGGAACACGTCCTTCACGATACCATTCTGTACGAGCGATTTCAGCACCACCTAAACGTCCACCACAGTTGATACGAATACCTTCTGCACCTTGACGTAAAGCAGCTTGAACAGCACGTTTCATTGCACGACGGAATGAAATACGTTTTTCAAGTTGTTGTGCAATATTGTCTGCAACGAGTTTAGCATTGATTTCTGGTTTACGAACTTCAACGATATTAACGCTAACGTCGTTGTTTTGTGACATTGATGTCAATTCTTTTTTAAGTGAATCAATATCTTGACCTTTTTTACCAATAATGACGCCTGGACGTGCACAATAAATTGTAACAATCGCTTTTTTAGCTGGACGTTCAATAACGATATGGCTAATACCAGCGGCTGCTAATTTTTTTGTTAAGAATTCACGAATACGGATGTCTTCATGCAATAATTCTGCATAATTTTCATCAGCGAACCAACGTGAGTCCCATGTGCGATTGATGCCGAGGCGTAAACCTGTTGGATTAACTTTTTGACCCATTAGTTATTCTCCTCTGTTGTTGTAGCCACTTTTTTTGTTGTTTTTTTTGCTTTTGGAGCTTCTATTTCTCTTTCAGCAACAACAATTGTTAAATTTGAAAATGGCTTAATAATACGATTAGCCCGGCCTTTAGCACCAGCTTGGAATCTTTTCATAACCATTGCTTTACCAACGAAAGCTTCGCGAACGAATAAACGATCGACATCCATGTTATGATTGTTTTCAGCATTAGCAATAGCGGACATTAAGACTTTTTTCACTTCTTCAGCAATACGTTTTGTTGAAAATGTGAGTTGTGCAACAGCTTTATCTGCTTTTAAACCACGGATGCTTGCAGCCACCAAGTTTAATTTACGAGGTGAGATACGAAGCGTACGAGCTTTAGCTCTTGCTGTTTTTACTTGTGTTACTGTCGTCATTATTTACCTGCTTTCTTTGCTTTTGCGTCATTTGCTGTATGACCAGGGAAAGTTCTTGTTGGTGAGAATTCACCGAACTTGTGCCCAATCATATTTTCGCTCACTAACACTGGGATAAACTTTTTACCATTATATACGCCAAAAGTCAAGCCCACAAATTGAGGAAGTATCGTAGATCTGCGTGACCACGTTTTAATTACCTCATGACGTCCTGATTGTTTAACTTTCTCTGCTTTTTTCAACAAAGAACCATCAACAAACGGACCTTTCCATACGGATCTTGCCATTTATGCCTCCTTAAGATTTTTTCACTGCGTGACGAGAACGGATAATTAAGCCGTCTGTACGCTTGTTATTACGAGTTTTCTTACCCTTAGTCTGCCAACCCCATGGAGAGACTGGATGACGTCCGCCGTTTGTACGACCACCATGTGGGTGATCAACTGGGTTCATTGCGATACCACGAACAGCTGGGCGATGATCTTTCCAACGAGCACGACCAGCTTTGGCCATGACTGTGTTTTGATTATCTGGGTTTGAAACTGCACCAACGGAAGCAAAGCATTCACCACGGATCATACGAAGTTCACCAGAGTTCAAACGAACTTGGACATAACCTGAATCTTTACCGATTAATTGAGCATAACAACCAGCTGAACGTGCGATTTGACCACCTTTACCTGGTTTTAACTCAATGTTGTGAATAATTGTGCCAACTGGCATATTTTTCATAGGCATTGCATTGCCTGGTTTAATATCAGCATGTTGAGCTGAGATAACCGTGTCACCAGCAGCTAAACGTTGTGGTGCCAAGATGTATGCCAATTCACCATCTGTGTATTTAATCAAAGCAATAAATGCTGTTCTGTTTGGATCATATTCCAAACGTTCAACTGTAGCTGGCATATCATATTTTTTACGCTTAAAGTCAACCAAACGATAAGCTTGTTTATGACCACCACCACGACGACGTGTTGTAATATGACCGTGATTGTTACGACCACCCGTACGGGATTGGCCTTCTGTTAATGTTTTTACAGGAGCCCCTTTATGTAAGTCTGATCTGTCAATACCAACGAGATGTCTGACTGTAGAGGTTACTGGTTTATATGTTTTTAATGCCATAACTAAATCCCCGCTGTCACATCAATGCTTTGACCTTCAGCCAAAGTCACAATAGCTTTCTTAGTTTCGTTACGAACACCTTTTACACCACGGAAAACTTTTTGTTTACCTTGTTGACGAAGTGTGTTCACTGAAACAACTTTTACACCAAACACAGATTCAACTGCTTTTTTAACGTCTGTTTTTGTTGCGTTGACGTCTACCAAAAAGACAACTTGATTGTGTTCAGAACTCTTCATTGCTTTCTCTGTGATAACAGGTCTGCGAATGACATCAAACATTTCAGCTGTTGCTGCTACTTGTGTATTTTTCTTAATCATTTCAAACGACCTTCCAAATTCGCAACAGCGTCTTGTGATAAGACTAAGACATCTCTACGAATTATATCATAAACGTTAGCACCTTGAGATGGCAACACATCAACATTGATAATGTTACGTGCTGATAAAGCAAAATTGCTATCAACTGTTTCACCACCAACGAATAAAACTGATTTCCATCCGTTTTTAGTTAAAGCAGCTTGCATAGCTTTTGTATTTGGCTTTTCAGCTGTTAAATTATCAACAATAAAGAGTTTGCCGTTTTTAGCCTTTGCAGAAAGAGCAACACGCATACCCAATGCACGGAGTTTTTTTGTCAAGCTGTAAGCATGTGAGCGAACAACTGGACCAAAAGCAACACCACCATGGCGCATTTGTGGAGCACGATCTTGACCTTGACGTGCACGTCCTGTACCTTTTTGTTTGAAAGGTTTTTTACCTGAGCCACTTACTTCACCAATATCTTTTGTTTTGTGAGTACCAGCACGACGTTTGTCTAATTGCCATTGGATAACACGAGCTAAGATGTCTTCACGAACTTCAACACCAAACACTGTGTCAGCCAAGTCAATAGAACCAACTGATTTTCCATCTAAATTGATTACATCATATTTCATGGTCTATTCCTTTACTTCAGTTTCAGCAGATGTTTCAACTGCAGCAGCTTTTAAACCAGCAGGAACTGGTAAAGTTGGTTGCTTTGAAATCTTTACTGAATCTTTAATTGTTACAATTGAAGAATCAAAACCAGGAACAGAACCTTTGACCATAACCAAATTTCTGGCTTCGTCAATAGATACAACTTCCAAATTTTGTACTGTCACTTGTTTGTTTCCCATTTGACCAGGCATTTTAACGTTTTTGAAAACTTTACCAGGCCATTCACGTTGACCAGTGGAACCACCAGCTCTGTGAGTTCTAGAAACACCGTGTGTCGCATTATCACCGCCGAAGTGATATTTTTTCATCACACCAGCATAACCTTTACCAATAGAAATACCTGTGACATCCACTTTTTGACCGACAACGAAATGTGTTGCGCTTAATTCAGCACCAACAGGTAATACGCAGTCTTCAGAAACACGGAATTCAACGAGTGTTTTCTTTGGTTCTACTTTTGCTTTTGCAAAATGTCCGAGCTGTGGCTTAGCAACATTTTTTGTTTTTACTTTACCATGTCCCAGCTGGACAGCGACATAACCATCACGTTCCATTGTACGAACATCAACCACTGTGCTGTCAATTTTTAAGACAGTTACAGGGATTTGAGTTCCGTTTTCTTGGAACAAGCTCATCATGCCGACTTTTTCAGCTATAACTCCTGAACGCATAATATTTCTTCCTTATAATTTAATCTCAACATCTACACCGGCTGCTAAGTCTAATTTCATTAGAGCATCAACAGTTTGAGGTGTCGGATCAATAATGTCGAGCACCCTCTTGTGGGTACGAATTTCAAACTGTTCACGTGATTTCTTATCGACATGCACGGAACGGTTCACGGTAAATTTTTCAATACGAGTTGGCAAAGGGATTGGTCCAACGACTTCTGCACCTGTGCGTTTTGCCGTATTGACGATCTCACGGGTTGATTGATCCAACAACCTATGATCGAACGCTCTTAAACGAATTCTAATATTTTGGTTTTCTAACATAATTGTTACCTTTCTTAACCTGCTACTTTTGCTTTAATTTCATCAGCAACCATTTGTGGTACGTCTGCATAATGTGAGAACACCATTGTGTATTGTGCACGACCTTGGCTCATAGAACGGAGTGTATTAACATAACCGAACATATTTGCTAATGGAACGAGAGCATCAATAACACGAGCGTTACCACGTTGATCCATACCAGAAACTTGACCACGACGTGAGTTCAAGTCGCCAATAATATCACCCATGTAATCCTCTGGTGTTACAACTTCAATTTTCATAATTGGTTCTAACAACTTAGGACCAGCTTTTGCCATACCTTCACGGAATGCTGCACGAGCAGCGATTTCGAAGGCCATTGTGCTGGAGTCAACATCATGGTAAGCACCATCATAGAGGTTTGCTTTAAAGTCTGTGCAAGGGAAGCCTGCCAATACACCTGTTTCAAGTGAGGCACGCAAACCTTTTTCAACACCTGGGATATATTCTTTTGGAACAGCACCACCGACAACTGTATTTTCAAATACAAAGCCTGAACCTGGTTCCAATGGAGTAAATTTGATGCGAACACGAGCAAATTGACCTGAACCACCAGATTGTTTTTTGTGTGTGTAATCTTCATCAAATTCTTTAGAAATTGTTTCACGATAAGCAACTTGAGGTGCACCAACATTGGCTTCAACCTTAAATTCACGTTTCAAACGATCAACAATAATTTCTAAGTGTAATTCACCCATACCTTTAATAACAGTTTGACCTGTTTCTGTGTTTGATGTAACACGGAATGAAGGGTCTTCCATTGCCAAACGGTTCAAAGCTAAAGCCATTTTTTCAACGTCAGCTTTTGTTTTTGGCTCAACTGCAATTTCAATAACTGGATCTGGGAAGTCCATTTTTTCCAAGACAACTTTTAAGCTTTCGCCACAAAGTGTATCACCAGTTGTTGTGTCTTTCAACCCAACCAAGGCAACAATATCACCTGCTGTTGCTTCTTTAATTTCTTCACGGTGGTTAGCATGCATTAAAAGCATACGACCGATACGTTCTTTTTTATCTTTAACAGTGTTTGTAACATAGCTACCACTTGTTAAAGTACCTTGATAAACACGTAAGAATGTTAAAGATCCAACAAATGGGTCTGTCATAATTTTAAATGCCAAACCAGCAAATGGTTTATCATCAACAGAAGCACAAACATATTCAGCTTCTGAATTTGCAATAACACCTTTTGCTTGTGGAATATCAATTGGTGATGGCAAATAATCAACAACAGCATCTAACAATGTTTGAATACCTTTGTTTTTAAATGCAGAACCACAGAATACTGGAATGAAGGATTGTGAAATTGTACCTTTACGGATACATTTTTTCAATGTGTCCATATCCGGTTCAACACCTTCCAAGTATTTTTCCATGGCTTCATCATCCATTTCAACAGCCATTTCAACAAGTTCATTGTAGTATTTATCTGCTTTTTCTTGCAAATCAGCAGGAATTTCTTGATATTCAAATGAAGCACCCAAGTCTTCTGATTTCCAGATAATCGCTTTGCGCATTAAAATATCAACAATACCTTTAAATTCTGATTCAGCACCAATTGGCAAAGCCATAACCATTGGACGAGCGCCTAAACGTGTTTTAATCATGTCAACGCAACGTTCAAAGTTTGCACCAATACGGTCCATTTTGTTTGCAAAGCAAATGCGTGGAACACCGTATTTATCAGCTTGACGCCAAACTGTTTCTGATTGAGGTTCAACACCTGCTACACCGTCAAATACTGTGATAGCACCATCAAGAACACGCAAGCAACGTTCAACTTCAACTGTAAAGTCAACGTGGCCTGGCGTATCAATAACATTAATGCGGTGATCTTTCCAAAAAGCTGTTGTAGCAGCTGATGTAATTGTAATACCACGTTCTTGTTCTTGTTCCATCCAGGCCATTGTAGCAGCGCCATCATGAACTGCGCCGATTTTATGTGCCTTACCTGTGTAAAACAAAATACGTGCTGGTGTAGTTG
>JAFTTR010000004.1 GCA_017466695.1 Alphaproteobacteria bacterium | reverse complement strand
TTTTATTGCAATAGTTCCGTCTCGTGGACTATCGCCTCGAACCACCTATAAGTTCTCAACCCTTTCGCACCTCAACTGTTTATAAAAAAACCACCCATAAAGGGTGATGTTTTAAAAAGGGATAGAGCATAGGGGTGTTTTAAAATACGCTGGGATAGAAAGTCGCATAAATGCTCCTTTCGGCACGCAACCACTCGCTCGGAACTGTTGTTCCGTCTCGTGGGCTATCGCCTCGAACCCTCCCTAAGTTCTCAACCCTTGCGCACCTCAACTGTTTATAAAAAAACCACCCATGAAGGGTGGTGTTTTTTATAAATGGTGAAATGTATCTTATTAAATACAAGTTAGATTTAGAAATTCTAATTTTTTATAGCTTTGCTTAGCTGTTCTATCATACTATTAACATCAAATCCACTCATACTCATTCCATTTTTAGTTAATTGAAATCTGATATCAATTTCTTCAGTGATATTTGTGGAATTAGCTTTCCCTGATATATTAACCACAGCTGTGGCTTTACATATAGCACTTCCTTTTATATCATCATATAGCTGTGTGCCCATAACAATAGGAATTGAGTTTAGCTCGTTAATACCAATAATTGACGGTACTTTGATATCATATTTTTTGAGTTGGTCTAAATTGACAATTCGTTCGCTTATCCATTCTTCTATGGTAGAAGCAACATAGCTAGGAGAAGCGTCACAAGATGGATGATATGGATGCATACGTTTATAATAATCGTATGTCATAAATAGAGAGACACCTAATACTATAGTTGTAACAACTTTATAAAAAAGAGAATTTTCTTTCATTTTATATCCTTTCGTTTATCTCTAGGGCAAAGCATAAAATAATCATTCCAAAATGTCAATATTAGTTGTTTTTTTACAATATATTCTATACATTCTTCTGTATGGAATTACTTCTTATACTTATTTTTGTTGTAGTTTATTTTTATTATTTTAGTGCCTCTGCAAAAGGACGTAGAGGAGAAAGTGAGGTAGCAAGTATTTTATCTCAGTTACCAAATTCTGAATATTCTGTTATTAATGATATTACCATTCAAAATAATAACAAAAGTGCTCAAATAGACCATGTTATCATTTCTGTTTATGGTATTTTTGTCATAGAAACAAAAAATTATTCAGGTTGGATAATGGGAGGTGAAAAATCTGACCAATGGATAAAAAATATGTATGGACATAAATACTATTTTTATAACCCAATAAAACAAAATTATGGACATATTTCAGCATTAGCAAATACATTGTTGATTTCGAAAAATAACTTTATTTCTATTGTTGCTTTTCCTTATGAAGCTGATATCAAAGTGCATACGGATGAACACCTTATTTATTTTGGAGAGATTATTCCCATAATTTTTTCCTATACAACAAAAATATTTTCTGTTTCTGAAGTAGATAAAATGACAAAACAATTGTTATCATTACAGCTGAACTCAAAGGAACAGAAAAAAGAACACATACAATATGCAAGAGATAAAAAGAATTTTTCCAAAAGTGCCTTGTATCAGGGAATTTGTCCATATTGTGGAAGTCCATTAAAAGTAAGATGTGGTAAATATGGGGTTTTTATTGGATGTAGTCAGTATCCAAAATGTAAATACACTCATCCAGTATAAAAATTAAAAATAACTTCAATTGTTAGCGAAAATGGATGTTTTGGATGAAGTCTAATCAAAGATAGCCATCAAATGCGCTGGGATTGTAAATTGGCTTCGCACAATTTATCCCTTGGTTTGTTTCACAAATCCGTGGGACGCCTTTTTTACATTCGTAAAAACAGGCTCTCTCACTCGGTAAATTTCATCTACCTCGTTCGCCGAACGTGGGTTCGTTCACCAAAGCGCGCTCCTCGTTTATAAAAAAAACCACCCATAAAGGGTGGTGTTTTTTATAAATGGTGAGCGCGCTGGGATTCGAACCCAGGGCCACCTGATTAAAAGTCAGGTGCTCTACCAGCTGAGCTACGCACTCATTGTTTTTTGCTCAACATAGGTGGTATCATATATAATTTTTTTGTCCTTGTCAATGCTTTTTTTTCTTATTTTAATTTTTTTTTGATTTTTTTTATTATCCCTTGTTTTTATTCTTCTTTTTTTTCATCTAGTTCTGTGCTAAGGGGTTCTCTTCTCATCAAAACGCTTTCAATTTTGTGTCCCTTTGCTTTTAAAACTTCAAAATAAATGTTTTCAAATTGCACTTTTACCCCCTTCATAGAGGCAGGTAAGGTTGTCAAAGCTGATAAAATAAACCCAGCCACTGTGTCATAATCTTCGATTGGGAATTTTAATTTTAAAAGTTTTTCGATTTCATCAATGGGGGTGCTTCCTTTTACAATCCATTCATTTTCAACGCTTTTTTTAATTTTGGGCTCCTCATTTGGAGCGTTTAAATCGTCATTTAGAGAGCCAACAATTTCTTCCAATAGGTCTGAAATAGTAACAATCCCCATCACAGCGCCGTATTCATCAACAACGACGGCAAAGTGATTTCTGCTTTTTTGCATAGATTTAAACAGGTCATTGACATGTCCAGCTTGTTGTACAAATTGAACAGGCGCCATAATCTTTTGAATAAGTTCTTCTTTTTTCAAATGTTTGTGTTTGAAAAAATCCTTAAACCGAATCGTCCCAATAACATTGTCATGATTTTTTTTATAAACAGGATAGATTGAAAATTGATGCTGAAGCATTTTTTCTTCCCACACACTTAAGTCGCTGTCAATATTGATGAATTTAACATGCATGCGATGGGTTAAAACTTCAGATATTAATTTATCATCAAATTCAAACACATTGTGAATTAGTTTTTTTTCTTGTTGATTAATGGTTCCATTTTGGGTGCCAATATCAATGAGCATGCGAATTTCTTCCTCTGTGATATTGTTTTGTTGATTTTCTTCTCGAATACGAAAGAGTTTGAGAACCATATTGGTTGAAAAAGTTAAAAACCATACAATGGGTGAAAATATTTTTGCAATTATAAAAATAGGGTAGGCCATGAATAAAGCAATTTTTTCAGCATGGTGCATGGCAATTCGTTTGGGGACCAGTTCGCCCAAAATCAAGGTAACGTATGATAAAACAATGGTAATGACTAAAACAGAGAGAACATCCAATTTTTGAACGGAAAGTGTTGCACCCATTTCAACTAAAAAAGCAACCATTCGATCTGAAAAGTTATCAGCAGCAAAAGCTGATCCTAAAAAGCCGGCAAATGTAATCCCCACTTGAATTGTGGCTAAAAATTTGGCTGGTTGATTGGTTAACGAAAGCAAGCAAGAGGCTCTCTTATGCCCATCTTCAGCCATTTTTTTGAGCTTGCCATCATTCATTGAAATAACGGCAATTTCTGTGCAGGCAAAAACAGCGTTTAATAAAATTAAAAATAATTGAAATAACAATAAAGTGGTTAAAGTATATTCTTGCATATTTTCTCCTTCTTATAACGAGTATATAAGTGAATGATTTTTTATGCAAGAATTTATCTTATGTGTGCCAAATTGCTTTCAAATTGAAAAGGCATATTTAAATTTTTCTGTTGTTTTTGAATTAAAACTGCTGAAGGGGTTAATCCTTTTTTTGTATCTTCCTGATTTTTTAAAGCCTTCTCTCTTTCTTGCAAAAGTATTTCTTGAAAAGAAACGTTATTGCCCGCTTTTTGATAAATGTCTAAATATTTTTTTCTCAATAAATCAAGAGACATTTCATTCCCATTTGTTTCCATCAAAACAAGGTATTTTGCCGTTTGCAAGGCGTAAGAGGCATTTTCTTTTGTCATTTTGTTAGAAAGTTCTAACACCTTTTGAATGTAGAGAGGTTCAAGTTGTTTAAGATCATGTTGGGCTTGGATTTTTTGAGCCTCTTCTTGCTGATGTTTTTCAACACTGTGATTATAAATGCTCCAACCGCCTAAAACAAGACCACCCAAGATGATAAAAGAGAGTAAACAACCAAGTGAATCTGAATGATCTTCAATATACTCTTTGATTTTTTCTTGAGTTGTGAGTTCCTTATTATCTTCTTCATCTAGACAGTCACAACATTTTTTAACATGCAAATCCATGGGAATACCTATTTTATATTTTGATTATTTTTATTAAAAAGTTGAATGCTTGATATGGGTTGAGAGGTTGAAACTTTTTTTGCTTCAATGGAGTGGATAGCTGGTTTTTTTTCATCTGGGTGAGCGTGGGCTTTTGCATAAGTATGTAAATAATAGCCTGTTGCGCCGAGCATCATAATTCCAGCAAGAACAAGTGTGTGGTCAAAAATTTCAGATGTTTCTTTTTCAGTTGTTTTCATGTTTTTCCTTATAATATATGAATAAGAAAGGATAAAATTATCCTTTCACTGTTGTTCGTTTTAATTTTTAGTGTAAATCTCTTTCAAACCTTGAGGTTAAGTTTATAGATGAATTGTTTTGTTTCAAAAGAGGGGCTCTTTTGTTAAAAGTAGATAGAGAAACGCTATAACTACAGGTGCTAAAACAAATAGCTATTGCTGTTAAGCTTAAAAGAACTGTTGGATTTTTTAAGAGGTGTTGAGGTTTTGTTTCTTTTTTTTCAAAATAAGAGATGGCCCCAAGGGGCTTATTTGATTTATCGTCTTGCGTATCTATATCCATTTGATATCCTATTGATTGATACATTTTTTATTAAGAATACCCACTTATACCATAAGAAAACTTTTTTTGCAAGCATATTTCACCTTTAAAACGCTTGTCTTTTAGAACGTTAAAAAACGCTCCTTATTTTTTAAAAAGAGGAGGGGATTTTTCATTTTCAAAGATATCATCTTTCATAACTTTTTTGTTCAGTGAATTTAATCTCTTTTGGCAAATTATTTTGAATTAATTTAATTTGAGCGTTGTTATTGATATAATTTGCTAATGTGCAACTGCCCCAAATCAAAGTTTCGGCAAAAACAGCTGGTTCAAAAGCAATTTTGTTTGTTAAATTGCCACCTATTAACGCTAAGGTTGAAAGCCAATAACAAGTTGCCACCTGTTTTTTGTGGTCTAAATTTTCAATAGGGAGAATGGCATCTGAAAATTTTAATAATTTGATTTTTTTTGATACATCTTTTGTTTCTAAACTTTTGTTGGAGCAAAATGAAAAATGAGCCTCTTTAAATGCGCTCAGATTCATCTCTTTTATTTGATTTTTTTCACGAATAGAGGCAACGGCTAAGGCACCTGCGCAAGCGCCAAGTAAAAGGGTATTGGTCGCAGGCAATCGCTCTTGTTGCGTAACAAATGTATATAAAGCCCCAGTTGCAGCTAAAAATTGGAGTAGTTTTTTTTGTACAAAAAAGCGATCTATATTTTCTTCATAGGCTGTTTGAAGTGCTTTATTAAGATGAACTTGATAGCTTTTAAAAAATTCTTGCTCTTCTTCTGGTGTGTTGAAGAATTTTGGCCTTGTTTCCTTACTTTTATTCGTCATGAGGATTACTCTTTTATGTGTTGAGCGTTTAAAGAGGGGATAGATACGCCTTGAGGAAGTGTTTTTTTGATTTTTTTGAGGGACCGTTTTGTATAAAGATAGGAGGCTACATTCCCAGTTGCCAACACAACAGCTCCAGCTAAAAGGGTGTTCGCAAAGTCGATTTGATGGCTCATCAGTGCTGTGGCTAATGCGAGGTTAGAAATGCCAGTTAACAAACGGATTTTATTTATATTTTTTGAATGATTAGAAATCGTTTTTAATCTTTTACTATAAGTTGGGTTAATCAAAAAATTGAGCGTTTTGGGTTCTGAATTTAACACTTCTTTGACTAAAAATTTTTCAAGCCCATTTTTAAAAAATGAAAATTGCTTTTCAAGCTCTTGTCGTTTCGAGCGTACAAAAGCAATACCTGCCATCCCAAGACAGCTAAAAAAAGCAATTTTTCCTTCGGTGGTATTGGGTGCATCTAGAATTTTTAAACAAGCAAGCGCTGTTAAAAAAGAAAGCGTTTGTAAAATCATTTTTTGATGATAAATAGCTTTTTCTTCATTAGGGGCATTTTTAATTTCAGCATCCAAGTAGAGGCTCAATCTATTTTCATCAATAAAGCCAGCATCATGTGTGTCAAAAAGCGTATTTTTAAAGGAGGTTGTCATTTATTTCTCCCTTTGTTTTGAAGGGAAGAGTTTTATCCCTTGGGGAAGGGCATGTTTTAAAATTTGACTATTCTTTTTGAACATATATTTTAAAAACACTTCATTTGAAATGAGAATAAGCGAACCGGCCATTGCTGCGACAGAAGAATTCATTTTTCCCATCCCAGCGCTGATAATGGGAATAAAAGAGGTAAACATAGCACCAGCAAATGTTAACCCAGCAACACCAATGTTTTTTGTGATTTGAAGTTTTTGAGCAAAATCTAGTTTTGTTTCATCAAATTTGTTCAAAGAATCATAAATCATATGATTTTCAGTGTTTAGGCGCATGTTGCTTGCTCGCATCAAAGACCAACAAATTAAAGCTGCTAAAGAGGTTGTCCCCAAGAGCGTTTCTTTTTCACTTAAATTTTGATTTTGTTGACCGATAAAACCAAGAAGAGCTATGGCGCTAATACCTGCCACTAAAAGGCGTTGAGGTATTTTAATTTTTTTTAAAAGAACTTGTTGCCTTTTAATTTCTTCTTGTAACTGTTGCGTTACGTTTTTAGTTGTCATAAAAATCCTTTTTAAAGTTGTTTGCTTTTATAATGCTTTTGTCTTTTGATGTTTTAAAAAAAAGTTTCAAAATTATATCAAAATATAGTCAAAAAGTCAATAAGAAAACACCCCCTTGTTATAAAGGAAATTTAAGGCGTTTTTGAGTTGATTTTAAAGAGTCGTATTTCAGCTCTTTTAAGCTTTAAAAGTTGAAAGTTACTTTTCCCCGTGTGAATGTGAAATAACTGATTCTTTTTAAATTAAAAAACATAAAAACATTAAAATATTATAAGACAAAATAAAAGTATAACTTTAAGTATCATTTTGATTTTTTTATTGATTTGAAGGGTATTTTTTTTAGCGTAAAATCAAAATTTATTGATAAGAAAAAGGGGGGGGATTTGCTCATTTAAATCAAAAAAATATTTCTTGACACATTCAAATGGATATTCTACTTTTAAATGGTGTTAGAAAAAGGGATACGGTTGAAAATGAAGGGGCCAAATATTTTTGATTATGCCACAAGTGAGTTATCTCAAGATGCATTTTTATGTTATCTTTTTTCTTTTGGAAAAGAAGCCAATAAACAAAATTTTCCAAATGAATATGCTTTAGCACACAAATTTTTATTCAAATGTGGTGTTGATGCTGAGGAAGAAATTTTATCAGTTGAAAAGCAAGTTGATAATATTGATGTATTGGTTATTACAAGCAATCATATTTTAATTGTTGAAGATAAAACTTATTCCAATGAGCACGACAATCAAATTATTCGTTATGTGCGAAACATGACCGAGGACAACACTAAATTTCCAACGGATAAAAAAATCAAAGTTTGTTATCTAAAAACAGGGGATTATGTGAAGGGTTACACGCCCTTAGATGATGTTTTATCCAATGAGGATTGTCGCTCTTTAAGACGGCAGGATTTGATTGAACTTTTAAAAGAGTGCCATCAAGATCAAGTGATAAATATGTTTTATGAGCATTTACTCAAGATTGAAAAAGAAATTGTCGCTTGTGATCATGAAGATATTTTTACTTGGAGGCGTGCTAAATGGTTTAATTATCTTTATAACCTGTTAAAAAATAAGGATAAAAAATTTGATATTGGTAATGTTCCTAATGCAAAAGGTGGTTTTTATGCTTGTTGGTTTGATTGGGAATATGAGGGAAAGGTTGAAAAATACAAGCAAATTGAAATTTATTTTAAAGAAGGAAAAACTGATTTTGTAAATCTTTGTTTCAAGGTGGCCAGTGATAATAAAGAGATAACATCTTCTTACAAAAATGAAATGATTGTTTGGCAAAAAGAGGCTATTCAAAAAGGATATTCTCGTCCCAAGTGTTGGCGTATTGGGCGAACAACGACATATGCTTGTAAAAATGGGAAAACGAAACAAGATATTGAATCATTTATCAATGAGTAAACTGAAAGGAAAAATATGATAAAAAATGTACGTGTTGATGATGGGTGGATTTTTGTTGAAAAAGAGAACGGCTTAACGTCAACCATATCTTTAAATTCACCAACAGGGGACGGCCAGTTAGAACGCTGGGACGATAATTACGTCTATGTGCGTGTGGATACATGGCGTTTAACTTATGATGAAGATGGCCGAAGATTAAAAGAAGAAACCGTATATTAAAAAAGTTTTTCTTTTGATTTGTTCAAGGGGACGTCTATGCCAACATATCATTTTTATAAATAACTTTTATTTGTTAAAAGGTTTTTGTTTTAACTAAATTTTTTAAGTCAAAACGTTCGAAAGTATTATAAAGATGAATTAGTTATTTTATATAATAAAAGTAACACTTTAAGTTATTTTTAAACATTTTTAATCAAAAAAGATGTTTTATCCTTGTGAGATTAAAAGAAGAGGGCTCATATTTTTTGTTTGCACTTATCACTCGTATTTCATTCTAAATCGAACACGTTTATCTCGATCGCAACCGGTTCCAGTAATAGCCCCAACGGTTTGGCAGAGTTTATCATCATCAAAAATGGCACTAAATTCCACAAAATCAACATCATTTTCGTCTTTGTCAACGGTGAAATTTCCTCCCATCGTTATGACACCAGCTGGTAATTGGCCAATATCTGCCGTTTCAAAGTCAAAGAAATAAGCACCTGTATTGCCATAATAGAAAGGTTTTTTTTGTGTAAAATCATAGGCTGTTAAACTGAGTTTTGAAGCAAGATCAACGACACTATTTGCACGGTGTCGGCGCATGGAAAGGGTGTACCCAGAAATCCCCCCAATAGACAAAACGCCAATAATGGCCAAAACACCCAACATTTCGACCATAGAACGTCCCGATTCAATCTTTTTCATATCTACTCCTTAATTTTATTTCATAATGTAATTATATAATCACAAAAGAGCAAAAAAAATCAAGGATAATTTTTGAAGTTTAACTGGTGGTGAGTTAATGGTGTGTATAGAAGAAGGTCAATCAAAGCGCACAAGCTTTCTCTTTTTTGACTCATAAAAAAACGCAGCATACACTCGTACACTGCGTTTTTTAAGGCTTTTTGAATGATTATTTCATACAGCTTGCAACTTCGGCTGCGAAATCTTCATTTTTCTTTTCCAAACCTTCGCCCAAAGCAAAGCGAACGTAACCAGATAATGTAACATCTGAGCCAAGTTCTTTAGCGGCAGCTGCAACAACATCTTTGATTTTTTTGTCTGGATCCATAATGAATGCTTGTTCCATAAGAACAACTTCTTCGTGGAATTTACGGATACGACCTTCAACCATTTTTTCAATAATGTTAGCAGGTTTCCCACTTGCTTTTGCTTGTTCTTCATAAATTGATTTTTCGTGAGCAAGTGTTTGAGCATCAACGTCTTCAATTTTTAAGAAACGAGGTGAAGAAGCTGCAATGTGCATTGCGATTTTTTTGCCAAGATCAGCCAATTGAGCTTGATCAGCAGTACTTTCAATAGCAACTAAAACACCGATTTTACCTTGGTTAGGAACAACAGCTGTGTGCATATATGGAACAACAACACCTGAGTTAACTTGAACAGAAGCTGCACGGCGTAAGGTCATGTTTTCGCCAATTTTAGCGATAAGTTCTGTTAAAGTTGTGTCGATTGTTTTGCCATCAACTGTTTCGTTTTTCATGGCTTCGACATCACCATTTGTTGTTAAAGCAGCACCGAGCATTTTTGTAAGCATAGCTTGGAATTCTGCGTTTCTTGCAACGAAGTCTGTTTCTGAGTTTAATTCAACGATAGCACCTTTATTGCCTTCAACAACAACACCGACCAAACCTTGTGATGCAATGCGTCCAGCTTTTTTCTCAGCAACAGAAAGACCTTTTTTTCTTAAAAAGTCGATTGCGCCTTCTAAATCACCACCAGTTTCTGATAATGCTTTTTTGCATTCCATCATACCAGCACCCGTTTTTTCACGCAGTTCTTTAACTAAAGCTGCTGTAATTTCTGCCATTTTTTGCTCCTTTAATAAAAAAAGTTTAAAATAAAAAGGGAAGGGAGGGTATTTCTACCCTCCGTAAATAAAAGCTTAAGCTTTTGTGTTTTCTGTTTCTGCAACAGGGTTCACAACAGCACCCAAATCAACACCAGCTGCTTTTAATTCAGCTTGCATACCGTCTAAGACAGCTGTGCTGATTAAATCGCAGTAAAGGTTGATAGCACGGAGTGCGTCATCATTTCCAGGGATTGGGAATTGGATTCCATCTGGATTTGCGTTGGAGTCACAAATTGCAACAACAGGAATGCCTAATTTTTTAGCTTCGCTGATTGCGAGCTCTTCTTTTGGAGCGTCGATTACGAAGATTAAATCAGGGCGACCATTCATGTTTTGAATACCACCTAATGAAGCGAACAATTTTTCACGTTCACGTGAAAGGTTTAATTTTTCTTTCTTCGTTAAGCCGTTTAATTCGCCTTTTTCTGTTTTAGCATCGATGTCTTTTAAACGTTTGATGCTTGAAGAAATTGTTTTCCAGTTTGTGAGCATACCACCGAGCCAACGATGGTTAACATAGAATTGACCACAACGAGTTGCAGCTGTAGCAACAGCTTCTTGAGCTTGCATTTTTGTTCCAACGAACAAGATTTTGCCACCTTTAGCAGCAACATCACGAACAGCTTCTAAAGCACGTTGAAGCATTGGTTGAGTTTGTGTCAAGTCTAAGATATGCACACCTTCACGTACGCCATAGATATATGGTCCCATTTTTGGGTTCCATCTGCGAGCGTTGTGACCAAAGTGAACACCGTTTTCAATAAGTTGACGAATTGTAATTGTTGGAAGTGACATAATAATTCCTTTCTTTTTCCAGTTTAACCTCTGTAAAGCAAGATATAAAAAGATTTTATTTATGATAACTTTAATTCAAATTCATTAAAGCCTTTGGCTCAAAAATAGTCCTCTTTTTACACTGGAAGCGCTTATTTATTTTGATAAATGCTTTTTATTTTAAGGCTCTTTTATACCTAAAGACATTTTCTTTTGTTTAAAAAGTGCCGAACTTAAAAACATCTATTTTTTTAAAACAAATAACGCCGCCTTACATGTGTGATATAAGTTGTTAATGTTAAATATTTTAAAATGTTCATATTTTAAAACGCCCCTTTTTTCAAAGGGACGTTCATTTATACACTTTTTTTTTATAAAAATCAAGACTTTTTTATAGATAAAATAAAAAAATCCACTTTTTAAAAATAAAATATTTTTATGTCTTACTACTAAAGGTATAAAGCGCTTCATCAATGTTCCATTTAACAGGGTTGAACGTTGCTGCTGTGGCAGGTGTTCCCTTGATTTGCATGGATTTGATCCTGTTTTTGTGATCAAGAGTAACCGTTGCATCATTTGTGCAGTTAATAGAGATACGGTGCGTCTTGCCCTTTAACTTATATTGTTTTACTTTTGTATCAGTCATTTAAACCCTCCTTATCCTAACTTTTATTCTAAAAAATTAAAAATAAAAAATCAAGTAAAAAATGATTCAAAAACCTAAAAAAATAAATAAGTTATTCGAATTTATGAGGCGTAAGATTGATTTTTGTTCGAATCAATCAATGTGGTTGATGTTTCTGAAGTGATATTTTGCCCCACTTTTGTTAATTTATTTTCAGTATTTGGTTGATTAACAGCTAGGTTTCTATTGTTGATTGCTTTCATCGTAGCAGCTAGTTTTTTTGCAGTTTCAGTTGCTATTTTTTTTGCTTTAGCAACACGTTTTGGTGTTGGTTGATTGCTTAGATAATAAGCTTCACAGTTTTTTTGGGCCTTTTGTTTAATAGCTAGAATTTCTTTTTCTGTTAAATCACGTCCCAATCTATCATGTTCAATTTGAATGGAGCCAAGCGTGGCCATTTCTCTGATAAAAGCACGACTAACGCCTAAGCTCATATGTTTAGAGTGATACGAACCCAATACCTCACCGGCATATGCTGCCACATATTGGTGAAGTTGTTCGGCGTGTTTTTGTCTTTCTTCTTCTGTCATATGAGGAGAGAAAGGATAGGTCGTTTTAATGGCTGTGTAATAATCGGCTACAATACGCCGGCCCAGATCCCGCAAATCAGGGTCACCCTCTTTATTTAAATTAGGGACAGGTAAATAGCCATTATAAGCTTGCCCTTTAGGAGATTTTAAGATTTGCCCATTTTTAAGCATTTGTTTTAATTTTTCACTTTTTAACATGCCTTGATAATGTAAATCAGTTGCAATCCATTCAATCAAAGGCTCACGTTTGTTATCACCAATTAATCGATTGAGTTCTTGTTTTTTCTTTTTATAGCGATGGAGTAGCAATGCATCAGCACTTTCTTGTGTGATATGATAGGGGAAGGCTTTAATCCTTTCTGTATTAGGGTTTTTTGTTGTTCCCATATTTTTCAAAAGGTCTTTGATTAGCTCTTTTTTTCTCTTTGTTGTTAAAGAAACAGGCGTACTAACTAAATGACCATTTTTGTCCTTCGTATATTGCGCAAATTGGATTAAATCTAAAAGTTCTTCATCTGCAGAAATAAGGGCGCCTTCTTTTGTGAAAAAGGTCCCATATCCAATTGTTAGCCCTGATTGAGAATCGGCTGCGCAAACATAAAAACGATTGGCTCCTTGTCTTGAAGGGGTGTCTGTTGTTTCAGTGGAAGGAATGCGAAGTTTTGCAGTGCTTTCAACTTCAAAAAAAGAGGTGGTAAAGGCCATTCTTCTGGTGAGTGCTTCTTGGTCTTGATTTGTGGGTTGAACCAGTGTTTCAGACGCTGCTTCGTGAAGGTCAGCAGGACTGTTATTTAATGCATCACCTTGCAAAGCGTTGGCACTTGGTGGGGTGAGGGTGCCTGTTTGGTTAGCTGGTGAAGAGCTGTTTGCTTGTTGATGGGGTTTATCTTCCACTTGTTGGGTAGGGATAGGAGCTGTTTGTTGATCCTTTAAAAATTTAGGGGAGAACACGGGCTGCTTGGGAGGAAGTGGCTTTTTTCGAAATAAATTCAAAAAACTATCTAAAACACGCATAACTTATCCCCCCTATAACATTTGAATACCTTCATTATTAAGGATACCATACTTTTGATAATGGGGCAAGAAAAAAGCTTATTTTACTTTAAAAGCAAAGTATTTCAAAGCGATATAGCTGTATACCGTGATGAGGACCAATGCCATAAATTCGGCTAAATAGGGGTTTAAATTCATAAAACGCATGAAGCATTCAAGCAAAATAGCGTTGATTAGATAGCTTCCAAACCAGGTAAAAAGGCATTTTATATATTCTGAAAAATAATGTCCCTTGGTGTTGAAAACATAAAATTTTTGTGTCACATAACTGTTAATGGAAGAAAGAAGAAAACTTAAAAATAGTGCTAGTTGAGCTGTTATTTCGATATAAATAAAAAGGGCATAAAGAGCATATGAAAAAACAGTGTTATACCCACCAACGAGTAAAAATCTCAATTTTTGAGGAAAGCGCATCCAAAATTGAAAGAGTTTTTGATACAGTTGGATGAGTTTACTTTTCATATGTCCCCCATGGTTTAAATTTTTATGCCTTAAGTGTAGCAGTAATTCAACGTGATGTCACTTATTTTTTTTTGATTTTTGTGATAGGTTGTTAAAATAAAAGATTTTTAATTATTTTTGGATACAAAAAAAGCGCTTCATTGGCCACATGAAACGCTTTTTTCTATTTAGATTAGAAAGCTTAGCCACCATCACCTGTGAGTGTATCACCAAAGTTACCGCCTGACCAGTCTGTGTAACCTTGAGAACCGCCCTCACTATTAGTGACATAGTCGACAACAGCACCAGCCAAGGCAACAATTGCCAAGCCGGCAGCTAAAGCAGCAAGCCATGTCCATTTGATTTTCCCGAAAATAGCAGCGAAACCCAAACCGACCAAACCGAAACCACCAACGATAAAGATGATAGAACGGACAGATTTAAATGTTTCTGTTAAACGTCCACTAATTGTTGAAAACACACCTCCATTTGCAAATGCAGATGTAGCCATAAATGCAATCGCAAAAAGTGCAACCAGCGTTAACACTTTGAAGTAGCGATTTGTTAATAATTTCATCATGATGAACTCCCTAATAAAATTGTTGAACGATATCTTCACCTACCATTTTACCAAAAAATAGGGATACTGTCAATATATTTTTGTATAAACTAAATAAATTTGATGTGTTTTTTAGGGAAAATCTAAGTTGATTGTTCATTTGCTAATTTTTTTAATGAATATTTTGTATGGATACAAAAAGACTTATTGATGCCTTGAATATTATTATATCTAAGGCTTGTTTTTTTGCATCCACCCCCACAAATATATAGAGATAGCATCAGTGTTTTTTTTTTTAGATAAATTTTGTGAGCGTGTTTTGATAACAGGGAAGCCTTCTATTTAAATGAAAAATTTAGAGTTGAAATTTGGGAGATAAAATCATTAAAATTACTTGTTTTTGCAGCTATGTCGATAAATGTTTTGGCATGTTTATCAAGATTTTCATAGCCTGTTAATGTGGAATTTTTAAACTCAGGATATTTTGTGTTTAAAATTGCACAAGCAGACAGTTCACTTATTCCCCAAAGTTCAATATCTGGTAAATCTTTTTTTGTTTTAATTTTTCGTGTGTTGATAAAAATTTGTGATAAGGTCATTTCAAAAAGAACGTCGTAAATATGATAAAGAGGGTTTTCTTTTTGAAAAGTTTTGTAGTTAACGACAATATTAGGTTCATGCCAGTTTGAAATAACATCTAAATAATAGGCAATTAATACTCTGTATGTGGGTATTTTTTTTTCAAAAAAAGAGTTTAATATGCCCAAATAATAATCTCCTTTTTTTTCCCAGATGTTTTCAAAATGTTGTTTTGCTTTGATTAAAATAGGAAGATGAGTTAGATATGCATCTTCTAAAAAATTTTCAAGTTTTTCGTCCCATTCATGTCTTGGTTTTTTATACATATCCTCAGCAAGAGGAAGAGAAAAGTGATATTGTTGAACCCTGTTTTCAAGACTGATTCCAACACTGTTTACGCAAAATATATCCATTAATTTTTGCTTTTCTGCATCTTTAGAAATATACAATTCAATAAATTCTAGTTTTTTCATGTACCCTTCTTAAGATAAGTTTACCCTTCAAAATAATGCTTGAAAAAAAAGTGTTGAGTCAATAAAAAAATTTTTATTTTTAAATAAATATTTATTTTTGTTAAAGTGGATTTATTCGGCTTGAAAAATAATTCAAAATCTGTTAAAATATCGTCTTATGAAAAAACAAATGTTAGAGACAGATTTTCCAATTGAGGAGGCAAAAGTTTTGCTCCTTTCTTGTTGTGCCCCTTGTTCGATTGAGGTGATTTTACGCCTTAAAAATCTGGGGGTTGATTTTACCGTGTTGTTTTATAACCCAAATATCAGACCGTTTGAAGAATATCAAAAACGATTGGAAGAAAATAAACGCCTGTGTGAGGAGGAGGGGGTTCCCTTTGTTGATTTACCTTGGGAAAATGACAAATGGTGTGAAACCATCAAAGGTCTTGAAAATGAACCTGAGCGAGGGCGTAGGTGTGATAAATGTTTTGCTTTAAGGTTGCAAAAGGCAGCTCGGTTTGCAAAAGAAAATAATTTTACTCATTTTACCTCTGTTTTAGGCATTTCAAGGTACAAAAATTTCGATCAAGTGACATCTATCGCAACCCATATATCCTCCCTCGAAAATATCCCCTATATCTCAACCAATTGGCGAAAAAATGGTGGGGAAGATCTTCGTGCTAAGTTGGCGAAGGAGAGGAAGTTATATCATCAAACCTATTGTGGCTGTAAAAATCCTTGAAAATACATTATCTTATGCAAATAAAGTAAAATTCATGTACGCTTTTGCACACGAGAATTTTCTTTGTTCTACCCTCTCAGGCATTTTTTCCTATTTGAGTCTTTATGCGGGTGTTTGCTTTATATTTTTTAGGGGTTTAACAGATTGAAAAGAAGGCTTTTTCTTTAACTGATAATTAAAAAAACATTAAAGCAAAAGATGAATAATGCTTTTTATCTTATGATAAAATAACAATATTTTTGTAAAACTTTTATTCTGTGGCAGGAGCGTCAGGATTATGTTTATACCACTGGTCAATAAATTCTTCAATCTCACTTTCATCCATACCACATCTGATTTTAAGCATTGTTTTTTTGAAAATGAGTGTTTCTGACCCCTTCATAATTTCATTTGCTGTCCATAAATCTAAAACTGCCATTTTTTTACCCTTATAAGTTATTTTCCCTTTTGTTATATAACACAAATTTTGGTATCTGTCAAAGGGGGAGGCATAAAAAAATAAATATAAAAATATATCAAAATAACTTGACAAAAGATTAAATAAAGTATAAACTTTAAATCCATTTAAAAAAGGAGATATTATGCAAAAGTCAAATCTGTTATTACCACTTTTTGTTTTAGGGCTTGTGGGTTGTGATAAAGCAAGTGAAAAGAAATATGAATTCATGCCACCAATTGAGACGGCTTTGTTACTGCCTGAGGACGAGGTTTTTGCAAATATTAAGGGGGGTGAGGCTCTTGCAATAAGTGCTGATTCTCCAGCTACAAAACATATTTCAACTGACCCAGAAATCAGGGAATTTTATGTTCCAACGGATGAAGCTGAATCCAGCTATTATGATATTCTTGTTTTATCTGATGGGAGCAAATTTGACATTACAAAGGATGGGAAGCTTGTTCTTTCAAGTGAACAACTACCTCAAGATAAGTTACTTGAGGTTACCCCTTTAATGAAACAAGTGGCAGATAAAATCCTTTTAATCGAGCAAGCAAGTGACAAATTATCTTCTTTAACGCCTGAGGGAATGCCACCTCTTGCCAAATTTACACAGAGTGAAAGTAATCGCAACATCATCACAAAGACAAGAATGAAATATCGTGTGATGAATGCGGAAAAAGAAATTGTAAGTTTAATTGACCAATCTATTCAAATGGTAACAGGTGTTGCTCTTGCAAAAGAAAATACATCTCAACATGCTGATAATACAGCGCAAACTGAGGTAGAAAGTGAAGCCTCTGTTTTATTACCAAGGGAGTTGTTTTCTTCCATTGAATTTTCAGATGCAAGCAAAAATTTATATGAAATAGCTGTTTCTAAAAATGCTGAAGCCTTTGAAGTCAGGTTTAATTCAAAAGTTGTTTTAAAAAGTGATGATTTAACCCCTGAAGAGTTTCAAAAGGCGCAACCTGTTATGTTAGGTGTTCTTGAAAATATCAATCAAATTGCAAAGGATGAAGAAAGTTTAATTCTGATTTCTCCCAAAACACGATTAGGTCTTCCTTTAAAAACAGATGAAAATAAAAATGTTATTACAAGAACACGCTTAGAAGCTCGGGTTGATGGGTTAAAAAATGATATTTTAAAAGATGTTTCAAAATTAATTGAACAGCTTGAAAAAGAAAAACCACTTCCTCAAAAGGCAAAAGAAATTGAAACACCTATAAAGATTAAAACCCCTTCTTCTGCTGAAAAACGCCTTTCTTTATTGTCAAATAGACTTTCGCATCTTTTTCAAAGAGTTTAACTCTTTAATTTAAATGAACAAAAACACTTTTGCTTATTGAGGGCAGAGTGTTTTTTCTTGTTTTTTTAGTTCTCTCGTATGAACCATAATAAGATATTTATGGGGGATTTTAATGAAAAAAGCATTATTTATTTCAGTTTGCCTATTTGCAATGATGGGTGTTGGTATGGTTGAAACACCTCTTTATAAAAACAACACACAAGGAGCTGATAATTAATCCCTTGTGTGTTGCTTTATTTTTTTTTGTTATAAGCTAATGATGCCGTGTGAGAAGGCATAGATAGCAACAAGAGCTGTTGCAATAATAATCACACAAAGAGCCTTTTCTGAGTCGGAAAAGATGAACGGTGTTGTCTCTTTTCTTTCTTCAAAGAAAAATCTGGCCCCTTGTTCATGGCGTGAAATCATATAAAGAGGAATACCAATAGCAATAAAAATCACAGCCATGAGAAGATAGCTTAACCCGGCTGCATAAATAAGCCAAAGGGCATAAATGGACCCTAAAAATCCAGTTGTAAGGGCTGTAAATCTTGAAATACCGGCTTGTTTTTGAAATTCATGATCTTCGCAAATTTTCCACAAATAAAGAGCGCTCATAAAATAAGCCGGTAAGACCATAACCCCAGTGATTGAAAGCATAGTGTTCCACGCATTGTTTGAAAAATAAACCAAGGCCATAGCTAATTGCATAAGAAAACTTGTCACCCAAAGAGATATGTTGGGAGATTCATGCTTGTTTTCGTGGGCAAAGATTTTAGGAAAGGCGCCATTCTTTGCCATTGTGTGGGGCATTTCAGCCACAATCATGGTCCAAGAAAGCCAACTGGCTAAAATAGCAATGAGCATGCCGATAATCATCAAATAACTGCCCCAAGAGCCAACAACATGTTCTAAAACACCGGCCGTGGAGGGGTTTGGAATTTTAGCTAATTCTGCTTGTGAAAGTATCCCAAATGGTAAAATAGATAAGAGAACATAAATAATTAAACACCCTAAAAAGCCGATAAGTGTGGCTTTCCCAACATCTGATTGATTGTCAGCTCGGCCAGAAAGAACAACAGCCCCTTCAATCCCAATGAAAGCCCACAAGGTTACAAGCATGGTGTTTTTAATTTGCTCTCCCACAGAGCCTAATTTGTCATCAATCCCTTGTCCCCAAAAGTCAAAATCAAATTTATCAAAGTTAAAAACAGCGATAGAGATGATAATGAATAAAACAAGAGGCACAATTTTAGCAATCGTAACAACAAGGTTGATAAAAGCTGCTTGTTTGACCCCTCTTAAAACCAAGAAATTGAAAAACCAGATTAAAAGAGAGCCACCGATAATGGAGTTTAAATTATTGCCTCCAGTAAATACTCCGGGGAAAAAGTAATTTAAAGCATCCATGGTGATAACAGCGTATCCGACATTTCCAAAAATTTGGCAGAGCCAGTAGCTCCAGCCAATATTAAATCCCATATAAGAGCCAAATCCTTCTTTAGCATACATATAAATACCAGCTGTTAAATCTGGTTTAACATTTGCTAAAATGCGAAAGGTATTGGCAATAAAATACATGCCAAATCCAGTGATAACCCAAGCAAGTATAACAGCGCCAACAGCTGCACTTTGAGCCATGTTTTGGGGAAGAGAAAAAATCCCTCCACCAATCATTGAGCTCACAACAATGGCTGCAAGGCCAAAAATACCGAGTTTTGAAGAATTTGTCATGGTTGATTGTTGTGATTTAGACATCGTTTCTCCTTCAATGAAAAAAGCGGCTTTTTTATAGCCGCTTAAAATAAGTTTTATTTTTCAACATGAACGGCAGGGGCAAATTCAAAGTTTAAGAACCCAAGAGCCGTTAACGAATAACCAAACGCTTCTGTGATGTTGACATAGTTGTGGAAGAATTGAAAATCACTATGCTGGTCAACACCTCTGAGATTAAGTTCATGGTTGAGTGATTTTGTCAACCACATTTGAGCATGCGCAGAGGCAATATCATCATCAATAAAGGTGTCAAAATATTCCACATATTCAGCAGCCCATCCACCGATAAACTTTCCTTTTTTGTCTTTTCCCCAAACAATTCCAACACCTGTTGCGATGGCTTTGTGATCTTCTCGTTTAGCGCCATTGCCTGCCATAATGACTTCTAAAACAGCCCCATGCTTGAATTGATTTTTAACCTGTTCAATTGGAACAATATTTCCAAATAGTTCTGGTGGTAAAACAGAAGTGTAGGGAACAATGTTAAAATCTTGAATTTGAGCATCTAACAAAGCTGAATCATAACAAAATGTTTCAAAAGGTTGAGGGGGAATGCCATCTTGTGCTTGACCAGCTCCTCCTGTGTGAAAGGCAAGTGTTGGATATCTGGTACCCAAAGTTAAATTTGTTGTTGTTGTCATAATTATTCTCCTATAAAAAAATTTCAGCACGTTTTTTATTTATGCATTTCTTGTGCTTGATAGATATAATTCTTTTGTCTTTAAAATCAATGAGATATATTCTTTTGTAGGGGTTGAGTCCTTCTTCTTTTGCCCCATATTTTTTAAGCAAAGCTTTGTTAGTTTAAACTTTGAAAAAGGAGAAACAAATGAAAAAAATTTTATTACCATTATTTGCTTTTGGATTGGCTTTTTCTGTTTTAAATGTAAATGCAGCTGAAGTTTCTGGTAAAGTTGTTGCTAAAAAAGATGATGTGATTCACGTTCAACCAACGAACAGCCAAATGCATCAAGAACTTAAAATGACACCACAAACAAAATATTATCAAAAAGAGGAAAAAAAATCAGCTTCAGCAGCCGAAGTAGATGTCAATGAATTTGTGGAAGTGATTTATTCCATTGATCCAAAAACAAAAGAAGCTGTTATTGATGAAATCATTGTGCTTGATTTTATAGATTAAGCTCGGTGTTTCATTTTATTTTTTTATAAAAACAGATGCATTTTTATGTGTCTGTTTTTATTGTCTTAATTCAACATTATTTTGAGAAGTGATATTTTGAGTTGGGGTATCAAGAAGTTGAGCCACACGATTAAGTGTTGCTGTTGGTGTTGTCAGGCCGAGTTGTTCCGAAATTTTTGGTTCTGCTTGGCGCAAGGCTGTTGTCAAATGTTGATAAAGGGTAGGGTCATTTTTTTGGATGAGTTGTAAAAGTTTTTTCTTATCTTCAATCTTCCCTTTAGGGTCTTTAAAACAATCAACTAAGGACTCCATTGGAATAGAGCGCTCGTATTCGTTATTTGTTAAAGGTGTTTTATTCGCCTTCCGTTCTTTTGAAAGTGCTTGATACATCAACAAAAGAGTGGCTGGATAATTTTGAGCGTCCTTTTTTTGAAAATAAGCAAGGAGGCCTTTTCTTTTCTCAGGTGTTTCAAGGTTTTTCCACGCAAGCAAAATATTAACACTTTCATTTTCTTTTCCTTGACTGAACATAAAAAGACCAGAGGCTAAAAGCTGAGCGCTGGCTTTATCTTTTAAAATAGCTGTTTGCAAATTTCCTTTAGCTTCTTGAGAAAGAGGATTTTTTTGATGGTTTAACAGATGATAGTTAAATTCAGCATTGGCTCTGCTGATATTGTATAAACTGCTCATTTGCCTTTGAATTTGTTGTCTTTTTTCAAATGTGTCACAAATCATCTCATAATTTACATCAGATGTATCCACTTGATGTTGCATCAATTTCCAAAAATCTTGCTTTGAGGTTATCGAACTTGAATTTCTTGTGATAGTGGGCGCAAAATTTTCAGAAGCAATTGAGGGTATCATTTGAACCAAGTTTTGATAAATTTCAGGTTTTTCTTTTTTAAGCTGATTGAATAAATCTTCTTGTTCTTGGTGAGGTAAAGAGGAAATATAAACCAATACTTTAAAAACTTTTTCATCATTTTCATCTTTTTGCATGATTAATTTTTTTGCTTTTATGTCTGTGTCCTGAGCCATATCAAGCATACATTCATGGCGTTGCGTGGTTTTCTTTGTAATGGGGTTTTTAACCATATCATCAGCGTTGATTAACCCTGCATCAATTGCTTTTTTAGCCATTTCAAGATTTTTATAAATTTCGTAAGGGTTTGTATTGATAAGGAGCGTTGTTTGCTTTAATTCTTCCATCTGTTTTGCTTGGCGTTCTTTTTGCTCAGCTCTTTCAATCATCAGAAAATAGTTTTTCTCCATCTGGGAAATATTGTTTTGGAGGGTTTTAAGTGTTTTTATTTTAGCTTGAATTTCAGGCGTGAGACCATAACTAGCTGAAATTTCATTAAATTTTGCTGCAATTTCCGTATCGCTTTTAAGATAAAAAAACTCATCAACAAGATCGAAAAATTCAGCACTTTGCAGGTCGTTTTCTTTTAAGCAAGAAGCCAACATACTGATGCATTGGTGTGCTTTTTTTTCTTTCTCAGTTAGATTTTGATTCATTGTTGTCCCCATATTCCCTCAGCAATATAGGTTTTATTATAGCATTTTTGTTTTTTTTGTAAATTTATTTTTTTTGAATCCGTTGAAACAAAAGATAAATGCTGGCCAGAGCAAAAGGGAGAATAAAATAAACCACACGATAAAGGGCAAAAGCTGCCAAAATCATCCCTTTTTGTTGCGCTGTATGAGGAAAAAGGATTATAAATAAGCTTTCAAGGACACCAATCCCAGCTGGAACTTGCGAGAGATAGGATAAAACCATTGCCGTTGTGAAGATGATAAAAACCTTAATAAAATGAACCTCTATAAAATAATCCAAAAACACATAAAAAACCAAAAACATACTTATAAAATCAAATAATCCAACAAGAAGGCCTAAATATGTTTGGGTGAGCGTTGGAGCTTTTAAAGAGACTTTGCCAATATATAACACTCTGTTTTTCTTAACAATTTCTTCAAAATAAAATAAAAATCCAGTAATAATTAAAAAGGCACTTAAATACAACAGCGATAAATAGTGATAGCTTTTGAGCGTGTTATCAATGGTTTCTAAAAACACAGCCAAAACAAAAGCAAAGGCAAGACCCAGTAAAATGGTTAATGTTTCAAATGAAATGAGTAGGAATATTTCTTTTTTTGTAAAACCGAGGGGTTTTAAAAATAAGTATCTGATAGCGCCACCCGAGGCATAAATATGTCCAGCAAGATTGCTGATGGCAAAACTTATGCTGGACATGGGCAGAACTTTTTTAAAAGGTAGTTTTTTTTGAATGTAGTTAAGCCCAATCAAATCATAGCCAGATAAAATAAAATAGTTGACACTTGTGATTAAAAAAGCACCTAAAATCAAATAAAAGGGTGTGGATAAAATGATATCAAACAATTTTTTAAGTCCAACAAGGTCCACCTCTTTTTTAATTAAGAAAAGAGCTGCGATAAAGAAAATAAAGCTAATGAATTTGATGAGCTTATCTAACATGGTTAAAACATAAATGTTGCTCTTAAGGAAGCCACGGTTGCTGTGTTTGATTTTTTATTGAGGGCAGGGTTGATATAAAATTGAATATCAGGCGTGATGGTTACAAATGAAGATATTCCCCAGGCCCAGTAGGCTTCAACAATACTTTCAACAGAACGTGTATTTTCCTCGAAATATGATTTGTTGATTTTGTTCATGGCTAAAGCAAGACCAATTTGATCGAGTTCATTTCGATTGAGTGGATTGTTGTAAACACCCCCTAAAACATAAGATTGATCAAAGCCGTTAATCCCTTTGCTTACGCCATTGATACGTCCAAAAAGGGCCCATTTTTTGCCAATATTTTGTTGAATATTAAAACTCCATCCTTTTGCATCACCTTCTTGCTCTGGCACACTTGGTTGATGATAAAGGAGAACAGAAAGCTGTAAAGCGCCTAAAGCATTTGTAGGGGAAAGGGTTGCACTGACAAAAGGGGTATATTTTTTTTCTTTAAAATGTGAAAAAGTGAGGCGGTTGCCTGAAATATTTGTAGCATCTTGAAGCCCAGCGCTGACACTGAGGAGGCTGTTTGGTGTAACTGTAACATATCCCCCAAGTCCTGCCGATGGGTAAAGGCTTGTTTGGTTTTGGGAGAGGGCTTCGTTCATAAAGTTAATTTGTTGATTGGAGTTATATGTTGTTCCATCAAAGTTATAAAGGGGAAATTGTCCCAGTGTAACGCTGAGCCACTTGAATGCGCCTGCAAATTGATGGGTGTATGAAAGTTGATCAAAATAATTAGCTTTTTGTGTGTAGTCGTTTAGGCTTGTCGCAATACCAATATTGTCCCCTAAAATGGATGCATTTTGATTCCAATATCGAACCAGTGTATAAGCTGCTTGAATAGAGCCGGCACCAAAAGTTGAAGAATTAAATAAATCCCAATTCATTGAGCCGTAATATTGTGTTTGCCAGGGGGTAATATGTCCATTTGGAGCACCTCGTTGAGCCAAAACAGAGGCATCAATGGTATAAGATATACCAGTGGCATTTAAGAATTCTTGTTTTGCTTTTGCGTAATCTGAAGCCCAAGTTTTGGGCGCTGCTTTTAATTTTTTATGCAATGCTTTGCTTTGAGCTTGCCTGGTTGTGACTGATTTGGCAAGTGTGTTCGTATGGCGCTTTTCGTTTTGAGCCAGCGTTTGGTATGTTTCTTGATTTTCTTCTGTCCCAATTAAAGGGGCTTCTTCAGCTGTTTCAAGAATAAAACTTTGTGCGTTGGCATGACTTATTTGACAAAAAGTCAGAAACGCTGTTGATAAAAATAAAATTTTTTTCATTTTTCCTCCTAATTAAGTTATAAACAATAGATGTATTGGTTGAAAAAGAAATGCAATGCCAACTAAAGTGTTGTTTTTAATTGAAAAGTAGGTATTATAAAAAAACAATTAAATCATTAAAATTCAAAAAGTTAAAAAAAACATTTGACGCTCTAATTTTTGTTTGGTACAATATAATTAATAGATTGTGTATTGCTTAATTTTTTAAGCAAAATCAAAGTGTTTTAAAGGAGGATACAATGGATTATGATGATTTGACAGCTACGCTTAATAATATTTTGCAAAATTGTGGCTATATTTGGCATGAGGGGGAAGGTCGCAGACCTGCAGAAATTACTATTGGCGATTTTAATAGTACGTTTAGGAATGATGATGTTGAATTTTTTGAACAGCGAAAATTACCGTGTTCTTGGGGCCTTAAAAAATGGAGTGATTTAACACTTGCAGAAAGAAAAGGTTTAATGGACTATTTGTCTAAATTAGACCAAAATGATGGTGAACAGGCGCTTGCAATGGATTTGATTTTGTATACAGTGGGTGCGCCTGGGTATTCTGATCTTAAGTATTCCCCAGGGAAGTTGAATGATGCTGGATACTTTTCTAGTGTTGGAGGTGCGGGTACTCCATATAGGACAAAAAGAGAACGATATGGTTGTAAACGGGTTTTTGAGGAACTTCAACGAACAGTCAGTGATGAAGCTGGACAACAGCAAAGAGAAGATGAAGCTGGACAACAGCAAAGAGAAAATGATGACGCGATTGATAGGGGAGAACTTGAGGAAACAGCAAGTCTTATTGAAGGTTTGGGATTGGATACAGATGCACCACCTGCAGCGCCAAGAACAACACAAGTCTCTTTAATAGAGGCAATGAAAGATGTTAATTTGACGTCAGAAAAATTGCAAGAACTGATAGATGCTGGTGCAGATGTAAATGCAGTGGGTGATAAAGGTAATACCCCTTTACACCATGCAGTGAATTATATGCTTCCAGATTTTGTTGAAGTACTTATTAAAAATGGCGCTAATGTTAATGTTCCCAATG